>CALFML010000001.1 GCA_937879845.1 uncultured Myxococcales bacterium
TACACAGGCGAAGACACTCTTTCCCTACACGACGCTCTTCCGATCTTTCCAGGGCTCATGACAGTCCGGATCCGTGACGCCCAGATTAGCCCCGCCAACAAAGCCGCCATCCTTTTGCTGCAGACGCAGCAGCGCTTCAAGGTGCGGGCCCCACGCTTGCGCATCGGCGCGGAGGGCGAGCGCCCCTAGCGCAAAGCCCAGCTCAAATGCGGTAGTCATCGTGTGCGTGGCCGGGCGCGGGGGTGGCAGGAGCTGCGCTTCAGGAATTCCGAGCTCATAGAGCAGCTCGAGACACAGGTAGGTGCTGTAGTAGCTCGTACGCCACCAGTACGCGGGCCAGCAACCGAACTCGTCCCGCATGCTGCGCAGGTACGCGAGCAAGGCGGGCAAGCGCTCACGCTGTTCGGCCGCGGGCAAGGCGCGAAAGACGGGGCAGGTTACGTCCGGATGATCGCGGCCCCATCCGTCCGTTCTGAGATACGTGCGCGCGCCCCCCGCGGGGTGCCAGTGTTCTAGCAAAAAGTCCATGTCTTCAAACGCGACACGACGCCCCTGAAGACGCAGGAAATCGATCGCGTACGCAGTAGAGTCGGCATCCGCTCCGGTAGTGCCGTTGTAGCCCCACCCGCGGGTGTAGCTGCGCTGGCAAATCAGCCACTGGGCGGCGCGCTCCAGCGTCGGCCCAAGCGCAGGCGGCCGGAGCTCTGCCGGCACCCGGACCAGCGCCGCCGCGACGTAGGCGGTGACCCACTGATCAGAGGCCCCTACAGGCAACGCGTAATCCAACCAGGCACCATCGGTCCGCTGGCGTACGAGCAGGTATTCGATGGCGCGGCGTATGGGATCAAGTAGCGGTGTCTTCATGAGTCCCTGGCTTCAGATAGAGATTCAGCCGCATGTCGTTATTGCTGTCGGTGCCGATGCCGACAAAGGAAATCCGCGCATTTGTCGCGGCCAGGCATTCCCCCGCGAGCGCCGCCCGCACTCCGAGCCGGGCTTCGAGGCGGGGCAATAGCGAGGTCCACTGTTCTCTCGTGTATCCGAGCTGGTCGCCTGCCACATCGACTTTGAAGTCCGACAGCAGGCCGCTTGCGAGATCAAAGCCCAGACCCAGGAAGAATCCGGAAGTGCGGACCGATCTGTCCTGAAGAAGCAGGGCCAGCGCCTGCCGGAGTGCGGGTGACTCCATGAGTCGGATGCCGGGGTTTTGAAAGGAGCTCGGAGTCTTATAGCGGAGGTACAGTTTGAGGCGCGCCCGTTTGGGCGAGGATCCCTCAAGACCAACGCTGGCGAGGATTACCTGTGAGCGGAGTGCGCGCAGCAATAAAGTTCGTTCGTGGTCAGCGGGAAGGATATCCTGTAACAGCGCCTCAGCGCGTTCCCAGGCCCACTGCATCGCAAAGGCCGTGCCGTCCACATAGACCGCACAGCCCGGATCCTTGAGACTCGCCCCGATCCAGAAGACGCCCGCCGGAAAACAGCTCGCCTCGGCCGCCCCCTTCGGGCCGCAGTGGAACAGCAGCCGCTCGACCAGCGGGCGGAGCGCAGCCGAGCCCGTGCTCGCCAGGGCGGCATCCAACGCGGCGCGAGCCCGCTGATAGCGCGCTCCGGATTCCGCGATGTGTGAAGCCGGATCGGCCAAAATGCGCGGTCGTTTCCCAAAGCAATCGCCGCTCCAGCAGATCTGAAGCGGCGATCCATCGGCGTTCAGCAAAGAGCGACCTCCCGCGACGGCGAAGTCGTCGCCCGGCGCAAGACCGAGCAACGCCACAGCTCGCCGGCGCAGCGCTTCCGGCAGGGTGCCCAGGCTGGGAGCCGCGGAGTCAAGGAGAGCCCAGGACCGCGCCAGCCGCGATTGGAATGTCTCGCGCGGCAAGCCGGGTGTCTCGGCCCTGGGTTCTGTTCGTCCGGAGGGGCTCGTGAGCATGGGCTTGCCTTCCTATTTGGGGTCGTACAGCAGATGCATCGAGAGGCTGTACACCACACGGAACGTATTGACATAGAAAACGAAGGTCATCGCGGCGAGATCAGTGATGGGAGAGATGACCGCGGTCTTCGGTTCCAGCTTCAGTACCTTCACGAGCTCGGGTGCCGCCGAGACGACATTTTGAAACGTCTTGAGAACGCTCATTCCCAAGGTCGTGGGATCTCCATCGGCGGCCACCCCCTCAAGGACGCCCTGGACGACGAATCCCGATATGTGCCACATGCCAAAGCCGGTCGTAAGGACATCCGACAGTCCGTCTTGGATCCAGGCGGTCGCCATTTGCCCGGTGATGTTGAGGTTGTTCAGGACAAGCGTCGCAACGTCGAAGGTGAACGGAACCCACTGCGTCCACCAGATCACTTGCTCCCACAGCGCCACCGAGCTGTCTTTATGCAGACCCGCCAACATGGGACAGGCGGCGATCTGCGCGACAAACGAGGCGGAGACCATGATGGAGAGCGGCTTCCAGGGAAGCTTCGCGCTCTCCGCCGCGTCCACCAAGAACATCGCTCCATACCCGACGACGACCGCCCCCGAGTAGATAAAACCAAGACAATAGGAGATGGCTTTCCACATCTCGTCGTCTGCAGAGGCGGCGCGCCGGGCAGCGGGTGCCGATCCCGGGGGTGAGAGGAACCCGTAGTCGCTGTAGGGCATGGTCAGGAATCGATCGACGGTTGCCTGCGTGAACGGCGGGGCGCCACGGACAATCTGGTAGACCACCGTGGTCGGCACCGCTGCGATCAGGCATATCAAGTCGAGCATCGTGAGCTTGCTGCCATCGCCCTGACACATAACCTCTTCATAAAGCCACGTGATGACGGGCAGCTCGATGCGGGTCGTCATCAGATCCAAGACATAGCGGATGCCGTCAGCGAGGAGCTCGAGAATCGCGCAGCCGACATTTTCGATCAGCGTGATGGCAGTGTTGAGACCGGACTGGACCGCCTCCAGAATCACCGTGATGGACTGGCGGAGAAAGCTCTGGGGGTCGCTGAAAAGCAGCGCCAGCGGGCCTTCTACCTGGCTCTGCAACGCCGCCGGGTCGGTACCCGCTTGGGCCTGGACCTGCGCCAGGATGGAGTCCCACCGGGTCGCGGTGATCGGATTCTGCCCGACCAGCGCGTCTTGCGGCGGGTTATCGGCGACCGCGTTTAGGACATAGCCGCTCCGGACGTCGACCGGCGAGGCGTCGTTCGCCGGGGACCCGGCCTGCGAGAAGCTATACTGTCCGGGCCCGGCCAGCCACTGTCTGAACTGAGCATCGAGCCGCTGCCGCAGGCTGTCCGCGTAATCATGGATGGACGCCTCCAGCGCGACGACCGAGTCCACGGAAAACTGGCCGAGCTGCTGCAGGTACCGGCTCAGCACCTTGTGAGTAAGCCGGATGTTGGTCCAATCGAACAGGCTCTTTATGGCCGCGATCACTTTTTCGATTGCGATCTGAGCCTGTTTGAAAATCCCGATGACGAAATCGACCGCATCGTTCAGCGTGGTGATGCATTTGCTGAAGAATTGCTCGACGCCATCGACTAGGTAGCTGATGAAGACCTGTACGCCTTCGACGACCGCCTGACCGATCGAGACGACGACTTTCGCGACGTTGAGTACGCCGCTCACGAACTTATCCCAGAGGTCGCCCAGGCTGCCGGCAGCGGCACTGACCTTTTGGCCCAGGGCGCGCGCCTGGGCCTCGGGTATCGGCGTGAAGGCCAGATTCCTCGGGTCGTACTCCCAATACGGCACGGGCATGAAGAAGGAGACAGCGGTGCGCTCGATGTCGGAGTCCTTCTCCATGTATGCGCACTTGATGACATCGGACTTCTCGTCGCACGCCGGGCAGGGGATATCGACGGGTAAATAGTTGAAGCGCTCGGGGGCGTCCGGATCGTCGCCACAGCGCACGGTGGCCCTTCCGGTGGGCGAGGGAGTGATGTCTGGATAAGCCGGCTGCATATCCTGTTGGACGGCCATGCTCATGACGTTGGCAACGGCGCTGGCCAGGGCGTCCGCCTGCTGTTCTGTATGCTGGCTGGGATCGAGCACCGGCGTAGCTCCGCCGCGTAGATCGGAACCAGTCAACTTCGAAAGCCTGAAGTGGAGCTGCCGGTCCACGGGAACGACGATGCGTTCTTCCTCCAGCATGAAGTCGGCTTGGATCTTGAGCACCGGCGCGCGAAGCGCGTTGCTTATGGGAAGGCCGATGCTGACCTGGCCGAGCGCGTTGGTGTCGAAGGTCGTGGGACTCTGGGGACCGAGCTGGCAACGGCTGCCCTTTAACATCACCTCGATGGGCGAATCGGCCCAGATGCTGATCCGGCCCGCGTGGGGGCTGCCATCGGCCTCGCGGAGAGCGAGTACGGTCCGAAGCGCGGTCACTTCGCTGGTCACACCGGCCGAGTCCACGTCATAGTCCTGAATGAGGCGGGACTGGACGAGGACGAAAGGCTGCCCCTCCGGCACGAAGTAGAAGCCGGGGGCATCAAATCCCGCGCTGCCACGGAGCTTCCCGTCGTTGGCGGTAGTGGAGCCGTCTTTGGCTGTGCCATCGTCAAAACCCCATCGACCCACTAGCGCGGGGTTGGACTT
>CALFML010000002.1 GCA_937879845.1 uncultured Myxococcales bacterium
TGTCGCAGCCGTAGCTCCCAAGCGATAGAGCCGCGGTCAGCAGCCCGGCAAACAGACGAGACTTGCGGGCCCGGGAAAGAAACTGCGGCCGATTAGGAATCACCGGATCGGTTCCAAGAAACTGCGCGCGCGAGGTCATAAGGTGCTCCCGACCAAAATTGGTCTCATTGAGGGTCTGTAGCGAGAACCCCAAACCCCGCCCGGCGTATCGGCCGATATCGGCTGATCGCTGCATATTTCGACATCACCGACGACAAATTTCTTTCATTAGCCTTCCTCCGGCAGCCCGATCAGCCGATCAGATCCGCCGTTTGCAGCTGCGGCACAAACGCCTACCGCGATCGCGATCAGGAACATGTGAACCTGCGCTGCCACGTGGCGCGGATAGGTAGCTGCGGGAGGACGCAGCGCGATCAAGGCAAGTCTTGCCGGTTTGCTCGCAGGAATCGGGCAACGCTTGCCTGCTCCGGCCTGCGGCAGCGGCTCGGAGCTGATTCTCCGACGAGGGTTCTCTCTTCCGCGGTCCGGCACGCGACATGCAATGTCCTCCGGTCAAGCAAACAATCACGGTCGAACAGACCTCAAGATGGAGAATGAAGATGAAGACTCTCACCTACGGAATCGGCGCCTCCTTGTGTCTCTCGCTTTTCGCTTGCGATCCGAGCGCGCCCGAGCTCGCCCCACAGGACAGCCTCGCCGCCGCCTTGACGACGACGGGGCCGGTGACGATTCCGCTGCCCGATCCGTGTCTTACCAGCCCGGCCAACGCCACCGCGGATCTCGGCGCCTATTCGTCCCAGGTTCAGAGCCAGGGCCAGATGCCGCCGCCGCCGCTGTCGCTGCCGGGGACTCCGACGATCGTAGGATGCACCGCGTACGTGGCGGAGTTCACGGTGGGCGCCGGGTCGCTGGCGCCGCCGAATCCGCCCGGCTACGCCTACGATCCGGTGGTCCAGCTCAGCGGCGCCGCGACCTTCAATGAAGGCTTCTTCGTCAGCGCCATCGACTGCGGCAAGCTCCGCGGCCAGATCGACATCTTGCAGCAGAAAAGCGGCACAACCTCCTTTACCCTGACCACGAGCGGCATCGTCAAGGGACTGTGGAGCGGCGGCCGCTGCACTCTCGACAAGACGTTCCCCATCGCCAGCTTCTACATTCCGGCCAGCGGCGTGGACAAGTACCGCGTCAAGCTCAACGCCACCATCGGCGGCATCCCCATCCCCGTCACCGCCACGATGACGCGCAAGACCGAGACAGTGATTCACTAAGCAAGATTCTGTGCGGTAGCAGAATTTGGCGATGCCGCCCGGGCTTCTTGCCGGCGGCATCGCGTCGCGCGGAACCAGCGGCTCAGTCGTTGTTGAGGACGGCCGGAGCCATGCGCAAGATGGCGTAGATAAGCGCCAGCAAGGCGAGCATCACCAGGGACAACCACTCCATCGGCACCCGGTCCACAAGGCGGCGCTTGCCGAAGAAGCGTCCGGCGGAGCGGCGCTCGATGAGCTCCGGCACGCGGCTGGCCAGATCGGGCGGCGCGGCGACTTTGTTCAGCTTGCCCAGGAGCGACCGCGCGCCGTTCTCATCCGCCTCGGCGTCTTCGGCGTCTTCGACAGCGTCGGCAGCCAGCGGCGCGGAGCGGAGGCTCTTGTCCTCTGGCGGATCGGCAGCCGCAGCGGGGTCGGCGGAGCGGGAAGGCGGCGTGTCGGACGTAGTCATAAGCAGCAGTCCTTGTTACCAGTTGGCGGAGAGCGTCACTTGGTGTGGCGCGCGATCTCCTCTTTCAGCGCCTGGCGGGCGCGGTGCAGGCGCGATTTCACCGTTCCTTCCGGGAGTCCGGTGACTTGCATGATCTCCTCGTAAGACATCTCCTCCACGTCGCGCAGGACCAGGAGCAGGCGCGGCTCCTCATCCAGTTTGTCGATGGCGCGCTGAACGATCTGCTCCAGCTGCGCCCCTTCCAAGACCTCGGCCGGTCCGGCCTGACCCTCGCCCAAGGTGCTGCCGGGCGAGTTCTGCAGCGCCCGCTCGGCATGGGTGTCAAGCTCCGTGGTCGCCTTGTGGGCGCGGCGGCGCAGATACTTGATGCGGTTTTTGCAGTGGTTGGCGGCGATGCGATAAAGCCACGTCGACAGCTTGGACTCGCCGCGGAAGCTGTCGATGGACTTGAACACGGTGACGAAGACTTCCTGGGCGACGTCCTGGGCTTCGGCGTGGTTGCCGAGCATGCGGTAGATGAGGCCGTAGACCTTGTCCTGGTAGGTGCGGACGCACAGGACGAAGGCCTTCTCGTCGCGCTGCTGCAGGCGCCGGATCAGATCGGCCTCATCGCGCAGGTCCATGGCCTATTCTTTCACGATTCGCAGGCCCAAGAGCAAAACCGACTCGTTGCCGCCGTCTACCCGCTGGCGGATCGCGAAGTCGACGCCGATGCCGCGCTCGGGGTGGAGGTAGCCGAGGCCCCCGCTTATGTGGTGGGCGTCAAGCTCGGTGTCGTAGACGTAGCCGGCGCGCAGCGGCACCCGGTCGGCGATGTTGTACTCCACCCCGCCGCCGACGCGCGCGGTGGTCCGCGGCGTGGTCTCACTGCAAGGATCCGGTGGCGCGGCCGAGCACATCTGAATTCCGGTAAAGTTTATCACGACATCGGCCGCGAGCAGCCAGCGCGCCCCCGGCCGATAGGACAGCCCGATGCCCAGGCGCGTCGGCAGCTCGATGCCGTGCGGCCACAGGTTCTGCCCGACCACCGCCACCCGCAGCTCGTCATAGATCCGCGCCGTCGCCCCCAGGTCGAAGGTGACGACGTGGCCGATGCTGCCGAGATCGACTTTGTGATCCTGATCGACAAGCGGGCTTTGATAGTTGAAATCCGCCGGGACGTTGCCGTCGCGCAGCTGCGAGGTCAGCGAATAGTAGCCGTACTTGAGCGAGCCGCCGATGCTAAACCGCTCCGTGATCGGGACGGCGACGACGACCCCGGACTCGCTGCCGGTGCGCACGATCTCCGAGTCCTGCACCAGCACCGTCCGTCCGGCGTCTCCGCCCTCTTTGAGCTGGTAGGCGAAGTGCGGCGTCTCATAGATGAAGTTGTAGTAAAGGCCCAGGGCCAGATACCGCTGCAGCACGGAGTCGCTGATCGAGGCGTGCGCGATATGCCCCAAGGTCTGCACCCGCAGGCTGTAAAACGCCGTCGCCGCCAGCAGCCGCGAGATCGCGATGCCGGAGGGGTTTATCAGCGTCCCCTCGGCTCCGGTGGCGGCGGCGCGCAACGATTCGCCCATGGCCAGCGAGCGGACCCCGTAGGCCGGCTCAGCGGCGGAGACCGGGCCCGCCGCGGCACACAAGAGCCCCGCCCCAAGGAGCCCTAGCGCCGGGCGCGCGCGGCCGACTCCCCGCCCCGGCCGGCGCTCCTTTTTGACATCTGCTTTATCGCCTTTGAACAAACTGCGGCGTACGGGTCTTTCTGGCTGCAAGCAAGTCCGCTCCGGACAATTCATACGCTGCATCATAGCGGCCGACCGCCGCGTGTCCATCTAAGGCAGTGGCGGCATCGTCGCAGCGGCCGGCGGTTTCCGCTCGGTCGGCCGTGCCGCCGCCCGCCACTGCCTGCCACCGCCCCTTCGTGCGGGCGGCTATGCTAGAAGCAGAGCATGTTCCCCAAGAACGTCCGCCTGCGGCGCCTCGGTCTGTCGATCTTCACCCTGGGGCTGGGTCTTTTTTTAGCTTATCGGGTCTTTCTGCGCTGGACCCTCATCAGCCCGCCGCCGGGGGCCGGGGTGGCGGCGGCCCGCCCGCGGGCGCAGATGCGCGGGCTGCGCGAGTACGTCGGCCCGAGCTGGGCCGGCCGCGAGCGCGGCGTGTGGGAGTTCCACGTCGAAGGTGAGCCGTTCTCGCTCGGCTATGCCCACGGCCGGCTGGGGACGCGGCTGCTCATGGAAGCCGAGGACTACCTGTTCGGCGAGATGCACCGCTACGTGCCGTCCCAGGCGGCGCTGTCGCTGATTCGGCTCGGCGTGCTTTACCGCTACCGCAACCTGCCGCTGCACATCCCGCCGGCGATGCGCCTGGAGATGGCCGGCATGGCGGAGGGCCAGCCCGACCCGTACAGCGATTTTTTACCGCTTTACCACCGCATCGTTTTTTATCACGCGCTGCACGACATCACCCAGAGCTTGGAGCACTCGCCGATGCTCGGCTGCACCGCCCTTACGGCATCGGGGGCGGCGACGAAAAACGGCCACACGCTCATCGGCCGCAACTTCGACTTCGAGGGCCCGCCGGTCTTTGACCACGACAAGGCGGTGCTCTTCTTCAAGCCCGAAGGCAAGCTGGCCTTCGCTTCGGTCGCCTGGGCGGGGATGGTCGGGGTGGTCACGGGGCTCAACGTGGCCGGCATCTATGTCTCGGTGAACGCCTTGCGCAGCGAGGATAAGAGCGACCGCGGCGTGCCGGTCGAGCTGCTGCTGCGCCAGGTGCTGGAGTCGGCCCACTCGCTGGATGAGGCCATCGCCATCATTGCGGAGAATCCGGTGCTGGTCCCCGACCTTTATCTTATCGCCGACGGCAAGACCGGGGAGTCGGCGGTGGTCGAGCGCTCGCCGACGCGGGCGGCGGTGCGGCGCAGCCCAAAGCCGAGCGGCGTCCTGGCGCTCGCCAACCACGCCCTCACCCCCGAGTTTCAAGGAGATAAGGAGAGCGAGCGGCTGCGGATCTACCTCACCTCAGGCGCGCGGCAGACGCGCATGGAGGAGCTCGTGCAAAAAAACGCCGGCCAGCTCGATCCGCTCGCGGTGCAGGCCATCCTGCGTGACAAGCGCGGGCCGGGCGACCGGCCGCTGGGGCTGGGGAACCGCAACGCCCTGGACGCGATCATCGCCACGCACTCCGTGGTGGTCGATGCCACGGACCTCATCTTGTGGGTCGGTGTCGGTCCGCATGCGCTGGGCCGCTACGTCGGGTTTGACCTGCGGCGCGAGCTGCTCGGGGAAGCGCGGCCGCAGCCGCCGGAGCTGCCGGAGGATCCGATTCAGTACAGCGAAGAGTTCCGCGCCTTCGAAAAAGCCCAGCGCGCAAGCGAAGCCGCCGCCGCGATGGCCAAGCAAGGGCGCCTGGAGCACGCCATCGAAGAAGCCGAGCTTGCCGTCGCCCTGCAGCCGCTGTCCGCCGATGCGCAGCTGCTGCTCGCCGATCTCCTGCAAAAGCACGCCGAGCGCCGCGGCCTCACCGCCGCCGAGCTCGTCCCCGAACGGGCGCGGGTCAAAGCCGCCTACGCGCGCTTTTTGACCCTGTATCCACCGTATAAACGCGACGTAGAGCGCGCCGAGGCCCTCCTGCGCGCCCCCTAGCTGACAACCCCCGGCGACGCCGCGGCGCCCCCCGGCGGCGCTCCACCTCCAGCTCCTCCCCCGAGCGACAATAAATTGTTTTCATGATCAAACCAATTTCGCCCTGATTTCCGCAAAGAAATTCTGCGGTCCTGATTTTTTGTGTGTCCAAATGCCTGAAAAAAGCGGTACTATTTGGCTATCGCGACATCCAATCGCGACCAACCTCCATGAGTGTCTATACCGCCATCATGCGCTGGGGCACGGCCCTCTTGGGTGGGTCGGGAATTTTGTTCTCGAGCCTGGCCTTCGGCGAACATCGCACGATCAACCCAGAGGAACATCTGCCGCGGCTGCGTCCGGTGCTCAAGGGAGCGCTGTATCGCTCAGGCACGCCGAGCGACCCAGCGCTGCAAGCACTGTGCGAGTCGGGGTGGAAGCGGGTCTACTCATTATATGGGGAGCACACGACCCAGACCGGACCGCGCAACAGCAGCATGCTGCGCCACGGGCGCGATGTCCGCACCTGCCAGGCGGAAAGCGGCCAGAGATCGCTGGAGTGGCGCTCGGCGCCGTCGAGCCGCATGCGCAACCTGCCGGCCATCTTTGCCGACATCATCGACAGCGTGCGCAACCCCGAGCATGGGCCGGTGCTCGTGCACTGCTGGAACGGGCTGCACTACGCCGGGATGGTGTCGGCGCTGGCGCTGCGGCAGTTCTGTGGTCTGACGGTCGAGCAGGCGGAGGCCTACTGGCGCGCCAACGCCAACCGCGGGGCCAACTATCCGCTCATCATCGCCAACCTGCAGAGCTTCAAGCCGATCCCCGATCTCATGCTCACCCCGGAGGAGCAGGCGGCGGTCTGCCCGGATCTGAGCAAGACGTTCCTCATCGGGTCCGATGCTCGCACCGGTGCGCTGACCGCGGCCAAATACGCTTCGGTGGATCGGCCGGCGCACGGCAGCGGCTCCGCCCAGCACGGGGCGCTCGACGCCAAGGGCCACGAGCGCGACAAGGACGGCGCCCCAAGCGATCCGGCGCGGCGAGCCAACGGCTATGTTCCGCCGCAGCCGGCGCAGCTCGAAGCGCCGCACAATCAGGCGCCGCAGACGCCGCAGACGCCGGCATCGACCCCGGTGAGCGCCCCATCGGTGGGTGCGACCAGCGCCAACCAGCATCGATCCGATTCCCCTTCGACCCCGCGCTGGCCCGCCAAGGGCTGAGCCGGTCGGTCGCGCCACGGCAACACCGCCTAGCCACATGCCCGACGGCCCGGAAGACCGGCGAACCCAGGTTGCGGCGCTTGTCCTGGGCACTTTATCGCTCGGGCTCGGGCTGCGCGTGCCGCTTGCGGGGGGCCGCGCGGTCGCCTTGAGCATCATCATTGGGCTCGTCGCCGGGGTGATCGGGCTGCTTCTAGGCCTTGCGGCGCGTACGCGGGCGCTGCAGGCGCAGGCCCCGGTCGGCCTGTGCACGGCAGCGGTGGCCGTCGCTGTCGCCGGGACCTTGTGCTGCTCGCTGTGGGTCGCGGCGCTGTTTTTGGTCCTCCCCCTGCTGCGTTAGATCTGGCTTTCGCCGGCCGGCGGAAGTCCCTACGATAGCCAGGATCATGAGCACCTCGCGCCCGCACAGCTTCGGCAAGAGTCTTTTTTTCGGCGACTTGCGCGAAGATCTGATTTTTCCGTTTCCCAAGCTGTCTGCGACCGCGCAGCGGCAGACCACCGAGCTCCTGGCGCGACTGCAGCAGCTTGGCCGCGAGCGTCCGGAGCTGTTCGCCGGGCAAAAAAGCGATGCCGCCGAGCAGCTCTCGCCCCAGACCCTGGCCGGCGCGCGCGAGCTCGGGCTGTTCGGGCTGGCCATTCCGCAGCAGTACGGCGGACTCGGGCTGCCGCTGCAGGCGAGCTGCCGCGTCCTTGATTCCATCGGCGGGATGGACGCGGCGCTGGCCGTCTTGCTGGGGGTGCACAACGGCCTGTGCGCCAGCTCCATCCTCCACTTCGGCAACCCGCAGCAGCGGGCCCACCACCTGCCGCGCCTGGCGAGCGGTGAGATCCTGGGCACCTTCTGCATCAACGAGCCCGCGGCCGGCAGCGACGCCGGCGCCGCGCGAACCCGCGCCCGCCCGGCGGCCGATGAGCCGGAGCGCAAAGGCCACAGTCCAGCCGGCGAGGGCTTCGTCCTCAACGGCACCAAGCTCTGGGTCACCGGCGGCGGGCTGGCGCAGCTGTTCGTCCTGTTCGCCCAGACTCAGGTGGTGCGCGAGGGGACGCAGGCCGACCGCATCACCAGCTTCATCGCCGAGCACGGACCCGGCATCCGCCCCGGCGCCGCCGAAAAAACCCTGGGCCTGCGCGCCATCGCCGCCACCGCCCTTTACCTCGAAGACCTGCACCTGCCGCACAGCAGCATCCTCGGCAGCCTCGGCGGCGGCTTCAAGGTCGCGATGGACACGCTCAACCGCGGCCGGCTGCTCATCGCCGCCGGGTGCCTGGGCCAGGCGCGCGAGCTGTTGCGTCTGGCCGTGCAGCACGCCACGAGCCGCCGCCAGTTCGGCCGCCTTATCAGCACCCTGGGCATGATCAAAGACAAGGTCGCCGCCATGGCCACCGATCTTTATGCCGCCGAGTCGATGCTCTACCTGACCACCGGCCTGGTCGACCTGCACGAGCACGGCGGCCGCAGCCCGGCCGAGCTCGATTTCTCGCTGGAGTCGGCCAGTTGCAAGGTCATGGCCAGCGAGATGCTGGCCCGCGCCGCGCGCACCGCGATGGAGGTCGCCGCCGGCACCGGCTACCGCTGCGACTACCCCTACGAGCGCCACCTGCGCGACAGCGGCGCCTTCCTCATCTTTCCCGGCACCAACGAAGTGCTGCGCTGCTACATCGCCCTGACGGGCCTGGCCGGACCGGGCGAGCACCTGGACAAGCTCGCCGACGCCATCAAGTATCCGCTGCGCGGCTACGGCCTGGTCGTCGATACGCTCATCGACAAGGTGCGCACCGCCGCCTACGGCCGCGGGCAGCTGACCCGCCATCATCCGCGGCTGAAAAAAGAAGCCGTCTACATCGAAGACGCCACCGAGTCCCTGGCGCGCGAGGTCGACCGCGTGCTGCGGCGCCACGGACTCCAGATCTCGGAGATGCAGTACGTCCAGCGCCGGGTGGCCGACGTCGCCATCGATTTGTATGCGATGTGCGCGACCATCTCGCGCGCCAGCGCCGCGTTGTTCGATCGCGACCACCGCTACGCGCGCGGCGGCGCCGGCGTCGTCGAAGCCGCCGGTGAGCTCGACTCCGCCGAGCGCGAGCTGCGCCTGTGCACCGGCTTCTGCAGCAAAGCCAGCGCCCGCATCCGCGAGACCCTGGCCCACTTCAGCCAAAACGACGATGAGCTGATGAAGGCCATCGCCGACGACTGCTATGTCGGCCGCCCCTACCCCCTTGAGCCGGTTTGACAACCGCCGGAATCCAAGATGGAAATCAGAACCCCCCGCCTCCTCCTGCGCGAGCTTGTCGAAGCCGATGCCGCCGCCGCCAACACCTATGAGTGCGACCCGGCGGTCGTGCGCTACCAGAGCCACGCGCCGCGCAGCCTGACAGAGAGCCTCGCGTACATACAGCGCGTCAACGTCTCGACGCTAGAGCACACGCCGCGCCGGCTGTTCGACATGGCGGTGACGCTCCGCACTGCGTCGGACGAGCCGTCGGGAGGTACGTTCATCGGCCGCGCCGGTCTGCATATCACCGATCCTCTAAGCGGTCAGGCGGAGCTTTGGTACATCCTGCACCCGGCGCACTGGGGCCGTGGGTACATTCCGGAGGCCCTGCAGGGGCTCCTGCGGCTCGGCTTCGGCGAGCTCGGGCTGCATCGGGTGATCATCGATACGGATCCGCGCAACCATGCCTCCATCCGGGTGGCGCAGAAGCTCGGGATGCGGCAGGAGGCGCACTTTATTGAGAACATCTTCCTGAAAGGCGAGTGGTGCGACTCGCTGATCTTCGCGCTGCTCGATCGCGAGTTCCGCGCGAGGGTGTAAACGCCGGCGTGCGATGCCCGGCGGCATGCACCGACATCTGCGCTCCCGGACCTACCGCGGGCGTCGCTTGCCAGAGGGCGGCGCGGTGATCATTTTATCAGGATGATGTCGAGTCATCCCCGCCGCCTCGGCCGGCTGCAGCCCGGACTTCTGGCCCCGCGCTTCGGCGCACCGCTCTTGGCCCGCGCCGGGTCCCGCTTCACCGTGGAGTCCATAGAGGCCCCAGAGCCCGCGGCGGCGCCGGTGGAGGCGGCGCTTTTGTCGGCGGCCGACGCCCAGCACTTTCCGCTGTCGGTGTTGACCACAACTAGCACGAAGATGGAGCAGGGCCTTTGTCTGGTCAAGCGCGTGGTCTGCGCGCCCGATGCGCCGCCGGACGGATACGATCTTCGGCTGCGCCGCGCCGGCGGGGAGCCGGAGCTGGCGCCGCGATCGGTGTGGCTGCGCAAGGAAGCGCCGACGACCCCAGGGGCGCTGCAGCTGGCGCACCTGACCGATCTGCACGTCGGTTCGCGCGGCCGGGCGGGCGACCGGCTCCTGCACGTCATCGCCGAGATCAACGCCCGCGAGCCCGACCTTGTGATCATCACCGGCGATGTCGCCAACAACGGCGACCGCGCTCACCACTATCCTAATGCCGTGCGCATCCTCTCCACGCTGCGCGCCCCGAGCCTCATTGTCGCCGGCAACCACGACCATGGGTTCTCGCCGCGCGCCATCGCCGGCCTGGGGTTTGGTCCGGGGTGGTACCACTTCGCTGATGCCTTTCATTCATTCCTCCACTTTGGCCTGCAGCTTGGCGGCTGGGACTTCATCGGCTTTGACAGCGGACCGTCTCGGCTGGCGCCGCTTGTCGGCACGCGCGGCCTGGACGCCGATGCGCTGGCGGCGCTGTCGCGGGATCTGGACGCAGCGCACGCGCGCGGCAGCCGCGGAGTCGTCTTGTTCAGCCATACTCCGGTGCGCTCCCGCCTCACCGGCTCCCGGCCGAGCGCCCGGCGCGGTGCGGTCGCCGGCATGGCGCGCGGCACCCGCGCTTTCGAGGAGCTTTTGCGCCGCGCCGCCCGCCGCGGCCAGCGGGTGATTCACCTGGCCGGCCACACCCACTGGATGGAAGTGTTCGAGCTCGATGCCGAAGGCCAGCGCTTCATGCGCTGGGATCACCGCCGCATCGGCCCGGACGCGCAGACGATTACGACCCCGGTGGCGCTCATCAATACGCAGTCCGCCAGCCACTCCGGGATTCCCATCAAGCGGACGGGCCTGGGCTATGGCTTCGTGCGGCTCCTCCTCGATGCGGCAGATCCGCAGATTCACTTCCACCGCTATGCTTCGCTGCCGCCTCGTTCGTAATTTTTTTACAGCGCGCCGTGGTAGTGCAGCGCTTCCAGGCGCACGATCGCTCCGGCGGTAACAAAGACCGCGACCGCTTCGGCATCGTTTTCAATAAAGAGTCCGAGCTGCTCCTGTTTCGGCTGCGCCTGCGCCTTGAGTCCCGCCAGCAGCGTCCCGACAAGCGAGGGATGGATCACGCGAAACGGCGATGCGCCGGGAAACCCCGGATCGAACAGGGCGACACCGGCCGGTGCGTCGTCCCCGACCTTGTAGAGTCCCACGATCAGCCGCCCCGGCAGCGCGCGACCGGCTTGCAGCTGACCGTCGAGCAGCCGCAGCGCGCGCTCAAAGCGGCAGTCGTCCTCCGGCGCGACGAGCCGCGCCGTTACCGCAAGCTCCGGAGGCGGCAGCGTCTCCGCCAGCTCCCACCGCAGGGAAAGCGCCGTGGCCCGATGCTGCAGCCGCATGCCGCAGCGCTCATAAAGCCGCAACGCGGCCTGGTTGTCGGGCTTGACGTTGAGCTCCCAGGTCCGCGCTCCGCGCTCCCGAAAGAGGCGGCGCAGCGCTTCCATGAGGGCCGCACCGACCCCGCGGCCGCGCTCCGGTTTTGCCACCACGACATTGCGGATGTAGCCGGTCGTTCCGATCAGCTGAAAGTAGGCGTACCCCAGCGTGTGACCCTCGCGCTCGGCGATGATCGATGCGGCGGCGAGCTCGTCGCAAAAGCGCTGCGCCGATGGGACCCGATCGCCGGTGTCGAGCTCGGGAAAAAGGAGGGCGAAGCTCGGGTAGTCCTCCGCTCCGGCAGGACGGATGGAAAGCGCTGTCATGGCGTCATCTTACCTGGGGAATCCCGGCCGTCCTAGCTCATCTTGATTCCAGCACACCTGCAACAGCATCCGGAGAAAAAGCTGCAACGTCAGTAATATCCTTCGAGGGTTCCGTCTTTGCCGCGGCTTGCCGCAGTGGCCGCCCAAAGCTCTCGGCCGCCACCGTGGCTGCCGCCTGCTTGAACAGATGGCTAGACAGCGCTCCCTGGAATTATATAGTGCCGCCTATGAGCAGCTATCTTCCCATCATTACCGCGGCTCACGGTCGCATCCTCCGGAGAGCTGTTCCGCCTCAGCCGATTGCCTTGTTACTGTCCTGCGTCACCATCCTTCTCATCGCCGGTTGCGGGGAAAATAGCCTCACCCTGGACGTCTCTCTGAGCGGGATTGATGACGACATCAGCTTCTTCAGCGTACAGCTTTCCGCGAGCGTGCCACTGCCGGAGCGGACCGTGCCGCGGGCGCCGCATTTCATCGCCCAGCTTCCGGCCTCCCTGAGCGCCCAAGCGCAGGTGTCGCTTACGATCAATGGCATGCGCGCCGACGGGTGCCCGGTCGCAGTCGGCAGCACTCAAGTGACGCTCACCGGAGCGACCGGACAACCCGTGAGCATCGCGCTCAGCCGCTTGGAGAAGCAAGGGTGCCGGCTGGTGGTGGAGCGGTCCGGCGACGGCAAGGGAAGCATCGCCGCCTCGGTCCCAGGCCAGTCTTGTACCGATGGATGCGAAATCAGCCTCAGCCCCGGAACGAAGATCACGCTGCGTGCCAGCGAGGGGGAAAATTCGTATTTTGCTGGCTGGTCCGGGGCCTGCACCGGCGTGGACGCTTGTGCGGTGACCATCGGAGCGAAACCGGCCACGGTCCGAGCGACCTTCCTGCCGACGCGGCTGTGTAGCGAGACCGGATTCTGCTGGGAGAATCCGCTGCCGCAGGGCAACGGTTTGTTGCGGGTTTCCGGCTCCGCCGAAGATGACGTCTGGGCAGTGGGTGCATCCGGTACCATCCTGCATTTCGACGGTTCGTTCTGGGTCCCCTATAGATCGGAAGAGCACACGTCTGAACTCCAGTCACGCCAATGTATCTCGTA
>CALFML010000003.1 GCA_937879845.1 uncultured Myxococcales bacterium
GGAGTTCAGACGTGTGCTCTTCCGATCTAGGGCCAGGCCCGCCGGGCCCGCTCCCACCACCCCCACTTTCAGCGCCGGACCCATCGTCTTCCTCGCAGAACCGCGCCGTATTATTCGCCACGCCCACTCTTCGGGCGTGCATCTGCAAGGGGCGACGATGGCACTGATGGACTTCATCAAGAAACAGTTCATCGACATTCTCGAATGGACCGAAAGCGGCGACGGCACGCTGGCCTTCGGCTCGGAACTGGCCGCGCTGATGGCGCTGCCGGAAATCGCCCGCCGCATCGACCCGGCGGCGATCCACTTCAAGCGCTGGGAGCGGGTCGGCAACGCGATCGCCTCGGGAGCATCTCGCCGGAGCTCGACTTGCCAAGCTCGCGGAACAGGGTCAGCGCCTCACGCGCGCCCCGGAGCCGCTCACGCGGGTCGGTCTGCTCGTGCGTGTGGAACATCATGAAGTCGCGCAGGATCGAGTGCACGCGCCAGCCGGGAAGGACGTTGTAGCTTATGAACGCGACCCCGCCCGGCGCCAGGTGCTGCTTGCACAGCGACAGCAGCCGATCCTGCACCGGCCGCGGCACCCAGGAGTACAGCCCGTGGGCGATGATGTAGTCGAACTCGCCGAGCTCTTTGGGATCGAGCGCCAGGAGGTCGCCCTGCATGAAGCGGACGTTTTTGAGCCCCAGCGTCGCGGCATCGGCCTGGGCGGTGGCGATGTGGCGGGCCGCCAGATCGATCCCGAGGCAGCTCGCGGCCGGCAAGGACTCGGCAATCGACAGGAGGTTGCTGCCGTCGCCGCAGGCGAGCTCTAAGACGCGGCAGCGGTCCACCGCCGCCGGCGCCGGCGAGAGGCCAAGGAGCACGGCCGCGGTGTAAAGGCGGCTCGGGTGGCTCTCCGTGCAGGGACGGCCGCGATAGGGAAACTGGTCGTAGGGCGTCGGGGGGGGCGTCGGGGGGAGCGACGACGCGGGAGGCGGCGTATGGGTCATCGCCTCTCATCGTAAGGCACGCCCGCGCTCGGAAGCCAGCGGAACCGCAGGCCCTTGCGCCGCACAAGTGGCCCCCCCGAACGCTTTATGATAGTACTGCACCCCGAGTGACCTGGGCGCCGGCCGCATAGCACCCAAGTCCCGCGGGCAGGACGGCTTGCCCACCGCTCACTCGCGTCGAAACCCAAACCCCCAGGCCAGGCCAGGCCGCGCCACGGCCTGACCCCGATCGATCTGGAGATCCACCATGCAATTCCCCGAGTATCGCCCGCGACGCATGCGCCGGAGTGAGGGGCTGCGCCGGCTCATTCGCGAGACCGTGCTGTCCGCCGACAACTTCATCTATCCGCTGTTCGTCTGCCCCGGCAAGAACGTCCGCCGGCCGATAAGCTCGATGCCCGACCAGTGCCAGGTCTCGGTGGATCAGGCGGTGGTCGAAGCCAAGCAGTGCCTGGACCTGGGCATCCCGGGCGTCATCCTGTTCGGCGTGCCCGACGAAAACCGCAAAGACAGCGTGGGCAGCGATGCGTGGAACCCGGAGGGGCTCGTGCAGCAGGCGGCGCGGGCGATCAAGCGCGCCTGTCCGGAGCTCGTCGTCATCCTCGATTCGTGCTTCGATGAGTACACCACGCACGGGCACTGCGGCGTGGTCATGCCCGAGGGCGGCTGGACCGATGTCGATAACGACGCGACGCTGGAGAACCTGGGCCGGGTCGTGATCTCGCAGGCCAAGGCGGGGGCGGACATGGTCGCGCCCTCGGGGATGATGGACGGCGTGGTGGGGGCGTGCCGCGAAGCGCTCGATGAGGCGGGGTACGATCACGTCGGCATCCTCGCCTACTCCGTCAAGTACGCGAGCTGCTTTTACGGGCCGTTCCGCCAAGCGGCCGGCACCAACGCGGGCTTTGGCCATCGCAAGTCCTACCAGATGGACCCGGCCAACAGCCATGAGGCGGTGCGCGAAGCGAACATGGATGCCGACGAAGGGGCCGATGTCCTCATGGTCAAGCCGGCGCTGAGCTATCTCGACATCATCTCCCGCGTCCGCGAGGAAACCGACCTCCCGATCGCCGCCTACAACGTCTCCGGCGAGTACGCCATGCTGCGGGCGGCGGCGGAAAAAGGCTGGCTCGACTACCAGCGCTCGATGATGGAGACGCTGCTGTCGATCCGCCGCGCCGGGGCCGACATGATCCTCACCTACCACGCCAAAGAAGCGGCCCAGCTGCTTATAAAAACGCCGTCGAGCTCCGGCACGTAAGCGCCCCGGACGCGCGCAGGAGGACGCCCCGCCGCAGCTGCGCGGCGCAGTGCCGGCCCTGTGCGGCGCGTCCCTGGGGTATGCTAGCTCCTGTGCACAAGTCCGTATCGGTTTCGGACGCTTGCGCGGGGGGAGGGCCGGCCACTGCGCTCTCCCGGTCCCAGCTCTTCGCGCTGCAGCGGGCGTTTTATGAAAGCGCCGGGCTCACCGCCTGGAGTCAGGGCATCGTCCCATCGCAGGTCACCACCAACCCGGTCATCGCCGGCGCGTATGCGCGGGTGATCCTGGGTTATCTGCGCGATCTGGCGCGCGAGGACGCGATCGATTTCAGCCAGCCGCTCTACGTCTTGGACCTGGGTGCGGGGAGCGGGCGCCTGTCGTACTTGGTGCACAAACAGCTCACCGCCCTGCGCGTCTGTACGCTCTGGCCGCGGCTCAAACTCCACTTTGTCCTTTGCGACCTGGGCGATGCCAACCTGCCGGCGCATGAGCGCAACCCGCGGCTGCTGCCGCTGCTTGCTAGCGGGGTGCTCGACTGCGCTGCGCTGCCGCCGGCGGACCTTCATTCGCCGCCCGCTCTCCGGCTGCTGCGCAGCGGCACGCTGCTCAACCGGGAGCGGCTGGGCAACCCGCTGATCGTCTTGGCCAATTATTTTTTCGACAGCATTCCCCACGACGCCTTCCGCGTCACCGGCGGGCGGCTGGAGGAGTGCCGCGTCACGCTGTGCGAGCCGGTCGAGGCGCTGCCCGCGGCGCTGCAGCTAAAGCTCTCCTACCGACCGCTCGATCCGCTGGCCGGCGATGCCGGCTACTATCGCGAGCGCCTGTGGAACCAGCAGCTTGCCGCCTATGCCGGCCGCCTGCCGGACACCCACTTCCTCTTCCCGGTCGGCCCGCTGCGCTACCTGCGCTGGCTCACCGAGCTTGCGCCGCAGCCTCTCCTGCTGCTGGCGGCGGACAAGGGCTACGACTATGTCGAGCAGATTCGCAGCTACCAAAACCTCGCGCTGACGCAGCACGGGGGATTTTCGCTGCCGGTCAACTTCCACGCGATCGCCGAGCTCGCAGGCGCCGACGGCTTCACCGTACTGCGCGGCCCGCGGCGTGAGTCTCAGCTCAAGATCTTGGGACTTTTCCGCGGCCTGCGCGACCGCGGCGTGGAGACGGCTCTGGCCTTTGCAGAGCAGATCGGCCGCACCCACCCGAGCGATCGCCACCGCGTCCTCAAGCAGGCGGTGATGCCGGCCATGGAGCAGCCGCTCGGCTACCTTCTATCGCTGCTGCGACTGAGTCAGTTCGATCCGTGGTTTGTGCTTACGTACAAAGATGCGCTGATCCAAGAAGCGGCGCACGGACCCCCGGCGCTGCGGCCGGAGCTGGCTGAAGACCTGGGCCGGGTCTGGGAAAACTTTTTTCCCGCCAGCGATCCGCGAGATTTGCGCGCGGCAATCGCTCAAATTTTGCGCAGCGCCGGCTGCCTGGCCGATGCCGCCGCATACGACGCCGCCCCTTGCGGCACAGCCCCGCCAGAAGCAAGCGGGATCAAGAGTGACCCAGCGTGAGCGGCGCCGCGGCGGCCAATGCACCGCGGGCCGCAACCGGCGCGGCGGCCGAGCGCTCCACTTTCGCGCTGCCGCAGGCGGTCAGCAGGGCGATCATGAACATACAAGGAATGATCTTGGGATTAAGTAGTGCCTTCATGCGAGAGATTCCTAGCAAGCTGCGCACCAATCCCGCTCGGTTTTTTGGCTCGGTCGGCTGATTTCGCCGCGGCGCCGCACCTCTTTAGTAGTTCCGCGCACTTGGCTGCGGTGCCGGGCCGAGCGCAGGTTCAAGCGGTTGCGCGCAGCGACTCAGACATTTGCACACTGTGACAGCGCCGCACGCGCAAAGTGGTGGCCGCGCGCCGCAGCGCCTGTACTAGACTGCCGCGGTGTCCCAAGTAGATGGCGCCGTCCTTTCGATCGTGCGGGAAAACAAACGGCTCGTGATCGTGGACAAGCCGGCGGGGTGGCTCTCCGTGCCGAGCCGGATCGGAGCCGCGGATCGGCGCCGCTGTGTCGGTACGACGCTGCAGACGCAGCTCGGCTGTCGGCTGTGGCCGACTCACCGGCTCGATGAGGAGGTCACGGGCCTTTTGCTGTTCGCCAAGGATGCCCGCGCCCATGCGGTGCTGAACGCCGCGTTCGCCGAGCGCCAGGTGAAAAAGACCTACCTCGCGGCGACCAGCGGCCCGCCACCGGTCGATGCCGGCCTGCTGGAGACGCGGCGCTGGACGAGCCTCCTTATGCGCGGCAAAAAGCGCGCGTATGTGCATCCGGCCGGCAGCGAGGCGATCACCCTGGCCACCTTGCTCGCCATGGATGAAGCGGGGCTGCACTGGCGGCTGCAGCCGCTCACCGGGCGCGCGCATCAGCTGCGGGTCGAGCTCGCCCGCCGCGGCTGTCCGATCCACGGCGATGCCCTTTACGGCTCGCAGCATCCTTATGGCAACGGCATCGCGCTGCGGGCGATCGCCCTGGACTTTACGACCAGCGCCGCCGCGCAGGCCCTGGGCCTGCCGGAAATCATCGAAGTGGAAGCGGGAGAACTGGCGGTGGGAGAGAGCGTGGGAAGCCGGCTACTTAGGACCGGCTTCCCACTTTAGCGCAACCTGGCGTCAGCCAAGCCGCGGGTCAACTACGGGCCGGCGACGTTGACGGCGCACTGGAAGTTGACAACCTTGCCCGTCGGCGCCGCAGCGTTGCCCTTGCGCCACAGACCGGCGACGACACCGCCGCCGCAGTTGATCTGGCTCGGCACCGCGCAGTAGCAGTCCGGCTGATCCGAGCAGGCGAGCTTCTCGGCGTCCAGGTGCGGGTTGGGGCTCAGCGTCGGATCGTTGGCCGCGTTGGGCAGCGGATCGGTCGCGAAGTAGTTGCAGCACTTGGCGCTGCACACCGGGAGCGGCGTGTCCGGCGTCGACTTGGAGTTGTTGGCATCGACGTAGCCGACCACGCACTCCGGTCCGCCGTTGACGATCTTGGGCGCCGGCGACAGGCAGTCCACCTGGAAGCTGTTGATGATGTTGTTGGCGATGACCGACAGCGCGTTCGGGTAGTTGTTGGCATCGCAGATCGAGTTCTCGCTGGTGCTGGTCGACTTGAAGCGGCGGATGAAGGTCGACAGTCGCAGCTGCGCCTGGCCGAAGAAGCCGCGGGTCTGATCCGTGGTCAGCGTCGGGTCGGGGTTATAACAGGCGGCGTTGGTCTTGGTGCCGCGGTTCAGGCCCGCGCTGTCGGTCTGGTTCTGGACCTTGTCGACGTACAGCTGGCCGTCCTTGGCCGGGTTGGAGCTGAGGTTGTCAAGCAGCGTCGGCGTCCAGATGCCGGCGATGACGAGGTTCGGGTTAGGCAAGCTGGCGAAGAAGTTCGCGTACTTGTCGATCGAGTAAAGCACGCTGTCGCTCCGCTCGGCGCAGTTGGTCTTGGCGCCGGGGACGTTGGGCGCTTCCTTGCACGCCAGATCGCGGGCGATGCAGCGGTAATCGACGTTGAAGCAGGCGGGGTTGATCGCCGCGTTGGGGTTGGTGATATCGCAGGCGGAGGTGCCGACGCCCGGCGTGGACGGGTCGAGGAACGCCCGCTGCATCAGATCCACCGAGCAGTCGTCTTCGTCGGTGATGAAGATAACCGCGAGGACCGAGCTGCCGCGGTTGAAGCCGGCGTTGTCCTGGCGGTGGTTGTCCAGGGCGCGCCGCGCCGACTCCAGCTGCTGCTCGACACCGCAGCCGATATCGCCGACGAGCGCCATGCACTGGAACGCCAGCTGCGGGCCGATGTCCACGCCGTTCATCATCTTGACCGGGACGTTGGTGATGCCGTCGACCTTGGAGATGAAGCGCGCGCCGTTGGCCGGAACGTACTTCGGATCCGGGCACAGCGAGGAGCAAGCGGTGGCCGCCTCGCCGACCAGGCCCGTGCGGTTGGTGCACGGCGTGTTCTGCAGCACGCCGTCGTCGCCGACGTAGGTGTTGCAGGCGGCGATGCTGTTCCAGGGCTTCTTGTTCTCAAGGCCCGGCATCGGGTTATAGCCAAGATCGGTGGTGATGATACCGACCTGGTAGTTGGCGCCGGTCGCATCGATCTTGCTGATAAACTGCGGGATCGCCGTCGCCAAGACCTTCTGCTTGGGCGACATCGACGGCGAGTTGTCGATGACGAAGAGAATGTCGACGTCCTTGTGCAGGCGGGTATCGACAATCTTGGGCACCGTGCCGCCGTAGCACTGCTGCTTGGCAGCAAGCTGCTGCGCCGCCGTAGCACCCGGCGGCACCGGACAGGGAACGCCGACGTCAGGCGCGGCACAAGCACCGATAGAGGCGGCAGCGGCCACTCCGAAGAGTGAACGAGCAAACAATGAACGCTTCATCTAAAACTCCTTTTAGAAATGCGCTGCAGATCACCCCGCATCCGACCCCCAGTAAGGCGATCCGCCTAGTGTTGGCTATTAGTCCCTGATCGTACCTAGAACCTTACACCCCACAGGAGTTGCAAATCTAGGGTTAGGAGAATTGAAAAGGAGTCAATTGTGATGATTCTCAGAAATTCGCCCAACATACCTAGGCACCGTCTGTAGGAAGCTATGGGAATTGCAGGGAATTTGTATGTGCGGAGGGACTTATTGTAGGGGCGCTTGGGAGGCTTGCCGGCGTACGCTTTAGGAGCCCCCGCTCCTACCTTGGCGGACACGCCGCGACATCGCATGACTGCCGGCTACGGCAGGCCCGCGGCCGGCAAAAGGCTGGGCCGACGCAGCTAAGTATGCGATACTGCCGGGAATGGACGCCAATACGACTGAGACCGCGGATAGGACTGGGGACGCGACCGAGGCGGCAGCGGAGCCCGAGGGCTTCGTATTAGAGAAGGGCAAGCGATTTTCGCAGTCGCTCCTTTGGCAGATGACGCGCGACTACTACCACCAGCGCGGGCTGAGCGCCTGGGAGAGCGGCACCGTCCCCTCCTATGTCACCAGCAATCCCTACATCGCCCAGGTGTACGCAAACCTGGTCATGACGTTCCTCAAAAACTGCCTGTCGCAGTCACCGCCCAGCAATGCCGCGAACAACCGCTGCCGCATCGATCCGCAGCAGCCGATCTACATCGTCGAGCTGGCCGCCGGCCATGCGCGCTTCTCCTACCTATTCTTGAAGAAATTCTTCGCCCTAAAGAATGCGTCGTCTCTGCGGTCGCTCGACATCCGCTACGTGATGACCGACTTTACCGAGACCAACTTGAAGGAGTGGGGACGGCAGTCTCTGTTCCAGCCATTTTTGGATCAGGGGCTCCTGCACTTCGCGCTGTTCGATCTGGAGACGGACGAGACGATCCGGATCGTCAACAGCAACGGCAAAGGCGCACCGCCGCTGTCGGCGGAGACGGTGAAAAACCCGCTCATCATCTTTGGCAACTACATCTTCGACTCGCTGACCCAGGACTACTTCCGCATCGAGGGCGGCAAGCTCCTAGAGGGCCTGCAGACCACCCGCGGCCCCGAGTCCGCCGCGCCGGATCTCAGCGATCCCGAGATCATGTCGCAGTTTGACATCACCTTCGAGTATCAGCCGGTGCCCAAGGACGCCTACTACGATGAGCCGGAGCTCGATCGGATCCTCGCGAGCTACAAGCAGCGGCTAAATGATTCGACCGTAGTGTTTCCCTTGGGTCCCATCCGCGCGCTGCATCGGCTGGCGCACATCGCGGGGCAGAAGCTGTTCGTGCTGTCGAGCGACAAGGGCTACACCCATGAGGACGAGCTGTTTTATCTGACCGGGCAGGCCATCCAGTTTCACGGCAGCTTCTCCACCATGGTGAACTACCATGCGATGGGGCAGTTTATCCGCAGCCGCGGCGGGGTGTACCTTGCGACCTCGCAGCGCCAGCTGAACTTGAAGACGGTGGTGATGCTCCTTGGCGGCGACGCCGAGCAGTTTGCCGACACGGTGATCGATTTCCGCGAGCGCATCGACACCTTCGGCCCCTACGACTATTACACGCTGATAAACCACCTGCGGGTCGCGACGCAGCAGAACCTCTCGCTGGACGGCTGCCTGGAGCTCTTGCGCCTGAGCCACTACGATCCCCAGATCTTCATCGAGTTTGGCAAGGTCCTCCTCGAAACCTCGGGAGGTCTGAGCGATCACCAGCGGGCTGAAATCCAGGCGGTCATGGAGCGGCTGTGGGAAAACTTCTTTCCGCTCGGCGGCAAGGATCTGCCCTTTGAGCTCGCCCGCGTGTACCTGGCGATCCGCCGCCCGCGGGAGGCGCTGCGCTACAACGAACTATCGCTGCAGATGTTCGGCGAACACCCGGTCACCTTCTGCAACATGGGAATCTGCTACTATCATGCCGAGGACTTCGACGCCGCCCGCCGTTACTTCGGGCGCTCGCTGGCCCTAAACCCCGACTACGGTCTGCCCAAAGCCTGGATGGCGCGCCTCCACGCCGAGCAAAATCGCGAAGCCGTCTGACCGGCGGGCTTGCGGCTTCAGGCGGCTTCAGGTCCAAGATCCGCGCCGGGTCGGACGGCGCAGCGACTGGCGCAGGCGGACCATGAACTCAGACCGCGGGATCACCGTCAAGCCGAAGCGGTCCAGGTGGTCGTTCTGCAGCTGGCCGTCGATCAGATCGAACTCCCACTGCACAAGGCGCGCGGCCAGCGCCACGAAGGCCACCTTGCTCGCGTCGTCGGCGTGCGAGAACATCGACTCCCCGAAGAAGCAGCCGCCGAGCGATACGCCGTACAGGCCGCCGCAGAGCACCCCGTCTTTATAACTCTCGACCGAGTGGGCGTAGCCGGCGGCGTGCAGCTGGGTGTAGGCGGCGACCATCTCGGGAACGATCCAGGTGCCGGGTTGGTTCGGCCGCGGGGTGTTGGCGCAGGCGGTGATGACCTGGGCGAAGGCGGTGTCGAAGCGGATCTCGAACTCGCCGCGGCGCACGACCTTGCGCAGGCTGCGGCCGACGTGCAGCTGGGCCGGCGCGATGACGGCGCGCTCCGGCGGGGCCCACCACAGGATCGGCGAGTCGGTGCTGTACCAGGGGAAGATGCCGCTCTGGTAGGCCAGGAGCAGCCGCTCGACCGACAGATCGCCGCAGGCCGCCAAGAGCCCGTCCGGCCGCGCCCACTCGACGGGCGGGAACAGCAGCTCAGCGCTCAGCAAATAGATGGGGCGTTCGCGCGGCACGTTGGGTCTCAGTTGGGTCGCACGCGGTCTACAAGATCGGCAGCGATAGGCGCGGGGCGGGAGCCGGGGTCGAAGCAATCCTGGGGAGCGAACCTGCGCCCACCGGTGCAACTTGCTCCGCGGCGGGATCGCGACCCGTCCATCCCGCAAAGGCCTGCCGCCACGCAGCAAAGCCGCCGCCGGCAAGATGCGCCTTGTGGGCCCGCAGCCCGGCCTCCATGCCGCCCTGCGCCAGCACATATTCGACCCAAGCCCAGCGCGCCGAGGTCGGACGCACTTCGACGTGCTTGCCCAGGCCCTGGCGCAGCCGGGCGAGGCGCCGCTCGACTTCGGCGATGCCGGCAAACGGCGTGGCGTCAAGGGGCGTGTTGCGCTTGGCGACAAACGGGGCCACGCCGAGCGAGGTGCGGACGATCTTGGACAGCTCGGTGGCAAAGCGCACGAGCTCGTCGATGTCGGCATCGGACTCTTCTGGCAGGCCGACGATCATATAGACCTTCAAGGTCCGCATGCCGTGCTGCTTGGCCAGCTCCGCCGAGCGCAGGAGGTGGCGCTCTTTGGTCCGCCGCTCCACCAGCACGCGCATGCGCTCGCTGGCCCCATCGCTGGCAACGGTCAGGGTGCGGTAGCCGCCGCGTCCGAGGAGGCCGACGATCTCATCGGTCAGACGATCGGCGCGCAGCGAGCTGATGCCGACCTGCAGCGCCCGCTCTTCGACGATGTGGTGCAGGATCTGCGGCAGCTTGGGATGATCGGTCACCGCGGCGCCGACCAGACCCACGCGGGTTACCCCGTCGGGAATCAGCGTCTTGACCTTGTCCGGCGGCACGAGCCGCATGCCGCCGTTGGTGGACCGCCGCATCACGCAGTAGGTGCACCCGCGCGAGCAGCCGCGCTCCGGCTCGATGAGGAACATCGACTTGAGCTCGGTGTTCGGGGTCAGGATCGCCGAGGTCGCCGGCAGCAGCGAATCGTCGCACTGCGCCACCCGCGGCAGCCGCTCGCCGTCCACGGACGGGATCCACAGGCCCTCACGGCCGGAGAGCGCGCGCAAAAGCCGCTGCCGCTCTTCGCCCTCCAGCAGCCGGCCATCGGAGAGGCCCGCATCCATGAGCTCGCGCATGAGGCGCGGCAGGACCTCTTCCGCCTCCCCCATGATCACGATGTCGGCAAAGGGACCTAGCGGCAGGGGGTTGCTGAAGGTCAGCGGTCCGCCGCAGATGACCAGCGGCTGGCCGCCGCCGCGCTCGCTCTGCAGCACGTTCACCGCGGCCAGCTCCAGGCACGAAAACAGCCCGGTGAGCTCCAGCTCATACGCCACCGAAAACAGGATCACCGGGGACAGCCCGACCGCGGTCTGCGATTCGTAGGTGACAAGCGGCAGCCGCGCCCGCCGCCACGCCGCGACATCGTCGGGCAGAAACGCCCGCTCGGCGCGCAGGCGGGGGTAGCTGGGATCGTTGAGCAGCCGATACACCACCTGGTAGCCGAGCGACGACATGGCGACGTGGTACGGGCTCGGATAACACAGCGGCACCGATAGCTCGGCCTCGCTGCGGCGGGGAATGAGGAGTCGCTCTTGAGTAAGCCGCTCCTCGATGATCAAGCGGATGGCGTGCGCGGAGTGAGCCGGGTACTTCACGGAATAAGGTCCTCTTTACCCATAATCCTCGGGGCTGCGCTAAGTCGAGGATTTTCTTGACTTTGCAGTTTTTCGCGGGCATGGTCGGCAAAGGTTCGCCTGCCGATTTGGACAGGCAATCCGGCGTACGGCAAGCGCCTAACAGTTTTTCGAACGCGACCTATGCACAATTCAAAGCGCACCCTTGCCGGCGTCGCGCGTGCAATCGAGCGGACGCAGGTCGCGTCGCAGGAGCAGCAAATGGCTAAAGGCAATGTAAAGTGGTTCAACGATGCAAAAGGGTTTGGCTTCATCTCGCGTTCGGACGGAGCTGACGTTTTCGTTCACCACACTGCGATTCAGGTGGAAGGCTACCGCACGCTGAGCGAAGGCCAAGAGGTGGAGTTCGAGATCACCGAAGGGCCCAAGGGTCTCCAGGCGACCAACGTGCGCAAGGCGGAGATCGCCGCGTAAAGTCGCTCCCCCAGCTGCCTTAACGAGCGCCTGCTGCCGACAGACTCGAACCGAGCTGTCCAGCAGGCGTTTCTTTTTTGACCAAACGAAGTCGCGGAATCCTTCCTTGAAGGGACCTTGAAGAGCAAGGCGCTGCTGCAAGCGCCGGGAAGCTGCCCCCTCCGCATAACGAAGGGGGCCCGGACTGCGAACGAAGCTACTTCTTGTCCTTGGCGAGCTCGGCGGGCTTTTTGAGGATGCGCTCGACCTGGAACTTCTTGAGCCACATCGGCTCTTGACCGACCTTCTGCACCGCGACTTCTTCCCCGCGCACTTCGCCGATGTTGAGCACCACCTGTGCCCCGGTCTTGGGCTTGAGCGTCACCACCGCCCGCGGCTTGGCCAGCGCGGCGAGCTCCGGCGAACCCGGCGCAATGAATCCCGACCCGACGAGGTTGTCAAAACCCTCCGCCAGCGTCTTGGCCTTGGCATCATCGCCGTCCGCCAGCTTGTCCGCCTTCCACGCCTTATCGACGTGCTTTAGGACCAGCACATCGGCCCCCTGGGCCACCGTGATCTGATCCAGCTGATCTTCCTTGAAGCTCAAAAGGGCCTTATCGCGCAGGTCCTGCGGGATGTGAGCGACCGCCTCCAAGACATATTTCTTGACGGTGAAGATCTGCCCCGAATCGATGGCCTGGGCATAGTAGTCGTCGCCCTTGAGCTGGCCGATGCGCAGCCCCACCGACTTATTGTCTTTGAAGCTGATCTGAACTTCGATCTGCCCCGGCGCCCCCGCGGCGAGCCCCAGCTCCTCCGGCTTGCCGGCATCCAAGAAGTCGCCCGCCCGCAGCGCCGCGGCCCCTTGCACCAGCCGATTGATGAGCGAGTTATCGAGCTCCCCGCCCGGCTTCAGGTCCCCTTCGGCAATCTTCCACTTCGCATCGAAGATCCCGTTCTGCGGCTTGCCATCGGGACCGTTCTGCGGCGGCAGACGCTCAAGCTTCACCTGCGTGAGATCGGAAGAGCGTCGTGTAGGGAA
>CALFML010000004.1 GCA_937879845.1 uncultured Myxococcales bacterium
TCTCTAGCGCTTGAGCTTGGCACATCGCTGCCGCGTACTCGCGGCTTGGTTCAACCCGTCCCTTTATGTAGCGCGGGAAGCCGGCGGACGCCGGTGTTCGGTGAGTGAGGGGGCGCGGCGTCTTGACGGCGCCATGATCCTGCCGATAGGGTGAGTGCCGGTCTGCACCCATGAACCCGACTCCTCCCTACACGACTTCTGACAACGCCGCCCGCATCCTGATCCGCGGCGGCGATGTCTTCGACGGCAGCGGCGCGCCGCCGGCGACCGCCGACGTGCTCGTCGAGGGAGGTCGCGTCGCGCGTGTGGCGCCGCGGGGCGCGCTCGACGGCCTCACCGGCGTCCAGCTCATCGACGCGACGGGCGCCTGGGTCACGCCGGGCTTCCTCGACACGCACACGCACTACGACGCGGAGCTGGCCATCGCGCCGGCGCTCGCCGAGTCGGTGCGGCACGGCGTGACGACGGTGGTCATCGGCTCGTGCTCGGTGTCGTTCGTCGCCTCTACGCCGGAGGACTGCGCCGACCTCTTCACCCGCGTCGAGGCCGTCCCGCGCGAGCTGGTGCTGCCGTTGCTCCGCGACGTGATGACGTGGAACCGGCCGGCCGGCTATCGCCAGTGGATCGACGCGCACCGCCTGGGGCCCAACGTCGCCAGCTTCCTCGGGCACAGCGACATCCGCGTGCGCGCCATGGGCCTGCACCGCGCCGTGGACGGCAGCGTGCCGGCGCCGGCGGAGCAGGCGCTGATGCACCGGCTCCTCGACGAGGCGCTCGACGCGGGCTTCCTCGGCATGTCGGCGATGTCCAACCCGTGGGACCGACTCGATGGCGACCGCGAATGGTCCAGGTCGCTGCCGTCCTATTACGCGCGCTCGGCTGAGCGCCGCGGGCTGCAATCGATCCTCAGGCGGCGCGGCGCCATCCACCAGACCGCGCCCAACCTCGTCACCCGGGTCAACGTCTTGGGCATCGCCCTGTCCGCTGTCGGCCTCTTCCGCCGCCGCCTGCGCACGACGCTGATCACGATGATGGACCTCAAGGCCGATCGCTACGTGCGCGGGCTGGCCGCGGCGCTGGCGTGGATCACCAACCGCGTGCTCGGCGGCGACCTCAAGTGGCAATCGCCGCCCGTCCCCTTCGACGTTTACTACGACGGCATGGACTCCGTCCTCTTCGAGGAGTTCCCCGCCGGGCAGGCCGTGCGGAACCTCGCCAACGATCTGGCCGCGCGCCGCGCCCTGGTCGGCACCCCGGAATACCGCGCCGCATTCCGCCGCGAGCTGAACAAGCGCCTCGCCCCCCGCGTCTGGCACCGCGACCTCGCCGACGCGGTCATCCTCGCAGCGCCCGATCCCGCGCTCGCCGGCAAGAGCTTCGCCCGCGTCGCCGAGGAGCGCGGCGCCGATCCAGTCGACACCTTCCTCGATCTGATGCTCGAGCACGACCGCGCCCTGCGCTGGCACACTTGCCTCGCCAACGATCGCCCCGACAAGCTCGCCGCGATCATGCGCAGCCCCGATGCTCAGATGAGCTTCGCCGACTCCGGCGCGCACATTCGCAACATGGCCTTCTACAACTTCCCCCTGCGCATGCTCAAGCGCGTGCGCGATGCCGCGACCGCCGGCACGCCGATCATGCCCGTCGAGCGCGCCGTGCGCCGCCTGACCGGCGAGCTCGCCGACTGGTTCGGCCTCGACGCCGGCCACCTCCGCGAAGGCGTGCGCGCCGACGTGGCGGTGATCGATCCCGCCCGCCTCGACGAGCGAGTCGAGCGGCTCCACTTCGCCCCCTATCCCGGCGCGCCCGGGCTCGAGCGGCTCGTCAATGACGGCGATGCCGCGCGCGCCGTCCTGATCGACGGGCGATTGGTGGTGCGCGACGGCGCGCCGCTGCCCGGGCTGGGAATAGAACGGACGGGGCGGTTCCTGGAAGCGAAGCCGGCGAGCTGATTGCGCCGGCCGCGGGGATTCGCGGGAGAAAGGGAGGCATGGAAACGAAGCACTGGGGTGAGCTCGATGGGCGGACGGTGGAGCTGTATCGCCTGACGAATTCCGGCGGGCGCGTGCTCGAGCTGACCAACTACGGCGCCACGCTCACGGGCTTGCACTTGCCCGATCGCGACGGGCGGCTTGCAGATGTGGCGCTCGGCTTCGAGTCGCTCGCCGGCTACGTGGAGCACAAGGCGTTCTTCGGTGCTACAGTGGGCCGCGTGGCGAACCGCATCCGCGCCGCGCAGTTCACGTTCGACGGCACGCCCTATTCAGTGGCGGCCTCGGATGGACCGCATCATCTGCACGGCGGCTGGCGCGGCTGGGATCGCGCGGTGTGGAGCGCCGAGTCGCGCTCCGGCAGCGAGGGGCCAGCGCTGCGCTTTCGCCACGTGTCGCCGGACGGGGACGAGGGCTACCCCGGCCGCGTCGAGGCCCAGGTCGACTACACGCTCACGCACGACGACGTGCTGAGCATCGAGATGGTAGCGACCACCGATCGCACCACGATCGTCAACCTAGCGCACCACAGCTACTGGAACCTCGGCGGCCATGGCTCGGGCGACGTGCTCGATCACGAGCTGATGCTGGAGGCAGACGAGTTTACTCCGGGCGACCCGGCGGTACCGACGGGTGAGGTGCGCACGGTGGCGGGCACGGCCTTCGATTTCCGCAAGCCCAAGCCGATCGGGCGCGACCTTGAGCGCGTGGGCGCGACGCCGCGCGGCTATGATCACAACTGGGTGGTGCGCGGCAGGGAGCGGGCGTTGCGGCCCGTGGCGCGGGTGCGTCATCCGGGCTCGGGGCGCGCGCTCTTGCTAGAAGCGAACGCTCCGGGCGTACAGTTCTACTCGAGCAATTTCCTGGACGGTTCGCTGGTGGGCAAAGGCGCGCGCTACGTGCAGCACGCGGGCTTCTGTCTGGAGACGCAGGGCTTCCCCAATGCCATCAACGTGCCCGCCTGGCGCGAGCAGGTGATCCTGCGGCCCGGGCAGGTGTACCGGCACCGCATGCTGCATCGCTTCTCCGTGGGGTGAGCCCGCGCGCCGCTGCTGCCCACTGTGGCGTCGTTGCCGGCGAATCGGTCTCTTCTCTACGATGATAACTGGCAGGTGTGCCTCGCTGGCACATGGGGGTTCCTTGCGCAGCCGCTGGCGACGTTGCGGGTCGCGCTGCACTGCCGAGCGTCCAGCGGTCGTGTTGCGCTCACGCCCGCGCTTCGCCGGATGGCAGGACTATGTGAGCACCGAAGTGCCCCAGCAAGGACCCCCGCCGTTACTGCCTGAGGTCTGGGCAGACCGAGCGCTCGCATCGCTGTCAGCGTCGATCGGATGCGCTGCTACCACCCGCTGTTGCCCGCGACCCAGCGAAAAAGTACTCATCAAAGTGCCCAGCCAACAACTCACGCACCTGCGCCGGCCACCAATGCGAATTCCCTCGCGGTGTTTGGTACCCGCTCTTATGAAGAACGGATGCGATGGTGGCAAGGCTTGGCTTCTCCTCGCACCTGGCTATGTATTGCTCCGCAAAAGCACGCGGCGTCAGGATCTCCCGCGTCTTGATGCTACCAAGCAGTTTGGGAATACTCCGCTTGGTAAACTTCTCTCCGAAAAGTGGCTTGTACCCTTCTTCGTTGAGGATGTTTGCTATGGCTTGATAGGTATGCCCTTTGGCCCTGAGTTCATTCATGCGCGCCTTCACTTCCTCATCGGAGTGAGGCCGCTGGTTGAGCGGCTTGGGATCATGCCAGCCCGACCGGCACCTCAGATGGTAGACCATGGATTTCGTCCACTGCTTGCCCCGCGGCGTGGGCACCTTCTCCTCATTCAAAATTGCGGCGACGCGCCGAGGTCCATGCCCCGCCTCCAGCAAGCTCCTGATTCGCGCAAGCCCCTGCGCCTCTTGTTCGTCGTCCGCCAAGACGCGAAAGCGCGGATTATCGGGAGCAGGGATCGCTATCTTGCCATAAGGCGCGGTTCCAAAGTGATAACCGCCCCGTCGGATGTGCCGGATGGATTCGCGAGTCCGCTCGCCAATAGCCTCCCTCTCCATTTGCGCAAAGACAAGGAGGATGCTGACCAGCGCGCGGCCCAGCGCGGAGTCCAGCTTGATCGCCTCGCGAATCGCAACAAGCTCGACCGAGTGCGAGAAGTAGTCTTCATAAAGCTGACAAAAGTGCTTGATACTCCGACTCAGTCTATCGAACTTGAGCACCACGAAAACATCAGCCCGGACAGTCAGCGCTTCTTCCAGCCCGCGCCGATCGCTTTTGGCGCCGGAGTCGACATCCGTATAGATCCGGAGCAGGCGAAAGTCGTGTGCGCTGCAGTAAGCGGTGATGGCCGCCCGCTGCGCATCAAGGGAGAGGCCATCTTCAGCCTGCGTCACAGTACTGACGCGGACGTAACCGACCGCAGTCTTGGTGAGGTCGGCTGAGCGGTGCGGAACGATGATATTAGAGGTGGGCAACATGGTCCTGTCTCCTACGGGTCGGTTTGAGGCGACCGATGTAGGGAGAACCGTAATTCCCGTTGAGGTTCCAGATGCGCGCGGTCTTGTCCCTGCTGCCGGTGACGAGCTTGCTTCCGTCGGGGCTGAAGGCGACCGAATTGACAGCGGCCTCGTGCCCCTTGAGCACGACCGGAGCGCCGGAGCCGTCGGCGTTCCAGATGCGCGCGGTCTGGTCCCCGCCGCCGGTGACGATCTTTTTTCCGTCGGGGCTGAAGGCGACCGAATTGACAACTTCCTCGTTCCCCTTGAGCACGACCGGAGCTCCGGAGCCGTCGGCATTCCAGATGCGCGCGGTCTTGTCCCAGCCGCCGGTGACGATCTTTTTTCCGTCGGGGCTGAAGGCGACCGAACTGACAACGGCCTCGTGACCTCGCAGGACTATTTCAGCAATCCCCGTCTGGAGCGCGTCCAACGCGGATTGGCTCCACAGCGTGGAATCGTGATGTGGTGGTTCGCGCAGGAGGAGCGCCACCACGGTGGGGTCCTCCTTGACGTACTGGGCGAGCGCGACGAGTAGAGTCGCGTGGGACTCATCCGCCTTTTCCTTGGCCTCAACCGCATTCTTGTCCGCCCTGGCTGCATTCCGAATAGCGAGCCCTCCAGCCCCCATCGCCCCCACGAAAAACACACCCAGCACCGCCGCCGCGATGCGGGTCTGTCGCAGGCGGGCGGTGGCTTCTTGTTCCTGTTTTCGTTTGAATGCCTCGCTGTCGTCCAAGAAGCTGCGGTCCAAGTCCCCCAGTCGGGATTCCCAAGTCTTGCGCCACTCAGTGGCCTGCGCCAGCTGCGCACCACGAAAGAGCAGCGAATCGTCGCGCCGCTGCTTCTCCCACAGCTGTGCCGCCTGCTTGACCCGGCGCTGGACCACGAGCCCGGCGCGGTCTTCATCGAGCCATGCGCGAAGCGTGGGCCATTTGCGGATGAGGGCTTCGTGAGCGACTTCCACGGTGGGTGACTGCTCATCATCGTCAAGAACGAGCAGTCGGGCGTCGACCAGATCTTTGAGCACGCGTTCGAAACCGGACGCATCCATCGCCGCCACGGACTGCCGCAGCTCCGCCACCGGGACGCGCAGCCGGCTGTCCAGTGCCGTGTCGTCTGCCACGGCGACAAGGCTGATCAGCAGGCGCTGCGCGAGAACCTGATCGTGCAGGGACAGCTTATCCAGAATCTTGTCGGCGCGCTTCTGGAGTGCGCCAACCACTCCGCCGAGCGCCTCATAACCGCTTTGGGTCAGCGTGCGGTCGCGGCGTTGTTGCCACAGCACATCGAGTGCGTCTTCCAGCAGCGGCAGCGCTCCGGGTTCCGCGCCCACTTCGTGCACGATGCGGTCCGCAAGGCCCGCTTGCAGATCCAGCCCGGCCTTACGTGCAGGTTCCTCGATGGTGGCGTGCAGCTGTTCGGGTCCAAGCTGCGCTACAAAGACCCGATATTGTTCGTCGTAGGCAACGCGATCCAGGCGCAGGCCCGCATCATTCAAGACAAGTTCGCCGCAGCGGCCGATGAAGTCCACCCGCAGGGTGATGACAATGCGCAGGCCGGACTCGGGCGATGACGCGAGCGACCAGAGGCGGCACACGAATGCCTCGCGGTCCGCGGGCGATGCGGTTTGGGTGAAGACCTCCTCGAATTGATCGACTACGAGTAATGCAGGCGAATGGGCCGGCCGCTTCGTCAGGGCGTCCTTGAGCGCCGCCTCGGGGTTGTTGCCGGGGCGCATCCTCAAAAGTGCGAGCTCGGGGTGCGCCGCCAGCAGCTTGGGCACCGCGCCCGCAAACACCAGCGACGATTTGCCCGTGCCCGAAGCGCCCGCCACGACGAGAAATCGCGCCTGTTGTCGGTCGACCAACGCTTGCAGGTCGGTCAGGACTTCAGCGATTTCTTTATCGCGTCCGAAAAAGAAACGTCGATGTTCCTGCTGGAACGCCAAAAGACCCCGGAATGGCCGGAATACCACCGGGCGCGTATCGTCGCCGTCCGCATGACGGGCGTAAAGCTGCACGCTGGCCCAGTCGAACGTTCGCTGCTCCTGGGGCAGGTCGGTCTCCATCCGCGCCAGGCGTTTGCGCGCAGAGAGAAACGCAGTCTCCAGCGAGCAGGGGCCAGATAAAAGCTCCTGATAAAAGGTCTCCGTCATCGCAATGGAGCCCCGGACAGAAAGCGGATAACGCGACGCGATGACCGACTGAAATCCGCAGCGATGCAGTGCCTGCGCCATGCTGCCGAGCCGATTTCCCAGCGCACCAGAATTCCCGGAATCGCAGGCGGATAGGATGACCAACCGAACCTGCTTGGCGAAAGGGGCCAACTGCTGGCGAAGCTGGGTCGCGTCGACCACGACCTGACCTTGCTCACCATCTAGGGCCAGGCCGAACGTGTCGCCCGCCGTGGCTCCATGGCACAAAAGGTGAAGCACGGCAACCGGCGAGCCGGCGCGCTCGGCGTCCTCCAGCGTCTGGATGATGCGCGAAAGCGAAGCGTGGGCCAGCACATCGGTGCTGGCATGGAACGGATGGAAGCCCGCCGCACACGCTCGCGCAATCGCGCCCAGGTGCTCAGCGGCGGGGACCGCCCCGGCAGCCGCAGACCAAGCGAGCAGGATGCGCCCGCCCGCGGGCCGCGGCTTGGGCTGCTCGGGGATGCTTTCACTGTCGGGCCACTCGAAACGCAGCAGCAGCCCAT
>CALFML010000005.1 GCA_937879845.1 uncultured Myxococcales bacterium
GCCCGACCCACCAGCCGGTCGAGACCGTGGCCGGTCTGCGCGCCATCCCCAACCTGGATGTCATCCGCCCCGGCGATCCGGAGGAGTGCGCCGGCGCCTTTGCCGCTGCGCTGTCGCGCACCGACGGACCGACGCTGCTCGCTCTTACCCGGCAGGCGATCCCGCTGCAGTCGGGCATCCCGCTTGCAGACCGGCGCCAGGGGACGCTCAAGGGCGGCTACATCGCCCGCAAAGAGACCGCGGAGCTTGCGTACATCCTGCTTGCTACCGGCTCCGAGCTGCAGCACGCGATGGCGGCGGCGGAGCAGCTTGGACCGGGAGCGCGGGTCGTGTCCATGCCGAGCATGGAGCGCTTCGAGCGCCAGCCCGACCATTACAAAGAGTCCGTGCTGCCGCGCGGGTGCCGCAAGCGGGTGGCGATCGAAGCCGGCATCAGCCAGCCCTGGTACCGCTACGTGGGCCTGGACGGCACCACGGTCTGCATCAACCGCTTCGGCATGAGCGCTCCCGGCGGCACCGTGATGAAAGAGCTGGGCATGACCGCGGAGCATGTCGTCGCGGCTGCCCGCGCGCTCAAGTAGCCGGCGATAGCTGGCGGCCGGCCATCGCATCGCCGCGGCGGCGACCAGCGACCCCTGCCATCCTAAACGGAACGCCGCGAGCCGGCCCCCGCTTGGCTCGCCGGCAGAAGCCCTTGGTGCACAGCCGGGGGATTTTCCGCTAATGTGATGATATGCCCGCAGGCCAGTATGTAACTTCCGTCGTCCTAAGCATCCTCGCCACCGCTGGTACCTACGTGATCATGCACACGTATGTCGGGCCGCACCTGGCGGCGCCGACCATCGAAGTGCCGCAGGTCGTCGGTCTGACCGCGGAGCAAGGCCGGGCCCTGACCGAGCCCCTGGGGCTGCTCTTGGTCCTCGATGGCGAGAAAGAGCCGGACAGCGACCGCATCACCCCGGGCAGCTTGTTCGATCAGCGGCCGCTGCGCGGCTCGCGCATCCTGCGCGGCGGGGAGATCCACGCCCAGGTCGCCACCGCGGTGCAGCTTGTGCCGGTGCCGAACCTGGCGGGTCAGGCGGTGGATGCGGCGCGGCGCCAGATCCAGCAAGCCGGCCTGCGGGTCGGCAACGTGACGGAGCTGCCCTCTCCCACGGTTCCGGTCGGCATGGTCATCACCACCGTTCCCGGCTCCACGGAGCGGCTGCGCCGCGGCGAAGCCGTAGATCTCCAGGTCTCCAAAGGCGGCGAGCAGACGCCCGTCCCCAGCGTCCGCGGCAAGAGCGCCGGCGGCGCCCGCGCGGCGCTGGAGCAAGCCGGCTTCGCCCTGGGCGATGTCCGCAAAGGCTCCGATGACAACGCCGCCGACGGCGTCGTCCTGCGGCAGAACCCCGCCGCCGGCACCCTGGCGCCCAAAGGTCAGAAGGTCGATATCGTAATCAACGAATAACCCGCTGCGCCAAAGTGCTGGGCGTTCTTTAGTAAGTATCGAGAGCGCCGGGGACTTTGGACGCCGCCGGGGCGCCCTCTGCCGGAGCTGCCGGAGCTACCGGAGCCGCCGCCGGGGGATTGGGGCCCACCGGCGCCGCTCCCGCCTCGGCATCGCGCTGCGCGTCGGCGACGATGTTTTCGAGCTTGCCCTCGCCGCGCAGGATGCGGGAAAGGGTCGGCAGGAAATCGGCCGCGGTCTTGACCGTGACGCGGAACATCGCCTGGATCTCCGCCGGATGCACGTAGCCGCGCGGGTAGATGGGCAGGATCTGGCGGTAGGTCAGCATGCGGTATTCGTGGTTCAGATCGAAGCCCGGCAGCGCCAGCGCGTGGTTGAGCCGGGCAATCGCGCTCTCCATGGCGGCGATCTTGTCGGCCGGAATCTCCAGCGGCAGCGACTGGATGAACTGGATGATGCCGTCCGACTCCTGCCAGCGCATGAGGAGCATGCCGTCGAGCGCCCCTTTCTCGGTCGGGATGGTGACGGACTTTTCCTCGGTGCGGGCCTGATGCAGGACGCCCTCGCGCGCGAGCAGCTCGAGGAGATCAGGGTAGCTGGCGATACGGTTCGGATCAGTGGCCATAGGAGACTCCTTCCAGGGGGCTTGCGCTCGGCGCACGATAATCACCTACGATATTACCACCACCACCGCCGCAATTTTACGTTTCGTACTAGGATGGGCCTACGACCATGCGCGCCGCTTTTATTCGCAAGTACGGCAAAAACGACGTCGTCGAACTAGGCGAGCTGCCGCGGCCCAAGGTCGACAGCAAGGACGTGCTTGTAAAGGTCCGCGCCGCGAGCGTAAACCCCATCGACTTCAAGCAGCGCGACGGCCAGCTGCGCCCCATCCGCTCGCCGCGCATGCCCATCACGCTCGGCAGCGATCTGTCCGGCGTCGTCGAAGAGGTCGGCAGCGAGGTGACAAACTTCACGGTCGGCCAGGAGGTCTTTGCGCGCCTTGACAAGGATCGCACCGGCGCCTTTGCCGAGTATGCGGTGGTCCAGGCCCGCCACGTCGCCCCTAAGCCCAAGAACGTGTCGCATGTGGAGGCGGCGTCGATTCCGCTCGTCGGGCTCACGGCGTGGCAGGCGCTCACCGATTTCGGCGCGGTGGGGGCGGGGCAGAAGGTGCTGGTGCACGCCGCCTCCGGAGGGGTGGGGACGCTGGCGATTCAGCTCGCCAAGCACCTCGGCGCGACCGTGGCGGTGACGGCGGGCGAGCGCAACCGCGCCTTGTGCGAGCGGCTTGGCGCCGACCTGTTCGTCGATTACAAGACCCAGCGCTTCGAAGAGCTGCTCACCCGCTACGACCTCGTGCTCGATACCCTGGGGGGCGAGACCCGCATGCGATCGTTTGCGGTGCTGCGGCCGGGCGGGGTGCTGGTGACGATCGCCGGCGCTCCGACCGGCAAGGTCGGCAAGGAGCTGGGGGTAAACCCGGTGCTGCGGCTGGTCTTTGATTTCATGAACCGGGCGCCGATAAGCCGCGCCCGCGAGCTCGGCGTGCGCTTCGAGTACCTGTTCATGCGCCCCGACGGCGAGCAGCTCGGCATGCTCGGCAGCTTGGCGGAGCGCGGCGTGCTGCGCCCGGTCATCGATAAGGTCTTTCCGTTTGCCCAGACCAAAGAGGCGCTGGCCTACTGCGAGGACGGCCACGCCGTCGGCAAGGTCGTCATCGAAGTCGCCTAGCAGGCCGCTTCGAGGCGCCCTAAAACAAAAGCCCCGTCTGCGCCGTGCAGCGGGGCTTTTGTTTTATCGACTCCCCCCCAGAGGCAGGGCCGCCGGCCGCGGGGAAAGGCAGCCGGTGCCGGTGAGGCTCAGCCGGCTTCGAACCCGCGGTTGCGCTCGGCCTCGAACGGGTGCGGCCGGCCGCTCGGGTAGTCGCGGCGCTCGACGCCGGTGTAGATCTGGCGCGGGCGGGCGATCTTGGTCTCGCTGTCCTCCAGCATCTCGCGCCACTGGGCGAGCCAGCCGACGGTGCGCGGGATGGCGAACAGCACCGTGAAGAAGTCGCGCGGGAAGCCCATCGCCTCGTAGATGAGGCCGGAGTAGAAGTCGACGTTGGGGTAGAGCTTGCGCTTGATGAAGTACTCGTCCTGAAGGGCGATGCGCTCAAGCTCTAGCGCGATGTCGAGGAGGGGGTTTTTGCCCGTCACCTCGAAGACTTGGTCGGCGAGCTTCTTTATGACCTTGGCGCGCGGATCGTAGTTTTTGTACACGCGGTGGCCAAAGCCCATGAGCTTCTTCTCGCCCTTGCCCTCTTTCACTTCCTTGATGAAGCTCGGCACGTTGCTGACGTTGCCGATGTCGCGCAGCATGATCAGCACCGCCTCGTTGGCGCCGCCGTGCAGCGGGCCGTACAGCGCCGCCGAAGCCGCCGCCACCGCCGAGTACGGATCGACCAGCGAGCTGCCCGCGGCGCGCATCGTCGAGGTCGAGCAGTTCTGCTCGTGATCGG
>CALFML010000006.1 GCA_937879845.1 uncultured Myxococcales bacterium
CCCCGGCCTCGGCCAGCGCCAGCGCGTCGGCCTTGAGCCGTCCGGCCTGCGCCGCCTCGCGCCCCTGGACCTTGAAGCCGCCCAGGGCGTGGACCGACTGCGGCGTGAGGCCGATGTGGCCCATCACCGGGATGCCGATGCGCGCCAGCTTCTGCACCATGCCGGCGTACTCCGCCCCGCCTTCCAGCTTGACCGCCTCCGCCTTGCCCTCCTTGAGCAGCCGGCCGGCGTTGCGCACGGCTTCGTCTTCCGCCGACTGATAGGACATAAACGGCAGATCGCCGACGACCATCGCCCGCCCTGTTGCCGCGTCGACGCCGCGGGCGACGGAGCGGCAGTGATAGATCATCTCCTCCATCGTCACCGAAAGGGTGTTGTCCTGCCCCTGGATGACCATCCCCAGGGAGTCGCCGACAAGCAAGATGTCGGCGCCCGCCTGATCGCATAGCCGCGCGAAGCTGGCGTCATAGGCAGTGACCATGGCGATGCGGTCGCCTTGGTCCTTCATGTTGCGCAAGGCCAGGTGCGTCACCTTGCTCGCTTTTAGCGGCCGCCCGCCGCCGCCGACTCCCGATCCTGGTCCGTAACCCATCGTAACCCTCCTACCCGTCTCGGTCTGCGTCGCAGATCCAAGCGGAATCAAGACCTACACCTAGAACTATACCTCTAATTGCCGCCGCCGACAGAAACTCGCGCCGAGAAACTGCGGCGCCAAAGCCCGGACCAGGTCCCAGGTGACAGCGCCGCCGGTTTTTGTGTACCTTGGCCATCCCATGAGCACAGAAGACAAAACAAGTTCACCGCCGCGTGCCGCTGCGGCGGCGGGTTCGGGCGGAAGCGGCGGCGCCCGGCGCTCGCCCGTCCAGATGCTGCAGGACAAAGAAGCCGAGGCGCTGCGCGGCGGCGGCGAAGCGCGCATCAAGAAACAGCACGAAGCCGGCAAGCTCACCGCGCGCGAGCGCATCGACCTTCTCTGCGACCGCGGCACGTTCGTCGAGCTCGACAAGTTCGTCACCCACCGCTGCACCGATTTCGGGATGGACGAGCAGAAGGTCCTGGGCGATGGGGTGGTCACCGGCTACGGCATGGTGAGCGGCCGCCAGGTGTTCCTGTTCGCGCAGGATTTCACCGTCTTTGGCGGCTCGCTGTCGGGAGCGTACGCGCAGAAGATCTGCAAGGTCATGGATCTGGCGATGCGGGTCGGCGCACCGGTCATCGGCCTCAATGACTCGGGCGGCGCGCGGATTCAGGAGGGGGTCGAGTCCCTGGCCGGCTACGCCGACATCTTCACCCGCAACGTGCTGGCCTCAGGGGTGGTGCCGCAGCTGTCGGTGATCCTCGGGCCGTGCGCCGGCGGGGCGGTGTACTCGCCGGCGATCACCGACTTCGTCCTCATGGTCGACAAGACCAGCTACATGTTCATCACCGGCCCCGACGTGGTGCAGGCGGTCACCCACGAAAAGGTGAGCAAGGAAGACCTGGGCGGCGCCCGCACCCATGCCGCCAAGTCCGGGGTCGCGCACCTGCGCTGCGCCGATGAAAAATCCGTGCTGGTGACGCTGCGCGAGCTGCTGTCCTATCTACCGCAGAATAACGCCGAGGATCCGCCGGTGGTCGCCACCAAGGACCCGGCCGATCGCGAAGACGCGGGCCTGGATACGCTGGTCCCGGTCGAGCCCACCCGCTCCTACGACATCAAGGAGATCATCCAGCGCATCGTAGACGACGGCCGCTTCCTCGAGCTGCAGCCGGAGCTGGCGACCAACATCGTCACCGGCTTTGCCCGCATGGATGGGCGGACGGTCGGCATCGTCGCCAATCAGCCGGCGGTTCTGGCCGGGGTGCTGGATATCAACGCCTCGGTCAAGGGGGCGCGCTTTGTCCGCTTCTGCGACTGCTTCAACATCCCGATCCTCACCCTGGTCGATGTGCCGGGATTCCTCCCCGGCAAGGATCAGGAGCACGGCGGCATCATCCGCCACGGCGCCAAGCTGCTCTACGCCTACGTCGAGGCGACGGTCCCCAAGGTCACCGTGATCACGCGCAAGGCCTACGGCGGCGCCTACGACGTCATGGCGTCCAAGCACGTGCGCGCCGACGTGAACTTCGCCTACCCGACCGCCGAGATCGCCGTCATGGGTCCCGAGGGCGCCGTCAACATCATCTACCGCGACGAGCTGGCCAAGGCGGCAAACCCGGAGGCCGCGCGCACCGCTTACGTCGCCGAGTACCGCGACAAGTTCGCCAATCCCTACGCGGCGGCGGCGCTCGGCTACATCGACGAGGTGATCCAGCCGACCAAGACCCGCGCCAAGGTCATCGCCGCCCTGCGCATGCTGCGCAACAAGCGGCAGTCAAACCCGCCGAAAAAACACGGCAACATCCCCCTCTGAACCAAGGGGTGCCGTCCGGGCACCCCGCTCGCGGCCGCGCCGCTGCTTGCCCTACATGCAGGACGCATGGAACGGCAGCGGCCAAATGCGCATGTCTTTAGACGAAGGCGCGCGCCCGCGATTTAGCCGATGCGGTCTGCTACTTTATAGATTCGTAGATCCGCCCAGCGCGGCGGGATGAGAGCCAACTGGGGGGATGGCCGGCTCATGCCGATCGTGTTCGAGAGCGAGTACCATCTAGTTGAATACATCGAGGAGCGGGACCTGCTCATCCTCCATCGCTCTGCGATTGCGATGCCGGGCCCGCGCGAGACGGTCGAGGCCTTCGAGCGCCTCTTTCTCGCCGTGCAGCGCTATGCCGGCACGCCGCTGCTCATCGACATCCGGCGCGTCCAGGGCAACAATGAGACCCGCTACGAGACGGCGATAAGGCCCTGCCTGGCGCGCCTGCGCGATCTGTTTCCGTGCAACGCCCGGCTGGTGCAGACCGCCGCCGGACGGCTGCAGGTGCAGCGCCTCGCCCGCGAGCGCGGCGAGAGCGCCGGCACGATCTTCTCCGATGAAGAAGAGGCCCTCGCCTACCTGGAGCTGAACCGCCCGCTGAAGTAGCCGGCAGATAGGACGCGGGCGCGGGCTGCGCAGCCGCCGCGCCGCCCTCGATTATCCCGGTCCGTGCTGGCAGGTGATTCCCGGCAGGAACGCTAGATCGTTTTCGCGCTTGCACTGCGTCTGCGGCCGCGCGCCCTTGCCATCGTCGTCGGCGCGGAACCACAGATCGACCGGCGCCGAAGGGGGACTGGTCCAGGCGCAGCTTATCGTCTGGCAGGCGCCCGGCGCGATCGGCGCGCTCGTGTAGCCGGTGCACAGCGGCGTCATCTCCTTGCGCGGATCCATCAAGTAGAACGTTCCGGGAATCATGGAGGCGATGGCATCGGCACCGCGGTTGCAGATCTGGGCGTAGAGGTTCCACTGCTTGCGGCAGTCCAGGCTCTGATCCGGGAACGTCGTGCCGCGGCTTGTGGCATCGGGCTGCGGCACGGTGATGCTGATCGTGCCCTGCACGTTCTGGCGGTAGTTATTGTACTTGGTCCAGTTGGGCGGCTCGCGCGCCGGGATGGTGGTGTCGTCGTTTACGTTGGTGATGTGGTAGGTGTGCTGGTTCCACATCGGCCGCGACGGCATCCAGCGGTTCATCGGGTCTTTGAGGATGAAGATTCCCTGGGTGACGCCGGTGTGGGGGGTGCCGGTGTCGCGCTCGGGGTTCTGATCCATGCAGTAGCCGGCGTTCTGAATCGAGTCGCTCGGCACCACCAGATCGGCGTGGCCGTCGTTATCGACATCGGCGACCACCGGCATCTCCAAGGCGGTTCCCGAGGTGATCGGGCGGGCGAAGACGGTCTTGCCATCGGGACCGTTGTAGACGCGCAGCCAGCACTCGTCGCGGTAGACGACCTCGGCGCGGCCGTCGCCGTTGAAATCGAACACCGAAGACGCCGTCCCGCCGGAGGATACATCCTTGGTCACCGACTGCCACAGCACTCCGGGCAGGGAGCCGCGGCACTTGGCCGGCTTGGGATTTTGCAGGCAGTCGAGCGAGAAGACGTAATAGTTGCTGGGCCCCGCGGTGCCAAAGTCCGGAGTCCCATCACCGTCGAAGTCGGCCACGGTCGGCGGTCCGCCCCAGCCGTTGGGAATGGTGGTCTGGTTCATCAGGAAGCGGTTGTTCTTCACGTCGATCACCGCGACATGTTGAACCCCCTTTTGCGACTGCACGAGGACGATGTCCGGTGCCCCGTCGTGGTTGAAGTCGCCGACCGCCGGATACCCGCCGTCCAGAAGCGACGACATCACCGACGGCGTGCGATCCGCTCCGGTGAGGCCGTTCAGGATGCGGTTGCCGGTGATGATCTCCGGCTTGCCGTCCCCGTCCAGATCATTTACGAGCGACACCGTCCCCCAGGTCGCCGCCGACACCGACTTATTCCAGATCGTGTCCAAAGAAGCCGTCGCCTTGTTCCAGCGCAGCGCCAGCCCGCCGACGATGATCTCCGGCTTCCCATCGCCGTCGAGATCCGCGATCGCCGGACCGGAGCAGTCAAAGCCGGCTCCGACCATCTGGAAGCCGTCGCGGCTCTGGGCGAGCTTGGCGCCGGTCAGACCGTTGAACAGCGCGACCGTGTGTCCGCCGCCGGCGACTCCGTTACTGAGCAGGCCGACGATCTCCGGCTTGTGGTCGCCGTCGAGGTCCCCGGCCGCGAGCTGTGAGAAGCCCTGGAGGTTGGCGTCTACATCATAGATGGCCGAGCAGTCCTTGCTGCGGATGGCGACCAGACGCTCGGGACCGCTGTTGTTCTGCGGCGCAAAGACGATCTCGGGGAGGCCATCGCCGTCGAGGTCGATGACCAGCGGCGTCATCACCACATCGCTCGCCGCGGGCGTGGTGCCGGCCGGCGGCCAGTGGCAGTGATCGACAGGCGGCTTGAA
>CALFML010000007.1 GCA_937879845.1 uncultured Myxococcales bacterium
GCTGATACGCAGATGTAGCGCGATTACTTCTTGGCGTGCGCGTACTCGCCGGCCCACTCTTCCGGCGGCGGCTTGATCTTGTACTCTTCGCAGCGCTCGATAAAGATCTGGCAGGCGCGATCTCCGGGTTTGCCTTCGAGGAGCTTGCTGAACTTGTTCTTGGCGAGGTCCCACTGGCGGCTCTGGTAGGCGGCGACGCCGCGGCTGAACAGGTGGAGGAACTCCGCGTCGAGCGAAGTGATGTCGCCCTTGTCGGCCACCAGCTCGTAGATCGGTACCGGCTCGGTCTTGCCCTGGACGAGGACTACATCCAGCAGTCTGTAGGCGAAGTCATCGGGCAGCTCGTCCAGGGTCGTCTGGCTGATGATGACGTGGGTGCCGTAGGCCTTGTTCAGACCCTCAAGGCGGCTCGCCAGGTTCACCGCGTCGCCGATGACGGTGTAGCTCAGGCGCTGATCCGAGCCGATGTTGCCGACGACCATCTCGCCGGTGTTGATGCCGATGCGGGTGCGGAAGACCATCTTGCCCTCGTGCTCCCATTTAAGCGCCAGCTCCTTGAGCGCCTTCTGGCAGCCGAGCGCCGCGAGGCAGGCATTCTTGCCATGGTCGGCCATGTCCCCCGGGGCGCCCCAGAACGCCATGATTGCATCGCCGATGAACTTGTCCACCGTCCCGCCGTGCTTGCTGATCACCGCCGTCATCGCGCTGAAGTACTCGGACAGCTGCGAGGACAGCTCGTTGGGGGTGAGCCGCTCGGAGATGCGGGTGAAGTCGACGACATCCGAGAAGAACACGGTCATCTTCTTGCGCTTGCCGCTGATCACCGCCTCCTGCTTGGTGCGGATGAGCTCACGCACGATGTCATCGGGAATGTACTTGCGGAACGACTGCAGGCCGACCTTCATTCCCTGCATGGCCTCGACGAGCTCGCGCATCTCGATGAGCGGACTTTTGATCGACATCGGCCCGTCCAGCTCCATCGCCTTGATCTTTCCGGTCTCGACAATCAGCTTGTGCACCGGCCCGGTAATCATGCTGAAAAGGAAGTACAGAATCAGGCTGCAGGCGACCAGACCAAACAGGCAGATGAGCGCAGAGGACTTCTTGACGTAGGCAATCTTGGCAAAGTAGTGGGTCGGATAGACGTAGCGGATGAGCACCACGATGTCGCCCTGGAAGTTGCGCACCGGCAGGTACAAAGAGACGGTCTGGGTCGGCTCGTCCTTGTCGAAGTAATAGTTTCCGTCCCGGATTTTCTCCATGACGTCGTCCGCCGGCAGGTTGTTCTTGAAGAACGTGGTCTTGTCCGGACCCACGGAGTCGATAAGGAAGCGATCGTCGATGCTCTTGAGGCCGCGGGACAGGTTGTACACGGCCCAGTTGCCGGGAAAGTCCTCGTTCAGCATGGACAGGAAGGACTCGCCCATGTCAAAGCCGAACGAGACCGAGCCGAGGTGCCGGTTCTCCAAGAACAGGGGCGCCACGGCGCGGAATCCGTACCCGGAGCGGCCCTGCTCTAGACCATTTACCACCTGGTGCGTCGCGTTGGCCTTGATGACGGTCGGCCGCAGCGCCGCCGAGTCATTGAAGTGAGTCGGATTGTGGGCGCGATAGAAGTACTGGTAGTCGGAGTTGTCCCGGTTGGGAACGTGGAACTCGAGCTGGCTGAACCCGAGCGGCCCCAGGCGCTCCCAGGTCTCCTTCACTTCGGCCGCGACCTTGTCGCGATCGCGGGCGGCAAAGACCCGGACGACCTCGTGGTTGGCGGCCAGCGCCAGGGTCGCGGTCAGCGCCTTCTCATTTGACTGCTGGATCTGATTGTTGATATAGGCGACGACGCCTTTTATCTTGTCGTCCTGCGCGTGATCGAGGACCTCCACCGTCAGCCGCATAAACATGATCGTCAAGCCGACAAGGAGGAGCTGGACAAGGACCACGACCGATAAAAACGAATTCCTCATCTGGAGGAGGCGGCGGAACGGATGGTTCATTTTCTCTTGATGTCCTCTCGGCTTGTGCTCAATCGTGGGACCCGAAGCGCTGCCTTGCGTCCCACCTCGGCGTCGCTGGAAATGACTCGGGGTCTTTGCTGCCGATGCTCGTAGATCGCAAGCGAATACAATGCCCTTGTAGATCTTATCTAGGGACCAAGTATTATGCGTAGGCAAGTTGCGTTTAGCGGGCCGTGCCGCGTCAACCCCTTGAATTGATTCCGGTCTTCGCACCGAGCTTGCGCGTGCATCAGGCGGCAATCCTCCCATCGCGGCCAAGACCTACCCGAGCGCCAGATTCAGTACATCCTACCCGGTCGCCGGCGTACCGATGAATGCAGCGGGGCCCGCGCGGTGGCATAAGCTGCGGCCAGGTGCTGCATGTCCATATCATCCTCATCCGCGCGGTTTTCCCAAGTGCTTGCCAAGGAGCTCAGCCAGGCCGAAGGAGTCAAGGCCGCGGCCATGTCCATCTTCTTCGCCCTGGCGACGCTCAACGGCCTTTTGTTCGCGCTGCGGCTGCCGGCAGAGCTGTTGCGCCCGGGGGTCTATCGCCTGCAGCTGTACGGCCTGACCCTGGCTGGGGGCATCGGGGCCGTGGTGGAGCTGCTCATGTGGCTGTCCATACGGCAGCGCACCCGGCGCGGGATGGGGGTGCCGCTTTGGCGCGGCTGGGCGCTGACCGCGATGGAGTGCCTGATCCCGACCACGGCGCTGTTTGGCATCAGCATGTTCGCGGCCAGCCCGAACCCGCTTGCGGCGCCCGGAGTGCTGGCCTATGCGGTGGTGCTGATTACGACCTCGCTGAGCCTGAACCCGAGGCGGTCGCTGTTTGCCGGGGTCCTCACCGCAGGCTCGTACCTGGGCCTGGCCTTATGGCTTACCGGCCATGAGCCGGTCGTGCGCCCGCAGGCCGAGCTGGCGGTTCACATGAGCCGCACCTGCATCATCCTTTTGACCGCGGGCGCCGCGGCGCTTGTGACGCAGCAGCTGCGCCGGCGTATCGAGCACTCGGTCCGCGCCGTCGAGGAGCATAGCCGCGTAGTGGACATCTTCGGCCGCTACCTGAGCGATGAGGTCGTAGAAGTCCTTCTGCACAAACCCGATGGTCTGGACCTGGGCGGCCAGCTGCGCCCGGTCAGCATCCTGCTCACCGATCTGCGCGGCTTCTCCAGTCTGTCGGACCGCCTGCCGCCCGCCCGCGTGGTGAGCCTTATCAACCACTATCTGGGCGCCATGACCGCGGTCATTCACTCGCACGGCGGCACCATCGACGAGTTTATCGGCGATGCCATCCTGGTGATCTTCGGCGCGCCGCTGTCGCAGCCCGACCACGCGGAGCGGGCGGTGCGCTGTGCCTTGGCGATGCAGCTGGCGATGACCCAGGTCAACGACTGGAACCGCGAGCAGGCGCTGCCGGCGATCGAGATGGGCATCGGGATACACAGCGGCGATGTTGTGGTGGGCAACATCGGCTCGCAGCAGCGCCAAAAGTACGGCGTGGTCGGCAGCACCGTCAACCTGGCGGCGCGGATCGAGTCGTATACCGTCGGCGGCCAGGTCCTGCTCAGCGCTGATACGGCGGCCCTGCTCGGGCCGGGACTGCGCCTTACACAAGAGCTCCAGGTCCATCCCAAAGGCGCCGCGCAGCCGATGCGGATCCTGGATGTAAAAGGGTATGCGGAGCTGCAGCTGCCAGAGGTCGAGCTGGCGCTACGGGATATTCCGCCGCTCTCCGTGCAGGTGCGCATCCTTGAAGGCAAGACGTTGTCAGCGCGCGCGTTCGCAGGTCAGCTTGTGGCGCTGTCGGAGTCCGGGGCGCGCATTCGCTGCGATGAGCCGCTGCGCCCCTTCCAGAACCTGGCGGTGGAGCTTGGCGGCGGCCTGGCGTTCGCCAAGGTGGTCGCGGCTGGCGAGCCTGCCAGCCTGCGCTTTACCGACTGCGATGAACCGGCGCGGGCCGCGCGGGCGCAGGCGCTGGCCGACCCCAGGGAGCGCGCAGAAAGCGCTCCGCAAGTGTCAGGTCAATACTATTCATCCGATGGACTGGACTGATCGTGTTCTTGCCGGCGGGCTTTGCGCGCAGGGGCGGGCTTGTCTTCGGGCCGCTCGCTGACTGCCAGCAGCGCCCACTCGTGCTTGCCGCCGGTGAGCGGGGTGTTGCAGTAGCGGCAGGTGACCTCATCGGAGCTGGCCAGCGGGCCGCCGCAGCTCGGGCAGTCCAGGGAGCTCAGGCCGCGGCGGCTCCGGGTCTTTTCGGCGCGGCCCAGGATGAACAAGTGGCGGTGATGGGTCGGCGGCCCCTTGTCTTGGGCTCCGCTCCAGCGCACTTCCAAAGTGGCTTGATCGGTCCCATCCTTGCCGTCGATGCGTTTGAGGTCGGCGCTCCCTACCGCAACCTCGCGCAGCGGAGTGTTCACAAGGGACAGGGCGCGGCGGGATGCTTCGTCGAGCGGCGGCTGCATGCAGAAGCGGGAGAGCTTGTCCGGCTTCCCGGTGCTGCGGGCCTCCACCCACTTCCAGAAGCTGACCGAGACCCGGTCTTCCAGCTCCTGCCGGCTGAGGCTGGGATCGCGCTCGCGCAGGGAATCCAGACCCGGAATGCTCTTGACCGAAGAGCTGGCGCGCCACTCCGCCGCCTGGGTGATCTCGGCCAGCACCCAGTCGTGCTCACCGGAGTTGACCAGCGCCTGGCAGTAGTCGCAGCGGACTACCTCGGACAGCGGCAGCTCGGCGCCGCAGCTCGGGCAGCGTCCTTCCAGGGCGGGGGCGCCCTTGAGGCTGTTCTTGCCGCGCCGGCGTACGAACGACCAGGCCTCATCATATTCGGCCAGCTTGACGCGCTGGAGGCGCTTGTCGGCTTCACCCGGTGGCAGCTCCAAAGGAAGATCCTGATCGCGGGCGGCGCCGACGATCTTGACGTGTACAGTATCCCAAAGATCATCGCAGTCCGCCGCCAGAATTTCCGCCGAGACGACGCGCCAGTCCGCCATCGCATTGCGCAGACCCTGGCTGCGCAGCAGGTGCAGCTGGGTGGTAAAGCGCACGAACACACCGTCGGAAATGAGCCGCCGCGCCGGTCCCATTTCGCCGGCCAGCCAGGCTTTGTTGACCGCGGCCACGACGGCGCGCGTGCGCTCGGCAAACGCCTGCGGATCGAAGCTCGGGTCGTGCTCCTTGAGCGCATCGACGCTGCGCTCGGCAATGATCGGGTTTAGCCGGATCATCGGGCGGGTCTCGGCGGCTTGGCCGGTGCGGCAGCGGGCCCTGAGCCAGATCACGAGCACGATGGCGGCGAACAGAACGCACAGAGCGATGGCGACAAGCAGGCCGGTGCGCTTGGGAGGGGGCGCCGGCTCATCCGTGAGATTGTGGACTTTGATGTTGAAGTACTCTTCCGTGGTCATGCCGGGCCTGAGTTGGGACGGCAGATCAGAGCCGCTGCTTCCCGCGCTGCGGCTGCTCGAAGAACCGGAGTAGGACGACCCCGAGCTCGACCGATCCGTCGAGCTGCTGGAAGACGAGCTTGTGCTGCTGCGGCTGGGACGAGAAGAGCTGTCGCCGGCGCGGTAGCTCTGCCCGCCGCCCGGGCGCGCCGCGGCGTTATGCTCCCCCAGCGATCCGAGCCAAAGGAGCAGCGCTCCGAACAGAAATAGGAATAGGGAGCGTCCCATTTTCTTAACTCCCTCCGGCCGGCGCCGCGCTCAGGGCGACAAACGGCCGCGGGAACCACAAAAGCCGCTCCTCCAGGGGGACCAGCCCGTCGGCGGACAGACCGTATAGCTCACCGGGCTCCTTCATCTCCCAGCGGAGCCAGATGATTCCCGGCACGAGCGCCGATGCGATGTTGCGGTAGCCGGCCGGGAAGGGCTCGGCGCGCGGGTTCCAATCGGCGAAATCCTCTGCCAGCGCCGCCGCGACGCGCAGCTCGGTCTGCTTCAGGTTCCAGGTCATCTCCATCGGCTGCGCCCACATCGCCTCATAGAACGCGCGCGCCTTGGGTACGGACGCCGGCTGGAATACCCGTGCGTAGTCCTGTTTGCCCGGCCGCAGCGACTTGAAGAACCGCGCCCGCTCCGCCGTCCGCGTCGGGTCGACAAGGACCAGCAGCGCCGCCGTCGCCGACCGCGCCGCGGCCTGCAGCCGGGCGAGCTGGGCCGGGTTCAGCGGCAAGTCTTGCTTAGGTTGCTCCGACATAAAACCAGGGTAGCACGGCCGGGCGGGGCGCGACCTGTCCGCTTGCGGGCGGCGCGGGCCCGCAGGTTTTTCGAGGGGCTCTTAGCGACTGTATAGGTCCATGACATCCTGGTCGTTCATGCCGGCCGGGGCGTCGGGGAACATGGTGTGGCCCTGGAAGCGGTCGCTGCCGGGGGTGCGCTCCTCTTTGATGTTGCGCTCCGTGTCGCGCATCGCCGCCCGCTCGCGCTTTGCGGCCTGGCGCTGCTCGTACTCTTCCTGTTTCTTTTTCCGCGCCGCCAGACGCTCTTGCGCGTCGGCGTCGGCCGCTGTCTTTTTCTCCGCTTGCTCGGCGGCGAGGCTCTCACGGATCTGCTCCGGCGCGCCGAACTGTTTCTGCAGGCGCTGCGCCATGTTGCGCTTGTCTTCCGGCAGCTTTTCGTCGCTGGGATCCACGCCCTGCTCGGCATAGGTGCGAGCGAGGCGGCGCATGCTCTCGAGCTTCTTTTTGTCGGTAGCGGCATCGGCCGCCTTGGCCTCGGCGGAGACGGAGCTGCTGACGCCCTTGCCCACGCCGTCGAGCATGTGCTTGGCCGCGTCGCCCCAGCCGTGATCGCCGGCGTTCGGATCGGTGACCGTATCGATGACGCCGGTGAGGGTGCCGCCGGTCAGGCCGCGGTAGCGCGCCAGGCGGTACTTGTCGTCCTGGTTCGTGACGCTGTTGCCCCACTCGGAGGGCTTGGTTCCTTCCTTGACCTGCTCCACTCCCGCCAGGCTGCGCATCTTGTTTTCGACGAAGCGGCTGGACATCGCGCCGTCTTTGACGCCGCCTAGGACGTCCTTGGCCGGCTTGCCGGTATTCCAGCTCTGCTCCGCGTGCTCGCCGAGGCTGTTTAAGAAGTTGCCCTGGCTCCAGGTATTAGCGTCGGTCAGGGTGGAGGATACGACATCCATGCCGTAGTTTTTGCCTGCCGTGACCAGGCCGTTTTTCGCGCCGGTGCCGAGGGAGCCGAGGAACCCCTTGTCGACATCGTTGGCCGCCGGGTTGCCAAAGCCGGGAATCTTCTTGAGCATCTCCAGCCGCGCCAGCTCCGGATGCTGCTTCATGAAGGCGCCGTCCCACACCATGTCGGTGGCGCCGCTCTTGAGCGCGCCGAAGCCGTTTTTGAGCATCCCCAGACTGCCGTCCTTGAGGATTCCCTTGAACATGGCCTCGGGTCCGCCTTCCCAGTTCTTGCGGTCGGTGGCCGCCGTGGCGACGCCGGAGGGCCCGCCCTCCATGGTCTTGCTCAGCACCCCGAGCTTGAGCTTCTCGAGCTTGTTCAAGCTCGTCGCCGCCTTGGTCGGATCGATGCCGGCGACGTTGCGCAGCATCGAGTCCACCTTGGGGCCCTGCATGAACTTGCCGACTCCGGCGGTGGCGACCGCGGTCGCCATGTTGAAGCCGGTGTCCACCAGATCGTTTTTCAGCTCGTCGCCGCCGTAGCCGCCGCCCTTGACCACGGCTTTGGTCGCCATCATCGCCGCGCCGCTGCCGCCGGCGACGATCGCCGCGGCGAGCAGCGGCGACGCCGCGCCGGCGGTCGCCACGGTGAGCACGGCGCCGGCGGTGACGCTGGCCACGGTGCCGGCGGTGTTGGCGATGGCGTCGGTGCGCTCCTGGCAGTTTTTCACATCCAGGTCATGCCAGTTGGAGATCTTGGAAAGCTCCGTTTCATGCTCCTGCGTCCCTTTGCCGTCGCGCTTGTCCGCTTCGTACTGGTTATACGTGGAGTTGAGCTTCTGGTTCTGGCGGTCGAGATCCTTGCCCGCCTCGCCGCCGAAGGTATCGACGAAGAACTTGCGGACGCCGCCGCTGCGCTGGTGCTGGTAGCGCTCGTTGGCGCGCTCGACCATCTCCTCCGGCGTGGTCGGCTTGCCCTTGAGGTTCTCGCGCACCTCGAAGCCGGCATCGCCGCCGGTGCGCGAGGTCAGCTCCGCTTCCAAGTCTTTGTGATAGAGATCGGAGTAGCTCTTCTTCAGCTTATCGATCTCGTCCTTGGACTTGCCGGCCAGAACTTTATTGACCGCCTTGTCATCGGTGAACATGCCGAACAGGCCCGTGTTCATCGACATCTTCAGGGTCAGTTCGTCGCTGACCTGGCCGTCTTTGACCAGCTGCTTGGCCTTATCCAGATCGTCGCCTTTGAGCGTACTACTGAGCTTGTTCTGCAGCGTATTGGCGTTGCCGTTGCCGTAGGTCTGGTTGAACGCGGTCTGGATGGCCTCGCGCTCTTTGTCGGACTTGCCTTCAAACTGCTTGTTGAGCCGCTCCTTGTCCGGACCGCCGATGCCGATGAACGAAAACATGCCGTGCTTCTGCGAGGCCGCCTCGATCTGATACGCCGCCGCGAGCTCCGGGTGACCATCGAGCAGCGCCTTGGCCGCTTGCTTGTCCTCCTTTTTGAGCTTGGTGTCGACCAGGGTGTTGAGGTCCTTGCCGCCGGAGATATCCTTATACGCCTTGGCCAGGGCGTCGCGCTGCTCGGGCGTCTTGCACTCCGCCAGCTTGTCTAAGATCTTCTGGTTGTCGGTGCCACCGCCGAAAAGTCCGGTGTGGGTGGCCATCGACAGCTCGGCCGCGGCTTTCTTGGCCGGGTCGCCGGAGGCCTCCGCCTTGACCTTGGCCTTCTCATCGCCGCTATAAAGCTTGTCGATGTAGCCGTCGAGGTTCATCCGCTTCGCGACTTCTTCCCGCACCTTCGGATCGGTGACGCCGTTGAGGATCTTGTCGACCGCCTCCTTATCGGCGTGGGTGCCGCCGATGTGCAGGAAGTTGTTCTTCTCCGCGTTCTGCAGACCGGCGACGATCGCCGCCGCCTGGCTGCCCGGATCGCCGGCCTTGGCGGCATTTAGGGCATCAAACTCCGCCTTATCCTTCCCCTTGAGCCTTCCCCCGAGCGCGCTATCGAGAGAGACGCCGTAGTGGTCCTGGTACTCCTTTTTGATCAGGTCGATCTCTTCCGGGCTGCGGCCGCGCAAGATCTGGAGCGTGCTGGCGGGGCTGGCGAACCAGTGCCCGTCGGTTTGTTTGCGGATGTCGGCGGCGGCCTGGGCGATCTCTTCGGGCTTGATCGTCTTGGCGGGAGGAGCGGCGGCGGCCGGATCCTTCTTCGGATCAGCTACCGGAGTAGTCTGCTGCCCCGGCGTCGTCGTTGGTGTTTGGGTTACCGCCGACGTGGGGGCGGCGGTCGGTGCGGCGCCCGCTCCGGTCGGCTTGGGCGTTCCGGCCCCGGCGCCGCTGCCCTTGTCGCTGTACATCGATGCCAGCGGGTTGAGCATCTGGTTGACCGGTCCCCGTGGTCCGCCGGCCGGCGGGCCGGCAGGCGGCGGCGGGGCGGCGGGGATGACGGCAGGGGCCGGGCTCGGGGCTGCAGCGGGCGCTTTGGCCGGTTTCTGCTGCGGCTGGGTTTGCGGCGTAGGGTTCGGGCTTAATCCAGGGCCGGACATAGGGCTTGACTCCGACAGGTCTCGAAGGTGTATTTTCGCCGCTTCAGCAAGTGCAGTTGTGTGAATCCTGATTCCGCTGCGATTCCTTAGGAATTCCGCCGCCATGGCGCGCCGCAAAACCGCTCTCTGAATCACCGACCGGCGACAGAGTGTGCGCCCATGTCGGCATTTATCTGTCATGACCGTGATCCGCAAGCTGAGAGAAGGACCGCATGGCCAAACCCGAGCTTCCTAAATGCACCGAGCTTCCCCCGGGCCTGTATCGCCACTACAAAGGCAACGATTACCAAGTTCTGGGCGTCGCCCGACACAGCGAGACCGAAGAAGAGGTCGTGGTCTACCGCGCCCTATACGGCCAGCACGGCCTGTGGGTGCGGCCCCTGGCGATGTTTACTGAGACGGTCGAAGTCGCCGGCCGCGCGGTTCCGCGCTTTCGCCGCGTGGGTGAATAGGCGTGGTGACCCCGCCGGGCTCATAGCGGGCGGCGCTGGCCAGGCGCGCACCCATTAGCAATTCGGGAGCGATGGTCAAGATGTGGACACCGCGTGTTCACCTGCGGCCATTCGCGGTTGGAAACGGCCCCTTAGAATCTGATCAAGAAACATTGACGAGGGGCCGCTCGTGACAACGCACTTCTCCCTTTCGGACGCCGCACTTCTTCCTTGGAACCGCACTGCCGCGGCGAGCCGCAGCCGCTCCGCTCCCGCCCGGGCGCCCGGCTATACGGTCGACAGCGTGCCTTGGTATCTCCTGCCCGGGTTCTGGCTCTACGGGTACGGGCTGGGGCTTCTCATCTGGGTCTTTCTGCGGCTGCTCCGTTTGACTTGCCGCATCGAATATCGCGGAGAAAAGTGGCTGGATGCGCATCCCAATTACATCCTGAGCGCCTGGCACAGTCAGATCATCCTCGGCTTCATCGCATTTCCGCACTTCCGCGACTACATCATGATGAATCATCCCTTGGCCTATATGAAGCCGATGCATGTGTTCTTGTCGCTCATCGGGGTCAAGCGTCTCATTCTCGGATCCACCGGCCATAACGGACGCGCCGCCGCGGTCGAGCTCACCGACTGCCTGCGGCGCGGCGCTTCCACGGTCATGATGCCCGACGGACCGCGCGGCCCGGCGCACGAGCTGAAAAAAGGAGTGCTGCATATCTCGGCGCATAGCGGCGTGCCGATCCTGCCGGTTCGCATCGAGACCTCCAGCATGTGGCGGCTCCCCGGCTGGGATCGGAAGCAGGTGCCGCGCCTGTTCGCGCGAATCGTGGTGCACATCCAGCCGCCCGTTCAGGTGGAGCCCGGGCGGATTGACGAAGCGGCAGCGGTGCTGGCCCAGCGCCTAGGGTGATGCCGCCGTTATCGCCTCGTAGGTCCAGGTTCGGATAACGGCGCGGTGGGCGCGCTGTTTCGGGTATGATAGAGCCGATGCCGGCTGTGGATCTGGTCCCTGCGCTGTCCAGGCGGCGCGTCACGATATTGGCGGGGGCCGGCGTATCGGTCCTGCCGCCGAGCTGCCTGCCGAGCTGGTGGGCGATGAACCACGCGGTCCTTGATGCGCTAAACACCCAGGCGCAGAAGATAAGCGGCGAGGCCGACGCGGTCATCCTCGATGTCAAGCGGCGGCAAGACGAGGGCCGGCTGCCGCCCGAGTTCACCTCCGAGGTGATCGCCGGCTCGATGGCCAATGAGTATTTCGAGGTCCTCCGCTGTCTCGAAGGCCAGCGCATAAACGCCGTCCACCGCTGGCTGGCCGCCTTGGGGCCGCTGGTTCCGGCGATCATCACCACCAACTTCGATACCCTGATTGAGCGCGCGTTTGCCGATGCCGGCATTCCGCTGCGCGTGCTAGTCGGCACTGCGGACTACGCCGCCGTCGATCTGGAAGCCCACCTTGCCGATCCGACTGCGCCGACGCTGCTCATCAAGCTGCACGGCACCGCGACGCGCCCGGAGACCTGCATCGACACCCTGGCCCAGCGCAAGCGCGGCCATCCCGAAGCGGTCAGCGGTCTGCTGCGCCGCCTGCTGCGGCAGACGCGGCTCCTCTTGCTCGGTTACTCCGGCGCTGATCTCGAAGCCGAGCCGAACTACCTTCACCTACGGCAGCTGGCCGGCGAGTCCACACCTGGGGTGACGTGGCTTTATCTACCCGAGGTCAAGATCCCGGCCGCGGTCGAAGCGATGCTCGACAAGTACGGGGATCGCGCCTGCATCGAGCGCGGCAGCCTGCCGCAGTGGCTGGAGCCGCTGGGCCCGGCGCTCGCCGGCAGCGGGGTCTTTCCGCCGCCCGCAGAGAGCTATAGCGCGGACCAAATCGAATCCCTGCGTGATGAAGGGCGGGCGAACCTGCAGCAGGGCGCGCTGCGCTGGAGTCAAGGGCTCGGCGAGTTTGCCGGCGCCTTCGTGGTTGCCGACCTGGCGGTGGCAAGCGGCACGACGCGGGCGGTTCGGATCTATACCGTCCTGAAAGACTGGGTGGATAAGTATGAGCCCGGAACCCGCCACCAGGGCGTCACCTGGCTGAAGCTGGCGCGCTGGATGAGCAACCACGGCCAGGCCATGGACGCCGTGTCCCTGTATCAGCAGGCGATGGCGCTTCTCGATCAGCTGGGAGCGGCCGATGCGGTCAGTGAAGCGCTGAATGATTACGCCAACTTGCTGCGGCACTTCGGCCAGCTCGATAACGCCATGACGCTGTACCGCGAGTCGATACGCATCGGCGAGCTGGCGGGCCGGCATGTCGATGTGGTCATTCCGATGTGCAACATCGCCACCGTGATGGCGCGCAAGGGCGACATCGCCGGCGGTTTGGCGGTGATCGAAGAGGTGATGGCGAAGGTGCTCAACCTGGGCGATGAGCCGCTGCGCGCCCTGACGCTGGAACACGCGGCCTGCTGCCTGCGCGACCTCGGGCGCACGGATGAGGCCCTTCTCTACATGCGCGAAGCAGAACAGGTGCGGCGGCGTCTTGGCCAGGATGCCGAGCTGGCCGACAACCTGAGCGCGCAGGCCAGCGTCCTTCTTACCCGCACCGAGCATTGGCCGGAAGCGCGGCGGCTGCTTGCGGAGGCGCGTGCGACCGCGGCTGGACTAGGCAAGAAACAGATTGAGTGCACGGTGCTCGATCACTCCGCGGCGCTTGCCCTCTTGTCCGGCGACTACCGGACCGCGGAGCAGGAGATGCAGGAGTCGCTCCGTCTGCGGGAGGAGACGCTGGATCCGCTGGGCCGCTTGACCGGAATCATCTCCTTGGTTGCGCTGTATGCCACGCGCAGCCAGCCCGATCAGGCGATTGCCCTGGGCGAGCCCGCACTTCTGACCGCGCATGAACTCGGCACTCCCAAGATCGCCGGCGATCTGGCCGCCAACCTCGGCATCGCTTATGAGATGAAGCAGGATTACCAAAAGGCGCGTGAGCACTATGAGACGGCGCGCGACACGGCGAAAAAGACCGGCGACACGCGCGTCGGTATGATGGCGGCGGCAAACCTCGCCAACCTGGCATCGCGGCAGGGACTGTTGAGCCAAGCCTACGAGGCGTACCAAGACACGCTGGTACGGGCGCGCGCGGCGGGCGACATGGGCGTCGTGGTGCGGACGCTGGCCAACCTGGCGATGATTCTGACCAACCGCTACCAGTATGAGGAATCAGTCGCTGCCTATAAGGAAGCGCTGGTGGTGGCGCAGGAACACGGATTGCTGGGAATCTGCGGTCCAATCTGTCTGAACTACGGAATCGCGCTGTGGCGGCTCAGCCAGTTCGCGGGGGCGGCGCAGCGGCGCGCGCGGATCGATCCGTACTCGTCGGCGATGGGGTTCCCGGGCTGGGCGGGGCGCGACGGCGTGCCGTTCGCGTGGCCGCGCGAGTACGAGCCGCTGCCGGTCGGGTATGCGGAGACGTGGTTGTTGCGGGCGGGGTGGCGGCGGTGGGGCGAGATCGAGGAGCGCATGCGGCCGGGACCGCGCGAGGAAGCGGCGCGTGGGGAGCGGCGTAGCCCGACGGGGGCGGGCGACTGAGAGCGCGGCAGGAGGACTTCGCCGAGGACAGTCGCGCCCGGGGCGGTGGTGGTGGAGCGTGGCGGCGGGCGAGGAGCGCGACCTGCCCTCCGCGGTGACGCCGCTGGGCGGCTCTGGGTTTTCCGGAACCAAACGTTTGTTTGGTTCTGAAGAAGGAGAGCGGCCAGGAGGCTTCACCTCGGAGGGCAGGTCGCGCTCCGCGCCGGGAGCGCGCGCGACCGCCGGGGTCGCGGGCGCGACTGTCCTCGGAGCATGACGGGGTGCGGCGAGCGGGTGCGGTGCGGCGCGTCGTCGGTCAGGGATCGGGGTGGACGCCCTGGGCGCCGTTGTGGCCGAGGATGCGCCAGGGGGTGCGCTTCATGATGCGGCCGAGCTCCTTGGCGTCCTCGGGGAACTCGGGGTCGCGCGACAGCTTGAAGAGGCTGCCGTCGCCGCGCTTGATGGTGGCGAGGAGGCCGCGGGCGTTGGCGGCGAGGGCTTGCAGGCGGGCGAGCTGGGCGTCGGCGTCGGTGAGCACGGTGCGCAGGCGGTCGAGGGTGGCGGGGGCGACGGCGCCGACGTGGCCGCGCACGCGATCGACG
>CALFML010000008.1 GCA_937879845.1 uncultured Myxococcales bacterium
GTGTTCGAGCAGAGCTACGGCGAGATCGACGGCGACAGCGCTTCGTCGAGCGAGCTGTTCGCCGTGCTCTCGGCGCTGGCCGACGTCGGCATCGACCAGGGCATCGCGGTCACCGGCAGCGTCAACCAGCTCGGCGAGCTGCAGGCGATCGGCGGCGTCTGCGCCAAGATCGAAGGCTTTTACGACCTGTGCGTGGCGCGCGGCCTCAGCGGCTCGCAGGGCGTGATGATCCCGCGCGCCAACCTGCCGCACCTAGTTTTGCGCGAAGACATCGCCGCGGCGATCGAAAACGCCACCTTCCATCTGTACAGCATCGAAAACGTCGCCCAGGGCATCGAGGTCCTCACCGGTCTTTCCGCCGGTGAGCGCGACGGCTCGGGCCGTTTCCCGGCCGCCAGCGTGTTTGGCCGGGTGGAGCGCCGCATCATCGAGATCGCCGAGCGCCTGCGGCAAGCCGAGGCGCACGGCTTCGGCGAAGGGGAAGGGATGGAAGAGGGCGGGGCAGAGCTTGGCGAAGGCTCGGACTTTCGCGCTCTTTCGGCCGGGCCAAAGTCGCCGCTGCCTAAGGTTGCGGCGAAGGCGCCGGCCAACCGTGGAACGCGGTCGGGCAAAAGCCCGGACCCGACGGACCGCGCGCCGGGTCTAACGAAACTGGCAAGCGGCGCGACGCGGGGACCAGTGCGCCGCGGACCGTGGCGCCCGCGCTAGCATGTCGGCCGCTGGCATTTCGGCCGCCAGCACTTTGGCCGCCAGCGCTGCGGCCGTACGCTTGCCTGACAAAAAAGCAGCATACAGTAGACTCCCGCGCCCTACCTTGATTGGGCTACACTAGTTATTCTAGGTACAGCCAAACTCGATTACCGGACTCGCCTTGCGCCCGCAGCTGCACCCTGCGCAGACATGAGGAGCCTCCCGATGCAGGTGCTCAACATCGATGAGCCGAGCTGGTTTCACGTAGTCGGCGGTCCCCCCCCAAGCTATGTGCTCGTGCGCGAGCTCGTGCTGGCGCTGCTCGTGGCGCTGTGCGGGCTGCTGCTCGGCCTGTGGCTGCCGGAGCCGTGGCGGCTTTTGTTCGCCATGGGCTCGGCGCTGTGCGCGGTGCCGCTCTTTTTTCTGCTGCAGCGGCACTGGCGGACCACGCAGCAGGTGCGGGTGCTCGGCAACCTCCTAGAGCACCGCGACGGCGATCGCGTGGTGCGGGTGGCGCTCAACCGCGCCGTGCTCTCCACGGCGGTGGCGCCGCCGGCGCTGCTCGTGCTCATGCTCGATGACGGCCGGAGCAGCGTCTCGGTCGCGCGCCGCGCCGATCTGCATGAGCTGGCCGATCTGCCGCCCTGCGGCGGCTCGTACCTGGAGCTTGAGCCCGATGACTTCGAGGCCATCCGCCTCGCCGCGCACCGCACCTATCCGCTGGCGTAAAGGCCCGCTGCGACCGCCCGGCTATAGGTGACGACGGCCCGCGGACGTAAGCTGCGGCAGCCTTTGCACTCCGGCTTCCATACAGGTAGGTGACACCAGCGCGGAAGCGGACTAATGTGGGGCGCATGTTTACCCGCCCACATCGCGCTTGGGTCGCGCTGGTCGTTGCGCTCTGTCTGGGTCCGGGCCTCGGGCCGCAGCGCGGGGGACTCGCGACGGCATACGCCGAGACCTCCGCCGAGATTTCTGCCCGGCAAGCCTACGCCCGCGGCGCCGAGCTCTATAAGAACCACAAGTTCGCCGAAGCTGCGGCCGCCTTCAACGAGGGGTACGGCCATAAGCCGCACTACGCCTTCTTGTGGAACCTGGCGCTCGCCTATCACGGCATGGGGGATCACGAAAAGGCCATCGATGCCTACCGCCGCTACCTCAAAGACTGCCCGGCGACCGCCACTGCGGACCGGGCCGCGGCGCAAGCGGCGATTGCCGATGAGCAGCGGGCCATGGAGGCACCCGCGGTGCGGTCGGTCGCGACGGCGGCAGGTCCTGCCTCCCGCGCGCCGGCGACCGCTGCGGCACCGCCTGCCGTCCAGGGTCCGGCCGATGCGGCTGTGGCCGTGGGACATGCCGCCGAGGCCAAGCCCGCCGAGCGCAAGGTGTGGCAGAAGTGGTGGTTCTGGACTGCGACCGGTGCGGCGGCGCTCGCCGTGGTCGGCATCGGCCTGGGCGTCGGTCTCTCTTCCTCTAGCTCCGGAAGTACGGCCCCATATCGGGAGGTCACGTGGCAATGATGTCTCTCATCCCTCACTGGTCCCGCCCTGTTTTGCTCCTGGCGGTGGCGCTTCCCGCGAGTCTGCTCCTACCCGCTTGCCGGCAGCGCGATGTCTGCGAAGATGTAGCCGGTCCGTGCCTGGCGCTGCGAGTCACCGGTCCCTCTGAGCCCGGGATGTACGATGAGCTGCGGACCACGCTGCAGCTCGATGCGGCGGCGCCGGTGCGCACCGGGACGACGACAGGAGAGATTGCGCTGCCGTTGACGCTGCGGGTCGTGCCGCCGGATGGCGTGCTGCCAAGCGCGGTGCGCGGCGTCGGCGTGGCGGGCGTGCACGGCGGCACCGACGTGGCGTCCGCCCAGACCCCGGCCGGCTTCACCTGGGCCGACGATGAACACCTGACGGTGACGTTGGAGCTCGTGCCGCCTGACAACAGCGATGGCGGCGTCCCGCTGGATATGGGAATGGGAGACATGAGCGGCCAGCCGCCGCCGGATCTGAGCCGGCCTGGGGATCTGGCGCAGCCGCCGGCCCCCTCTCTGAAGTGGCTGGCCGAGGCGAACGCCGGCGGAAAAAACGAGCTCTATCACGTCTGGGCGGGCAGCGGCACGCAGGCCTTCGCGGTGGGCACCGCCGGCACGGTGCTGTCGCGTCAAACCACGGCGAACTGGAGCAGTGAAACCACCGGCATCACCGGCGATCTCTACGGCGTCTCTGGCATCGCCGGCGGCAGCGTCTGGGTGGTCGGCGACAGCCCGGGCGCGTGGCGGCGCGATGCCGCTACCGGCCGCTGGCTGGCGGATCAGACCGGCCTCGCCCTGGGTCCGCAGGGCGCCTTGTGGGCGGTCGTCACCGGCGCCGCCGCGGGCGAGCTCTGGGCCGGCGGCGAGGACGGCAAGGTCTGGCACCGCACCGGCAGCCCCACCGCCAGCGGCACCTGGCAGTCCGAGCCAGCGCTCCCCTCGGGCATCACGGTCTTTGGCATCAGCTACGCGGACGGCGCGGTCTTCGCGGTGGGTCAGCGCGGCTATGCCGCAGTGCGCAAAGACAGCGGCGGCGGCGCGCGCTGGCAGACCGCGTTCCAATACCCCGCCTTGTCCGGCAAGACGATGGGCCGCGACGACGCTCTGTACGGGGTCCAGGGCTTTGACCGCAACAGCGCGGTGGCGGTGGGCTCAAAGGGGCTGCTCGTGCGCTACACCGGCGGCGCGTGGCAGCCGACCCCGCAGTCGATCGACGCCAACGCCAACGAGTTCAACTCGGTCTGGGGGACAAGCCCCGGCCGCGTGTGGGCGGTCGGCTACGACGGGCTCATCGTGCGGCTCGACGGTACCACCCCGACCGAGCTGCGCTCCGACGGCAACCAGAGCTTGTACGGAGTCTTCGGCCGCAGCGAGTCGGACATCTTCGCCGTCGGCAGCAGCTTTGGCGGCTTCAGCCTGATCCTGCACGGCCAGCCCTGACCGCGCCGCGGGCTCTGGCCGGGAGGCCAATCCCTCCCGCGCCGGAGCTTGGCGCCGCTCCCGCTACTTGGTCAGCACAAAAACCAGCAGTCCGACCGCAGTAAGCAGAAACATCGCCAAAAGCACCCACGGCAGAAGCGGCTTGGGCGGCGGCTTGCTCACCAGGTTCGCGCCCGAGAGCTTGGCCGCCAGCCCGGAAGCCGACTGGCTGCTCAGCGGAATCTGCGGCTGCGAGCTCGATATCGGACCCGGGCTCGCCGCGAGCGGCTGCATGGCCGGCGGGCTCGGCCGCGGCGGCATGGCGATGCTCGGGATCTGTCCGGTGTTGGACCCCGGCGGCGTCTTGTTGGTCGGGGTGCGGTGTATCGGCGACAGCGAGGACGGAGCCCCCGACGGCGTCGCCGCAGGGAGGCTGCCCGGCGAGGTCGACACGACCGGCGGGATGGAGGTGCCGGTGTTACGCGCCCGCATCTTGCCGCCGCCTTCGCCGGCCGCGGCAATCTCGCGCATGGTCTGCTCATAGCTGGGATCGCCGAGCACCTTCTTCGCGTTGTTCAGAAACGCGAAGTACGACTCCTCCATGTCGTCAAACTCCATGGGGCCGTCGCACTCGTCGCAGCGGCAGGTCGGCGCGGTGGTGATGGGGGCCTGCGAGAGGAGGTCGCGCGTCTCAAGGCGGAGCAGCTTCTCTTTTTCACAGCGCGGGCAGTAGTAGGGCGCGTAAAAGCTCTTGACGATGCCTCCGGCGGTGAAGTTGTGCACCAGGTTGATCTGCGCGACGATGGCCGGCGAGCAGCTGATAAACACCGGGCGCGCCCCGTTCTTCTCGATGCGTCCGAGCCAGTTTACCCAGTCCCGTACGCCGCACGAGTTGATACGGTCAATCTCGGACAGATCAAGGACCAAAGGGCCGCCGGCGAGCTTGGTTTCCAGGCTAACCAGCTCGTTGTCTTCGTCGACCACTCCGACCAGCTTGAGAGTAGAAACCCCGTCGCGAGACGTCAGCTCGGAGGCAAACTTAGCGCCCATGTTCTAATCCGCCCCTTGGGGGAAT
>CALFML010000009.1 GCA_937879845.1 uncultured Myxococcales bacterium
GGCCGCGGGCTTGTCGGGGTGGCGCTTGGGCTCGGGGCGCCGGATGACGGCGGAGATGATCGTCGAGGTGACGCCCAGGGCGACCAGGCTGGCGGTGGTGATCCACAGGCCGGTGGTGGCGCGGGCGAGGCTGTTGCCGCTCTGGCACTCGCTGAGGTAGCCCTGGTAGGCCGCGCTCGCGCCCAGGCCCGTCTGGGGGGCGCAGCTGGACAGCTGGGCCGAGCTGGTGAAAAAGTCGCGGTAGTTGCCCACCGTGCCGGCGCTGGTCAGGTCGCGCTGGAGCTGGTCGAGGTAGGCGTTGGCGCGGTCCTCGGCGCCGACGTAGCTGCGCCAGGTGCCGAGCGCCGCCAGCGTCGACACCGCGGCGAGCCCGTAGAACACGTAGCCGGTGTAGCGGAAGCCGCGGCTCCAGTTGGTCGGCTGCCGGTCGGTGGTCTCGGGCTTGGCGGCGAGGGCGACGCGGCGCGGCGGCAGCTGGGCGGTCAGCTCGTGAATCAGGCCGCCGCGGATGGTCACCGGGCGCACCATCGAGATGTGGCCGGGCAGCTCAAGCTTCACCACGTGGTCGCCGACCTCCAGCTCGTTGAGGCTGAGGGGGGTGACGCCCACGGCGACGCCGTCGAGCTGGACGGCGGCGCTCGGCGGCTCGCTGGTGATGTGCAGGCTGCCGCGCAGGCCGTCGATGAGGAGCTCGCGCAGCCACTTCTCGACCAGGCCATCGAGCTCGGGGTTGCCCGCCGTGAGCAGGGTCAGGGGCACCGTCTCGGTGATGAACTTCTCGACGGTGGCGTCGGCGACGTTGAGCTGCTTCAGGGTCACCGTGTACACGCCGGTGCCCTGCTGCTTGCGCAGGCTGCCGTAGATCAGCCGGCCCACCGAGAGGCTCTTGCCGACCTTGGCCATGCAGTCGGGCTTCTCGTCGGTGCAGCCGAAGACGAGCTTGACCTCGACGGGGTCCTGCTGGCTCATCTCGATGCGCACGGTGGAGAACTTGGGGATGGCGCGGCGCAGCGCGTCGGTGATCGCCGGCCCGGTCTCGGCCGGGGCGTTGGCACCGTCTATGCCTAGCAGGCCCACGGTGATCGTCCCGGTGCTGGCGTGCGCCGGGGGCGCGGCAAGGGGCACCCCAAGAGCCACCAACGTCGAGGCCAGGGCCAGCAAGTGCGCGTGCAGGCTGCGGGAAAGCCGGGGGGTATGCATCAGGGCCGAACCTTTTTTCATGGCTATTCACGCCGAATTATACCCTGCCCTTCCCCCTATGGCGGGAGTATTCCTGTGCTTTGCTTCATGATGTTGTGCTGATTAGGAGGGTTTAGAAGTCTTGGCGGGCGTTTCGGCCACTTTGCCGCGATCGGGATTTCGGGCAGCGGCAGCTCGGAACAGGGGGCTTTGGCGATGAGGACCATCCGCAGCAAGATCCTCCTTGGCTTTGCCCTGGTGCTTTTGTCGTTCGGCGCGGCGACGCTGTACGGGGCGTGGGCGGTGCACACCCTTGGCCAGCAGCTGCGACTTGTCGCCCTTGGGTACTCAAACCTGCGACTTGAGCTTCAGGACCAGCTGACGATCCAGGCCAACCTGCAGAAGCGCCTTGCCGCCTCCGAGCTCGGGCCGCGCGATGCCGATGCGGTGGCGGCCGATCGCAAGCTGCGGCGGCTGCGGCTGCTCGGGGCGCAGCAGCATCTTTTCGAGCTGCGCCGCAACCTGCCGCCGAGCGATGCCCTGTTTCTGTCGCAGGTCGCCGGCCGGCTGCAGGAGCTCGAAGGCTTGTATTCGGTGATCGAAGCGCTGCCGCTGCGCAGCTCCAGCGACGAGGTGCGCCGGCATGAGGAGCAGGCGGCGCAGCTCCTGGCGCAGCTGTCGAGCCGCCTCACCAACAAGGTCATCGAGGTGGTGATCGCCGGCGAGCGCTACGAGGGGCGGGCGGTGGCGATGACCGCCGTGCTGGCGCTGTCGGCGACGGCCTGCGGCATCCTGGTGCTGTGGCTCGTGCAGGCGACGCTGCGGCCGCTGCGCCAGCTGTGCGACAGCGCCCGTCAAGTGGCGCGCGGCAACTACCGCGAGCGGGTGGCGGCCGACTCGCCGGATGAGGTGGGGACGCTCGGGCGCGAGTTCAACGCCATGGCGGCGGCGCTCGCCGAGCGTGAGCAGCGCCTGCGCCGCTCCGAGCAGCTGGCCACGGTCGGCAAGATGGCGGCGCAGATCACCCACGAGGTGCGCAACCCCCTCACCTCCATCGGCCTCAACGCCGAGCTCCTCGCCGATGAGTTCACCGACAAAGATCACGAGGCGCAAAAGCTCGCCAAAGCCATCGTCCGCGAGGTCGACCGCCTCACCGACATCACCGAGCAGTACCTGCGCTTCGCCCGCCTGCCGGATCCGCGCTTCGAGCCGACCTCGATAAGCGAGCTCCTGGGCAGCTTGCTGCTGTTTCTGGATGAGGAGCTGCGCGCGCGCGGCGTAACCGTGGCGGCGGCGCTCTTGGACGGGCTGCCGCAGGTGCCGCTCGATGACAACCAGGTGCGGCAGGCGGTGCTAAACCTCATCCGCAACGCCGCCGAGGCGATGACCGACTGTCCGCCGGCGGAGCGCATCCTGACCGTGCGCAGCCGGCGGCAGCTCACGGGCGCTCACGCTCCGGCGGTGGCGATCGACATCATCGACCGCGGCCCCGGCATCCCGGCGGAGCACCTGCGGCAGATCTTCGAGCCGTTTTTCACGACCAAAAAAGGCGGAACCGGCCTTGGCCTGTCGCTTGCCCATGAGGTGGTGGCCCGTCACGGCGGCCAGCTGCTAGTCCATAGCCCCGCTGCCGCGGAAGGCTTGCCGCCGGGATGTGTCGGAACGCGCTTTACCATCGTGTTCCCGCAAGGACCCGCGCCCGGACTGGCCAAGCCGCCGGCTGACGCACCCCAAGCCGAGTCCGCGGCAGGCTGACGCAGATCAGACCGACGCGCCGCCGGCTCAGCCCGCGGCCCGCTGAGGCAGATCGACTCACAGCAACGTGCCGCAGGGCAACGTGCCGCAGGGCAACGTGCCGAAGTGCGACGCGCCGCAAGGCAATGCGCCGCAAGGCAATGCGCCGCAAGGCAATGCGCCGCAAAGCAACGCGCCGCAAGGCAATGCGCCACAGGGCGACGTGCCGCAGGGGAACGCGCCGGCTGATGCGAGGGCCTAATTACGCCCTGAGCGCGCCTCGGCGCCGCGAAGTCCCTTGCTCCGGGTCGGTCCGGGCGCTACATCCGTCTTTCATGCACACTCTGGTCTTGCGTGATATCGGCGAGCTTTTGACCCTCACCGGTCCGGACGCCATGTCGGTCGCTCGCGGGGCGGACCCGGCGACCGCGATCGCTGCGGCGGAGGCGGCGCTCGGCATCGTGCGGGATGCCGTGGTGGTGATCATAAAGGGGCGCGTGCACTATGCCGGACCGGCGGCCAAGGCGCCGACGCTGAGCTCGCTGCCCGGTGCGGTTTTGGTGCACAGCGCCGGCGGACGGCTGGTCTCGCCCGGACTCATCGATCCGCACACCCACTTGCTGTTTGCCGGTGAGCGCAGCCGCGAGTTCGACCTGCGCAACCTCGGCGCCGGGTATGTGGCGATCCAGCAGGCCGGCGGCGGCATCCTGTCCACGGTGCGTGCGACCGCGGCGGCGAGCGACGGCGAGCTTTTGGCGACGCTGCAGCGGCGGCTGCGGCAGGCGCTCCTGCAGGGGACGACGCTGTGCGAGGTCAAGACCGGCTACGGCCTGTGGCCGGCGGCGGAGCTGCGGCTGCTCGGGCTCATAAAGAGGGCGGCGACGCCCGGCGCGGAGGGGGAAAACGCGCTTGTGCTGCCGGATGTTTCGCCGACGTTTTTGTGCCACGTGCCGCCCAAGGAGCTGGGCGGGCCGGAGTCGCCGGAGCGGGGGCAGCTTGTGGGTGAGCTCGCGGCGGCGGCGGCAAAAGCGGCGGCGGCCGGGGCGCAAGCGCTGGACGTGTACTGCGATCAGGGTGCCTTCACGCGGGACGAGACCGAGATCCTGCTGCGCGCCGCCCAGGCAGCCGGCTTGCTGCTCCGCTGCCATGCCGAGCAGTTCACCTACACCGGCGTCGCCCAGCGCGCCGCCGAGCTCGGGGCCGCATCGGTCGAGCACCTGGAGCAGATCGACGCGGCCGGCGTCAGCGCGCTGGCCGCCGCGGGAGTCGTCGCCAACCTCTTGCCCGGCGCCGCGCTGACCTTGCGGCTGCCGTGGCCCGATGCCCGGCGTCTGGTGCACGCCGGGGTCGCGGTGGCGCTTGCCACCGACTGCAACCCCGGCACCTCGAACAGTGAGTCGCTGCCGCTCATGATGACGCTGGCCTGCACGCAGCTCGGTCTTTCCTGTGCCGAGGCTTGGCTTGCGGTCACGCGCTACGCCGCGCGCGCCCTGCGTCGGGACGCCGGCCACCTGGGACCCGGCGCCGCCGCCGATCTGGTTTTATGGGATGCGGAGCACTATCGCCAGGTCTGCCAGCACATGGGGGTCCCGCTTGCCGCCGCGGTCTACCGCCAAGGCCGGCTGGCGGCGGGCACGGTCGCGCCGGGCTGAAACGGGATGAGCCGCATCCGTCCGGACCCCGTTACCGCTTATGTTCGCGCCGCGGGTCGAGATGATCGCGCAGCCCATCCCCCAGCAGGTTGCACCCGAGCACGAGGAGCGCGATCGAGAGCCCCGGCACCAGGAGCAGGTGCGGCGTCGTCCAAAAGTAGTTAGTCCCTTGGGTGAGCAGCGCCCCCCAGGTGTACGGAATCGGCGGCCCGAGCCCGAGATAGCTCAAGCTCGCCTCGGCCAGGACGACGCCGGCCAGGCCGAAGGTCACCTGCACGATGATCGGCGACCAGATGCTCGGCAGGATATGGCGCAGCATCACCTGCCACGGCCCCACCCCCAAGGCCCGCGCCGCCAGCACGAACTCCTGCTCGCGCACCCGCAGCACCTGCGCCCGCGCCACGCGCGCGTACCCGACCCAGCCGTTGACCGCCAGCGCGAACACCAGCACCCCGATGCCGGCGCGCGGCGCCAAGGCGACGATCGCCAGGTTCAGCAGGATGCCCGGAAACGCCAGCAGCACGTCGATGACCCGCATCACCACTTCATCCAGCCAGCCGCCGACGTAGCCGGCCACCGTGCCGAGCAGCACGCCCACGGTCAGGCACAGCGTCACCACGCTCACGCACATCGCCAACAGCACCCGCGCCCCGAAACACAGCTGGGTGAGCAGATCGCAGCCGTTTTCATCGGTGCCCAGCCAGTGCTGCGGCGACGGACCGTTCAGCAGATGATCCGCGTCGTGCAGGGTCGGCGGGCGCTTGCACAGAAGCGGTCCCACGAGCGCCAAGAGCACGAACAGCCCGAGCAGCGCCATCCCCAGAAACACCCCCGTCCCCAACCGGGGCAGGGCGACCCGCCGCGCCGCGGCGCTCATACGCGGATCCGCGGGTCGACGGCGGCGTACAGCACATCGACGATCAGGTTCACGGTCACGTACATCACCGCGATGACCAGGGTGCAGCCCTGCACCACCCGGTAGTCGCGCTGGGCGATCGCCTCGATGAGCAGCGTGCCCAGGCCCGGCCGGGCAAAGACCCGCTCCGTCACCACCGCCCCGGCCAGGAGCGAACCGAACTGCATCCCCGCGACCGTAATCACCGGCAGCAGCGCGTTGCGCATCGCGTGTTTCAAGACCACCTTCCACGTCGGCAGCCCCTTGGCGCGGGCGGTGCGGATGTAGTCCTCCGACAGCGTGTCCAGAAGCGAGGAGCGGGTCATGCGGGCCAGCATCGCCATGAGGTGCGTCCCCAGCATCACCGCCGGCAGCGCCAAGCCGCGCAGCTTGCCCGGATCCTCACCCGGCCCCGGCAGCCACTGAAGGACGGCGAAAAACACATACACCAGCATCGGTCCGAGCCACGGCGACGGCATGCTGATGCCTATAAGGGCCACCGTGGTGAGCGCCGTGTCCCATCCCGTATCCACCTTGAGCGCCGCGGCGATCCCCAGCGGCAGCCCCAGGCACAGCCCCACCACCATGCCGGCCACCGCCAGCTGGATCGTCGGCGGCAGCGCTTGCCTAATCCGCGCGGCCACGGTGAGCTTGCGATCGGGACAGCTGTAGCCGAGCGAGCCGTCGATCGTGCTCTTCAGGAAGCGGCCAAACTGCACCGGCAGGCTCTGGTCCAGATCCATGCACTTGCGCAGCTCGATCTTGTCCTGCGGCCGCGCGTCTTCGCCGAGCAGGTTGTCCACCGGATCGCCGGGAATCAGGTGCAGCAGCACGAACACGAGGAGGACCACCCCGACCACCGACCCCACGCTCGACACCGCCCGCCGCACGAGGTAGCGCCGCAGCCGCCACGTGGTCGAGGCCAGCGCTTCGATGAGCCGGCTCGCCCAGGAAAAGCCGGCGCCCAGCAGATCATGGCCGCGGTGCAGCAGCCGGCGCTTCACATCTTGAGGGGCAGGTCTTGGCACGGAGATTTTGTCGGCATCCGCCGGCGCGCACGGCTCGGGCTAGCGCCTCACAGCGGCGGCGCGCAGTAGCTGTAGGTCGGCAGGTTGATGGTTCCGTCGTCATTGCGGACGGTAATCCCGAGCGTCCCGTTGGACCCGGTGGCCAGGCACTGGAAGCCGTTGCGGCAGTCGCCGTCGCTGCTGCAGCCGTGCATGCACCAGCGGCGCTCGGTGCTCTCGCTGGCGCAGTAGCCGTTTTTGCCGCAGTCGGGCTGATCGCACAGGCACTGCTCGCCGATGCGGCAGCAGCCCGGCGTGCCGGCGACGCAGCAGCCCGGGGTTCCCGCGGCGCAGTCGGCCGCCGCGCGGGCCGAGAGGCGCGAGTCGCAGCTTAAGCCGTCGCCGATCTTCAGCGAGAAGAAGCGGACGCAGACCGCGCTGTCCGGGCAGGTCGTGTTGTCGCAACCTTCGACAGTGCAGTAGCCGTCGGGCGAGGCCAGATCGCAGAAGCGATCGCCGAGCGGGCTGCACTCGACGTTGGTCTTGCACGAGTCGCCGATGCGGCGGGTGCACCCCGCGGTCGCGAGCACCGCCAGGCACACAAGCGACAGCACGCCTGCGGCGCGAGAGAAACCGGGGAGACGCAGCCAGTGCGAATTGCGCACGGAGCGGGACCAGGAACCACCGTCCATCTTCATGTAGGGCGGACTATACCGAAGCCGCCGCCGCCGCAGCAACTTTCCGCGTCGGCCCGGCCGGTTTGGACGGCGGTCAGCGCTTACTTTTTCGGACCGGGCTCGGGCGCCAGGGTATGCGAGCTCGGGTCAGGGGGGGCCGGCGGCGGGAGGCTGAGCTTGGGCGGCGGCTTGGGCTTGCCCCACTCCAGGGCCTTTACGCCGCTAAACTGCCCGGGGCTGCCGGCGCTGCTGCCGGTGGCCATGTTGGTGCGGTCGGGCGGCGTCTCACCGGGTTTGGCGCCGGTGAGGTTGGTCTTGGCCTTTTCGCGCTCTTTGGCCGCGGCATCGGCGGCTGCGGCACCGGCCAGACCGGTGCGCACTGAGCCGGCCGCGCCGGCGACGCCGCCCGAACCGGCGCCACCTGCGCCCGCGGCGCCGGGTTTGCGCCGCCGCTGCGCCGGCTCGAAGGCGTCCGGGGGTCCGGCGGCGCCGGAGCTGCCGGTCTTGGCGGAGCTGCTGGTTGCCGCCACCTGCGCCGCCTTGCGCTCGATGATGCGGGCGACGATGCGGTCGCGCTCATCGGAGTTGAGGCCGGCGCGCAGGTTCACAAGCGGCTCGGTCTCCCGCAAGGCGCTGTAGAGCTGAACCCCGGTAAGCGCCACGTAGTCCAGGCGCCGCGATAGGAACTCGCCGTCCCGCACCGCGACGTAGCCGGAGTCGGAGGAGTAGTTCGCCGCCGGCAGGTTGAAGCGGGGAAAGTGCGCCGCCTCGGGCCGCTGCAGCGTCACCCGCGGGCCGGTGTAGGCCTGCGGCCGCCAGGCGATTACTTTTTCGCCGACGCGGAAATCCACCCACGCCGGGCCCCACTGGCCGCCGGGGACCCAGGCCCAGTTGCAGTTGCGCAGGCCGGCCTCGACCCAGCGGCCGTAATGATCGGTGACCCAGCTGATTTTCAGATCGCTTGTGAAGGTCCAGCCGGCCTCCGACATGATCCAGTGGCCGCGCAGGTAGGGCTGAAAGTCGGCGCCGACTTCCTCGGGGTGGGGGCAGAAAAGGACCCCGTAGCGGTCGCTGTCGATGAAGGTGCCGTGGTCGCGCAGGACCTCGTAAAAGGCCTCGATGGGCACCGGGCGTGGCGGCGGATCCGGGGGGTTGAGGGCGGCAAAGGCGTTGCCCGAGGACCGCGGCGCCGACTCGGCTGCGACCGACCCGGAGAGCCCTGTCAGCGCCGCTGCTCCAACGGCCGCTGCGATCGCAGCAGTCGCCGACCGGAGTCTTATCGGAGTACGGAGGGAGCTTGAGCGCAGCGGAGACATCACAACCTCTTGTTGCTTTATCATGCACTCGGCCGCGCTGTCTCCAAAGTCTAGGGCGGCCGCGAAACGTTTCTCTCCGACGAAGCAATCGCGGCTTGGGCGCGCGGCTTAGGGGGCCCGGGCGGAACCAGCGCCTGCGGCGACCGCGCCGGCTCCGCAGCGATCCTGCCGGCTTGCGCTATAGTCCGGCTTCATTACCGCGGAGGCAGCTATGCAGACCACTTGGCCCGTTTCGTCCGGCTATCGCTGCCGGCTCACCTTTGGCATCCCGCTTGTGCTGGCGATGCCGCTGCTGGCGACGCTGGGGTTTGCCGCAGGCTGCCAGGACCCTCCGCCGGCCAGCGTCGAGGGCCCCGACCTTCTGCCGCGCTGCGAGCTGCCCTACGACCAGCGCGCCATCAACACGGTCGCCACCGGCGCCGTCACCGTCATGCCGGACCCGGGCAGCCCGGAGACTTCGATGGCCCAGATCGATGCCACCGCAGGCGGCTCCGCCAACTACGGTAAGAACCCGTTCGTCTATCTCGACCTCATCGGCGGCAAAAAGGTCGAGATCACCGACGTCCAGGCGGCGCAGAGCGGCGACTGGGACATCGCCTTCAAGCGCTGGCAGATAAAGCTCAACGGCGGCGACTCCGGACCAGGCGGCGTGGGCACGGCGCGAGTAGACGGCAAGACCCTGCCTGAGGTCACCACCGCGCCTGCCGGCCCCTACGTCGAAGACAGCTACTTCGATGGCAAGTGCGTCGTAAAACTCGACGACATCATGGGCCTACAGACGGTCCTGTCCGACTGGTACGAATACGACGGCGTGACCATGCAGCTGACTCCCAAGAAAGAGGTCATCGTCCTGCCGCGGCGCGACAAGAAAGGCCACATCAAGGTGGCCCTGACCGGCTACTACAAAGGCATGGCCGGCGGAAACTACAGCCTCTCATGGAGCTTTCTGCCATGACTCGACCGCGGCGGGCGATGCCGCGCTTTTTAGCGATGGCGCTCCTTGGGCTGCCGCTTGTTTCCGGCTGCGGCGCCGAGCCCGCAAACGGCAGCCGCGATCTGCACGCCACGCTGCGCCAGGCCATCCGTCCCACCGACGGGGATGGCTGGCTCGGCAACGCCTATGAGAAGGACGCCGTGGTCAAATACTTCGACCCGCCCGGCGATCACTTCCGCGTCTATTACGCCCGCAACGGCCAGAGCGCGGTCGATCTGACCGATGTCGATCCGACGGACGGAGTCCCTGATTTCGTCAATCAGGTCGGCGTCGCCGCCGAAGCGACCTACCAGAGCACGATCGTCGCCCGCGGCTTCCGTCCGCCGCTCTCCGACAGCCAGTACCACGACCGCCCCGATTTCGGCGGCGACGGCCGCTTCGACATCTACCTGCGCCTGGTCGGTCCGGGCAGCGACGGTTACCGCGTAATCGAGGCCTGCACCGACGGCACGGACGGCGGCTCTCCGGATCGCTGCGCCGGCTACTTCGTGATGAACCCGTCGTTCAAGGGGACCTCTTACAAGACCGAGCTCGATGGCATCCAAGTCCTGACCAGCCATGAGCTGTTCCACGCCATCCAAGACGCCTATAACCGCAGCCAGTGGCGCACGTTCACCGAGGGCACGGCGGTCTGGAACGAGCTCCAGGTCTTCCCGCGCACCCCGGAGCACCAGGGCACCTTCGACGACTACCTCGGGTTTGTCCGGGCGCTGTTCCGCGAACCGGAGCGACCGCTCGATCAGACGATGGGCACCGGCCCCGGCGGCGCCTACGCCTATGCGATGGGGGTGTGGTTTCAATACCTGACGGAGCGCTTCGGACCGCAGCTTATCCGCGAGCTGTGGGAAGGCAGCGAGGCGCAAAAAATCGACGAGCCGCCGCAGTTCATGGATGTGACGGCGGCGGTCCTGCAGAGCCGCTATCACACGGAGCTCGGGGCCGAGTTCGCCGAGTTTACGCGCTGGAATCTGCTCACCGGGGAGCGGGCTCCGGCGCTCACCCCGGGTTCGCCCGGAGAGCCGCGGAGCTATCGCAGCGCCGCCGAGTATCCGGCGGTGCGGCTGGAGCCGGCGATCACCGGCATCGGCCAGCGGCAATCCGGAGAGATCCGCGGCCTGTCGGCGCGCTACTTCGAGCTGGCGTTGACGATTGATAGTCCGCAGCGGCTGCGGCTGCATCTCTCGGATCCGGGACCGCAGCCGGTGGTCGGCACGCTGTACGTAATTCCCGCGGGCAGCAAGGAGCCGGGGCCGGCGATCGCGCTGCCGCCGGCGGGCCTGGATCTTGAGGTCCTGCCGGGCCAGCGGCTGCTGGTGGTGGCCGCGGGGACGGTGCGAGGAGCGCGGGCGCGCGAGGTGGCGGTCTATCTCGATACCGATGTGGCGCCGCCGTCCGGATCGGAGTCCGCCGCGCTGGGCGGCTGTGCTCTGGCGGGAACCGGCCGGGCCGCAGCGGCGGGCTGGCTGCCGCTCATGGCGGCGCTGCTGCTCGGACTGCGGCGACGGGTCCGCGGTTAAGTGAGCCGCGATCGATCCAGCGCCGCCGCCGCCGAGCCGGCCGGCGACGAAGAGGACGGCGACGAAGACGCGCTCGCGGAGGACGGCCCCGGCGAAGCCGACCTGCGGGTCCCGCCAGGTGCCGCTGCCGCCCCAGGCGGCGCGCCGCTCATCATCGAGCAGCGCTTTTTAGTCGAGAACGAGTGCCACGGCTTCCGCCTCGATCGCTTCTTGCAGAAAAAAATGCGCCGGCTGTCGCGCAGCCGCATCCAGCGCGTCATCGCCGGGGACTGCGATGTCGATGGGCGCCCGGCGCGCGCGAGCCTGCGGGTGCAAGCCGGCCAGCGGGTCAGCTTCCGCCGCCCGGCGCCGCCCGAGCCCGTGGTGCCGCGCCACCTCACGCTGCGCCATGCGGATCCCGACTTTTATGTCTTCGACAAGCCGGCCGGCCTGCCGATCCATCCGACGGCGCGCTACCACTACTCCACCCTGACCGCGGTGCTGCGCGAGCGCTTCCCCGACGAGCCGCTGCGCGTCGCCCACCGCCTGGACCGCGAGACCTCGGGCCTTCTTCTGGTGGCGCGCACGGCAGCAGCGGAGTCGGCGCTGAAAAAAGCGTTCGCCCGGCGGCTGATCAAAAAACGCTACCTCGCGATCGTGCACGGGACGCTGCAGATCCCCGCCGATGCGCCGCTCGTCCTAGAGCAGCCGATAGGTCCGGCGGGGACGGTGGTGCGGGTGCGCATGGCGGTGCGCTCGCTGGCCGAAGCGGGCCTTACGGCGCGCACCGAGGTGAGAACCCTGCAAACGGTCGGTCCGTATACCTTGGTCGAGTGCCGTCCGCACACCGGCCGCCAGCACCAGATCCGCGTCCATCTCTGGGCCGCCGGCTACCCGATCGTCGGCGACAAGCTATACCCCGACGAGGAGCTGTTTCTTACCTGGGCGGAGCACGGCGACGCCGCGGTGCAAGAGCGGCTGCCGTTATTGCGCCACGCGCTGCACGCCTCCGGGCTGGTCTTTCCCCACCCGATCACCGGCGAGCCGGTGGAGGTCGTAAGCCCGCTGCCCGACGACCTGGCGGCGTTTCTGACCGCCCATGCGACCGGCACAGAGGGTCCCAGGTAGCTGCCAGGTAGCTGCCAGCTCGGTTCCAATTAAACCGCGCCCCAGTTGAAACCCGAAGTTATTGCCCGGAGAGCGGGTGGCACCGGAGGCGGGGGCCCTGCTGCGCAAGCAGCGGGGTGCCGGAGGTGACAGGACCCGCGGCGCAGCCCGAAACGGTGGGTCTGATGCAATGCGTGGTTTAGGACCAGACCGTTCGGCCCTGCTGGAACAGGCACCGCATCGACTCGACAGGCGTAGCGCAGCTTTTGCGGCCTGCGGACCCGGTGCGACAACGTGTCCGCAAACTGTCCGCAGCCCCTCCCCATACGCTCCTCACTGCCGCGACAGACTCCCGGCGAGCTCACCGGGCTTAAGATCGCGGTGGACGATGCTCTGCTCATGCGCCGCCACCAGCGCCGAGGCGAGCTGCTGGCCCAGGGAGAGCACCTCCCGCTGGCTCATGCGGCCGGAGCGCTTCTGCATCCGCTCCGACAGCGTCTCGCCGTTTAGATACTCCATCACCAGGTAGGTGGAGCGGTCCTCCAGCTGACCGTGCTCATGGACCTGGACCACGCCCGGGTGCTCGGTGAGGTTGACGGCGAGCGCCTCGGTGAAAAAGCGGGCGGCGGTCTCGGGATCGTCCAGGTGGCGTGAGCGCAGGAGCTTGATGGCGACCCGCCGCTTGATCCGGTCGTCCATGGCTTCATAGACCTCGCCCATCCCGCCCTCGCCGAGCTTGCGCAAGATCCGATAGGGGCCTATAGATTCGCGGACCATACCCGTAGCTTAATTCGAACGGCAGGCGGGATCTACGGCGCGGCGGGGCGGCGCTCGCGGTGACGTGGGCCTGCGTACGGTCGGCACGCACAATGAGCGCGTAGAGCGCGCCGGTGGGAGATCCGATGGGCGCACAGGCGCTGATGGCGGCCGCGCCGATGTGCTCCTAGGTGCGTTCACAGGAAGAGGACGATTTGATAAGCTGGCGATATGAAGCCAAGGGCTGAACACGATTCATTTTTTGTCAATGAGACCATTTACTGGCCGTTGCGCTGGCTGGAAGCAGTAAATTCTTTCTTTCGGCGCTATGCCGGCACCCCGGTGATCAAACTAAATCGGCAAAAAATCGCCGCCCTGACCCGCGTCGAGCATGTGCATGAGGCTTTTGGCAGCCAAGAAATGTTTCATCGGATGGTAGATGCGTTCTTTACGGAATTTGCCGCCAATCCGCATCTTTCGTCCATGGCCGTCTTGGGCATAACCGAATGGGCCAAGTCTTGCTTTCAGTCTCGGCGCGAGTGCATGGATTATGTTTTTGCGCATCCTGAGGTGTTGCAGCAAAAAATCGCAAAGCCGGTGGTGATCATGGGGGTGAATCGAACCGGTTCCACGCTGCTTTATAACCTGCTGCACCAAGATGAGAGGACGCGGAGCCCGTTTATGTATGAGATGTACGGCGACTGGCCGCACCTGCCATCCGCCACGAGCCGCGCCGCGCAGTACACCGACTATCGATTGGGACTGTTAAAGAAAGTATTCGATCAGTCCAGAACGGTATTCCCCGAGGGCATCATCAAGCGGGACAACATCCACCCCGGCACCCCCGACATGATTGAAGAAGAGTTCATCATCTGCGGGCACGCGATGAACTGGTTCACCCAGTCCACGCTGGTCGGGCCGCAGTTCAAAGCGCTGCTGCTGAATGAAGATAAAGATTTCGTATTCAAATATCTGAAGATCTACTTGCAAATGCTGCAAACCGGTTACGCGCCGGCCTCGCACTGGACGCTGAAGTCGCCTTCGCACCTTTTACACATCGACTCGTTCATGCGCGTTTTTCCCGATGCGCGGGTGGTCGTGCTGCACCGCGACCCGGAAGCGACGGTGCCTTCGATGTGTTATTTGATAGAGGCTTACTTTGGCAGCTACTTTCGGCATGACACCTGGGATCGCCGCGCCCTGGGGCGGTTTGTTTATGACAGCTACCAGACGATGCTTCAGCGCCTGCAGCGGCACCGTCAGTCGCACCCGGAGAAGGCGGAGCAGTTCCTCGACATCAAGTACAGCGATCTGGAGGCCGATCCGATCCGCCAGGTGCAGCGCATCTACGAGCGGTTCGGAATTTCATATGACGCCGCGCTGACCGACCGCCTACAGGCCTACTTGAACCAGAACAAGAAGCACAAGCATGGAAAACCAGACTACAGCCTGGCGAAGTACGGTCTGACTGGCGAGGAGCTACGGCGCGGCTTTGCGGCGTACACAGAGTGCTATTTGCAATAGCGGCGCCGTCGCGATAAAACCGTCGGTTTGCGAGGCGCTTAAATACTGAGTCCAGACATCGGGACCAGGGCGGCGGCCCGACGCCGCCGGCGCAGGATCAGGATCGCTGTCACCGTCAACGAAATCCCGAACCAGAGCGAGCTGAGAATAATCACGGGCTGGAACGCATGGTCTTCGAACTCCTCCTGCGAGAGCACCTCCGGCCGGCCTAATAGGCTGTTTTCAGGCACGGTGAAGGTCGTGTAGCGCTGCTCCGGACAGACGGAGCGCTGGGTCAGCCGTGCCTCAACCTCCGGCAAGGTCCACAGAATCTGGCCCGGGCAGCTGAAGTTCGGGACGGTCCCAAAGACCACCTCTTGGCTGAGCGCCGCTCCACAGCGGTTCTGCACCGAAAACGGCGCGCCTGTGGCCGAAAGCAGGATCAGATACTCGTGATTCGGGCTGAACTTCCGCGCGTCGGCGGGCAGGGTGAGGGCCATCCCGGGGAGAAGCTCCGTGTGCGCCAGGTGCCGCGCGGCAAAGGAGCGCACGAAAGTACGAACGATCTTCAGCTGGACCTCGCCGCCATCCGCGTTCGGCGCGACCGATTGCACGCGGGCGCGGACAATGATCGGAGCCGCGGATGCCGCCTCTGCGAACGTGGTGGAAAAGCGCGCCCAGGCAGGCGTCGCCAGCAGCAGCAACAGCACGGCTGCGCCGATCCCATACCGGGTGAGCGCCGCCGCAATCGGCGCGACCGCGTAACGCCGCACCGCGCCAAGCAAAGAGCCAAGGACAAGGCCGCCGGACTTACATCGATCTTCTGATGGAGCCATGGAACCCATGGAACCAAGATACCAGAACTGCCGGCGCTGTGAGGAAGAAGTGCTACCTAGTAGATACTGATGAACAAAAGCTGAAAGCGATGGCAACGCCCAGTCGGAAGCGCGCATCGGCAGCGGTCCGGCTGCGATCCCTGCGGGGCCGGCGGCGCACGGCTTGGCGCGGGAGGCTCCGCAGTTCCCGTCTGCCGGCGCCACCCGTTGCGGTGCCCGCCGCGAGTCGCGCGCCGGCTACGATCGCAGCCGCCGGATTTTGATCGCGCCGCGCGGCGCGGTATGATCCGCGCTCACCCCGCAGAGGCACATCGGATGGCAGACGACTTCAAAACGCAGCGCTTATTGGTAAACGGCGTAAACCTGCACTGCGTTGAGAACGGTCCGCCCGACGGTCCCCCCGTTCTCCTGCTCCATGGGTTTCCCGAGTCTTGGCACTGTTATCGTCATCAGCTGCGCGCGCTCGGTGCCGCGGGCTTTCGCGCCATCGCGCCGGACCTGCGCGGCTACAACCTATCGGATAAACCGCGGGGCGTGCGCAGCTATCACTTGGATCAGCTGTCGGCCGATGTCGCTGCGCTGGTCCATTCGCTCGGCTATGAGCGGGTGACTCTGGTCGGCCACGACTGGGGCGGGCTCATCGCCTGGGACACCGCCGGCGCCAAGCACCGCCAGGTCGTCGAGAGACTGATCATCCTCAACTGTCCGCATCTTTTGCTATACGTGCGGCGGATGACCCTGCGCCAGCTGCGCAAGAGCTGGTACGTCGGGTTGTTCCAGCTTCCGTATATCGGGGAGTGGTGGGTGCGGCGCAAAGACTTCAAATGGCTGAAGTCGGAGCTGCGCCATCGCACCGCGCCCGGCGTCTTCTCAGAAGAGGATGTGGCGCGGCTGGAGCGGGCGTTGTCGCAGCCGGGAGCGCTCACTTCCGCCATCAACTACTATCGCGGGCTGCTGCGACTGAACCTGCTCCGCTTGGCGAAACGGTACACCCCCATCTCCGTGCCGACCCTCCTTATCTGGGGGGAGCGCGATCCCTACCTCGGCAAGGAGCTGACCTATGAGACGGGCGCCTGGGCCCAAGACCTGCGCATCGAGTACATACCCGATGCCGGGCACTGGATCCAGCTGGAGCAGCCGGAGGTTGTAAACCGCCTGATGCTCAACTTCCTGGCCGCGAAGAGCCCCGGCGCCGCCTCCTAGTTGAGCCCTGCGCCGCCGCGCTGCGGTCTGTCGCAGGCCGCGGCTCCTTTTTCTTAAAGGACCAGCTCCATATACGCGGTGTCAGGCACCGGGCTTGGGTAGTAGGGCGGGATGTCGACGAACCCCATCGACCTGTAGAGCCGCATCGCGGCGTCCATCTTGCCGGCGATCGTATCGAGCCGCAGACGCCGGTAGCCCAGAGCGCGGGCCTTGTCAACGACGGCGACCGCGAGCGCCCGGCCGATGGACAGTCCCTCACAAGTACGCAGCCCGCGATAGGCCGGCCGCACATAGAGGCGCTTCATCTCACAGATTTCCGCCGCCAGCTGCCGCAGGGCAACGGCGCCGGCCGCCGCGCCATCGACGCGCGCGAGCAACAAAGCCCCCGTAGGCGGGGCATATTTGCCCGGCAGCTCCGCAAGCTCCGCCGCAAAGCCCTGATAGTCGAGCGAAAAGCCGAGCGATTCGGCATATTCGACAAACAGCTCTTTGAGCGGCTGATAGTCAGCCGGAACGGCGGGCGATGCGATCACGATGCGGGCGGACGGCACCATGGGCGTAACTTTTGAACGAAGGTGCGCGCTTGTCACCTGAAAACCGGCGGCGACTACGTGCCGCCAGCGGCGCGGCCCGGGGATTGCGGCGCTCAGGGAGTGTTCAGATCGTTTTGGCTTCAGGTGCGTGTGCGGTCCTATGCCAAGAGCCGATCGGACACGTGGCGCATCGTATATGTCCGTCTCTCTGCTACTCTGCACGCTGCCGGCCGCGGCCCTGCAAGCCGCTCCGGAGCCGACGGCGCCCGCTAAGCAGGTCGCAGGTCCGCGCCCGGCGGGTTCCGCGTCTCCGGCCGCTCCCGCGCTGAGCGGCCCCGCATCCGGCGCGGCGGCGTCGCCCAAGCTGCGCAGCGGTCTGCACAGTCCGATGCCCGGCGGACAAATGGCTGGCTATTATGGCGACACGGGGCTTGATATCTCCGGCCGCTTCCAGCCGGTCTATGCCGTCGCGGCAGGAATGCTCGACTATGCCGAGCGCGGGCACACCGTCTGGCGTGGACCGCGCGATACCGACTACTGCGTGCGCATCGAGCTCGATACGCCTCTTGTCTACCGCGGCCGGCGCATCACGCATATGTACTATGCGCACCTATCCGCCGTGGAGACTCCGCAGCCGGAGAACCCGCCGGCCCGGCGGCACGTCGCGGCTGGCGAGCGCCTGGGCGTCTCCGGAATCGCCAACGGCGTGGCCCACCTCCACCTGGGTCTTATCCTCGAGGGGCGGGTCGATCAAGAGTACTATGCCGATGTCCTGCGCGAGTGGGAAGTGCGCGAGCTGCTCGGCGGCTATAAGAAAAACGAGCGGCTGCCCGGGAAGTAGCGGAGCTTCTGGTCTGCGATCACGACGCAGCCCGATGCGGCGAAAGATCGTACAAGAACACCTCGCAGTAGCCGGAGAGGCCGTTGCCGCTCCAGAAGCTGCGGCCGATATGCTTATAGCCGCGTGAGCGCAGAAGGGCCTGCGCGGCGTGGTTGTCGGTCCAGGTCACGCTGACCACGCGCTCCAAGCGCGGCGCGAGCCAGGCGGTGATGAGCGGCCACCCGCGCCGTCCCAGGATGCCCTGGCCGCGGAACGGCGGCAGCACCCACTCGTCGAGCTCACCGCAGCCGGGCGGAATCTCGACTCCCTCGCCGGGCTGCGCATGGGCATGCACCACGCTCACGCCCACCGGCTTGCCGTCGAGCCGCAGGGCCACGCCGTCGTTTGCGGCGCAGTACTGCCGCGCGCCCGCTTCATCCATGTTGTGCGGCAGGTAGTTCATGGCGCGGATCGCCGGATCGCGGGACGCCTCGACGAGCATCGCGACGACATCATCGGCGGCGGCGCCGTTTTCGATAAAAGGAGTGATGGTGAGCTTTTGCGCGCTGCTCGGGTTGCTCATGATGTCCTCTAGGATTTGTACGCTCTTTCTGGCGCCGCCGCATCCCGGGTTCAGCAAAGAGCAATGGCAGTGCCAAGCCGCAGGCGCTCAGGATGCGCGGGAAAAGGCTCAGGAAGCACCCGCCTTGCGCGGCCGAGAAGTCCAGTTGGACATCTGGCTTCATCGCCAACTGGACATGCGGATGTCCAGCTGGACACGCCCCTGAGGGCGGAGAGAGAGCTTGCCCTTGGGCCCTGTGGTGAGCTATGAGCCACTGGCCGCTGCTCGCAGAGCAGACGTCGGCTGCCGAATCGGCGGCGCTCGGAGCGGCGGTCGGCTGGCGGCGCGGTTTGCTGCGAGCCGGTCGGTGCGAACTTAGCGTGCAGACCAAGGAAACCCGATGCAATACCAAGAGATCCGGATTGAGCTGGCGAGCGAGCACACGCAGCCGCTGGTGGAGCTTTTTTGCGAGCGCGAGCTGGGCTTTCAACAGTGCGATCAGACGACCCTGGATCCGCCGCCGCCGGGGCGCGCCCGGTTTCAGCTTTACATCCCAGAGGACGAGCTCGCGGCGATGCCGGAGCTCCTCGCCGCGGTGCATGAGCAGGTGCCGGCGCAGGCGGCGATCGAAATCGCCGTCCGCGAGCGCGACGAAGATGAGTGGCGCGATGCCTGGAAGCGCTACTTTACGACGCGGCGTATCGGCCGCATCGCCATCGTGCCGAGCTGGGAAGCCGCCGCCCATACGCCGCTGGCGGACGAGGTGACGCTGGCCATGGATCCCGGCCGGGCGTTTGGCACCGGCGGCCATGTGACGACGCGGCTCTGCCTGCGCTTTCTCACCGAGCTGCACGACGACCCAAGCAGTCCGGCGCTTCATGGGGCGGCGCCGGGCGGGCCGGCGGTGCTCGACATCGGCTGCGGCTGCGGCGTGCTGGCGGTTGCGTCGCTGCTCTTGTGGCCGCAGGCGCACGCGCTGGGCGTGGACATCGATCCCGAAGCGGTCGAGGTCACGCTGGAAAACGCCGACCGCAACGGCGTCCGCGACCGCGTGCGCGCCGAGACGACGCTGGTCGATGAGCTCGGCGGCCAGTTTCAGATCGTCCTTGCCAACATCACCGGTCCGACCCTGCTTGAGCTGTCGGCGGCGATTGCCGCCCGCGTCGCGCATGAGGGAGTGCTCATCCTCTCCGGCCTGCTGTCGACCGAGGCGGCTGCGGTCAAGGCGCGCTTCGCGCAGCTGGGTCTTGCCTGCGTGCGGCATGACACCGAAGAGGAGTGGGCAGGGCTCATGCTGCGCATTGACCGTCCGAGTGGGCGGGCTTAGGTTTCTCCTATGGCCATATCTACGCTGGACCCTGGGCCCTTGTATGTACGTGAGCTGAGCGCGGAGCGGGGGCGCTTGCGCCTGGTCGGACGCGACGCCAAGCGGTTTCTCCACGGCATGGTGACCAACGACATCACCGGCCTTGCGCCGGGACGCGGCTGCCATGCGGCGATGCTGACCGTGAAAGGCAAGCTGCTGTCGATCCTGTGTGTCTACGACTGCGGCGAGGATGGGCTCCTCATCGAGCTGCCGGCGGCCACTACGGAGGTCATCCGGAGCGCGCTCGACCGCTATCTCATCACCGACGATGCGACGCTCAGCGATGCGAGCTCGGAGCTGGCCGAGCTCGGGGTGTACGGGACGGAGGCGGAGGCGGCGCTGCAGGCGCTCGGCGCGGCGGTCGCCGGTCTGCCGCCGTACCATTTTGTCAGCGCGGATATCCCGGCCGGCCGCGTGCGTATTGCCCGGACGCCGGAGCTCGGCATTCCGGGCTTCCATCTGCTGGCGGCCAAAGAGACGTTGGCAGAAGCCCAGGCGACGCTGATAACGAAGGGGGCGGTCGAGCTCTCCGCCGACCGCGCCGAGATCCTGCGCGTCGAGGCCGGGATCCCGCGCTTCGGGGTCGATGTGGACGAAGAGCGGATGCCGAGCGAGGCGCGTCTGGAGGATGTGTTCAGCCCGACCAAAGGCTGCTACCTGGGGCAGGAGGTGGTCGTGCGCCTGCGCGATCGCGGGCAGCTCAACCGGCAGCTCGTCGGGTTGCGTCTGCCCGCTGCCGTCGCGTCGCCGCCCGCCGGAACGCGCCTGGCCCACCCGAGCCGGGCGAACGCCGGGCATCTGACCTCGGTCGTGTGCTCGCCGCGCTTTTCGTTCATCGCGCTTGGCTACGTCCATCGCAGCGTCTGGGAGCCGGGCACGGAGCTGCAGCTCGTCAGCGCCGAAGGCGAGCCGCTCGGGCAGACGGCGGTGGTCTGCGCGCTGCCGTTTGCCGCGTGAGCCCGCTGCGGCTGGACGCTTTGCCGCTGCGGCGGGATGTCAGCCGGCTCGCGGTGCCGCTGCTCATCCTGCCGGGGCTGGTCTTTGCCCTGACCCAGGTGCCGATGGCGGCGGTCTTGAGTCCACTTCTAATCGGACCGTGGCTGTGGTGGCGGCGCGAGCGCTTCTGGCTCGACCGCTGCCAGGTCGTGGTCGATGGCGAAGCGCTGCAGGTCGGTTACAAGGAACGGCGGCTGATGGCGCTCGATCTGCGCTATGCGGCGCGGCAGTTCACGCCCGCGGGCGATCTGGTCTTGTGCGAAGGCGACGCCAGCTACCTGGCGCTTGGCATAGACCCGCCGGAGCACGCCTATCCGGCGGCACCCTCCGACGGCGATGCTGCCGATCCCGCGGCCGCCGCAAGACCGCCCGATGCCAAGTCCGAACCCGGCCGCACCGAGCCCGAAAATCCCCAGCTTGGCAGCTGGCGCGCAGTCCGACTCACGCCGGTGGACTTGGCCCGGCTGTGCACCCATGTCGCCACGATACCCAGCTGCCCGCCGCCGGACCCGGAAGACGTCAGCGCATTGTTGCAGGCCCTGGGCTCGGTAGGCGCAACCGGCCGCCGGGTCGAAGAGCTGCTGGGCCGCCGCGTCCGCGATGAAGACGGACAAGTACGGCCCGGGGGACTGCTGACGATCTTGCGCGAACGGGCGCTCGATTCGGGACGGGTTGGCGATGCCGCGCGCCGCGTTCTTGTGCATGCGGCGCCGGCGCGGTAGCCAGGGCGCGATTCACTCCTGCGGCCGCTGCGCCCAGAAGAGGATGCGCTTGAAGGGATAGAAAAAAGGAGCCCGCAGACCCAGGCGCTGCAGCAGACGTTCACGGTAGCGGACGACGAAGCGTTCATACAGTGCGGGATCGCGTTTTTCCAAGGGGCCGCGCACCCGCGTCATCGCGGTGCCCTTTATCCACTCGACCACCTCGGTCGTGTCTTTGAGGTGATGGCCGTAGACCTGCAGCCGCACGTGCTGCTGACGATAGCCCAGAGTATCGAGAAGCTCGGCGTAGCGCTCCGGAGTGAGCAGGTTGTGGAGCGGATCCGGCGGCGGCGCTTCGGCAAAGGCGCTGCGGAAGGGCTCCTCATGCATGAGCTCCTCGATCGTAGTATGGGACGGGTGATCCGGGTTGGCTGGAACTTGCACCGCAAGCTGTCCACCGGGCCGCAGCGCCCGCGTCCACGCGGCGAGAACCCGCGGATGATCCGGCACCCAGTGCAGCGAGGCGTTGGCGGCGATCACGTCATAGCCTGCCACCTCTTGCATCGCGGCGAGGTCGCCGGAGCGGAACTGCACCTGCGCGCTGGCGTGGGCCTGGGCTTTTGCCAACATGGCCGATGACGAGTCGATGCCCACGCTCACCGCGGCTTGCGTGTGCTGATGCAGATGACGGGTCAGCTCTCCCGTGCCGCAGCCGAGATCAAGCACGCGGCCGCCCGGAACCGGCTTGATTAATGCGAGCAGATCGAAAAACGGCGCTTGCCGCTCGGACTTGAAGCGGTCGTACTGGCTCGGGTCCCAGGCGTCATGAGACATGAGAGGATCCTATCTTAAATCTATGCGCGTCGGAAACGGGCGCGCGGACCGCTTGCCAGAAGCTCCGCGAAGCGCTCTTCCGTCATGCCGCGCAAGCGGCGGGCCAGCGCATACTCGTGCGGCGCGTTCACATCCGATAGGAGCGTATTGTCTGTACATACCGTGGCGCGGACCCCTTGCTCCAGCATGCGGACGAGCGGATGCTCCTGCGCCGAGCCGATGACGCCGGTGTGGACGTTCGAGGTGATGCACGCCTCGATTGTGACCCCGCGCTCGCGCACAAGGGCTGTCACGCTGGGATCGGCGAGCAGCGTGGTCCCGTGGCCGATCCGCTGCGCTCCGAGAAGCTCGATGGCGTCGCGAATCTCGCTCGGCGGCCGGCCCTCTCCGGCATGCACCGTCCGCCCCAGCCCAAGCGCCGCGGCGCGGTGGAACGCGGCGCGATAGTCGGCCATTCGGGCGCGGTGTTCGGGCAGCGGGCCTCCGGCCAGATCGATCCCGACCACGCGGCGCCGGCTGGCTGCAAGGTCCACCAAGTGCTCCATCACTTCCGGCGGCTCGCCATAGATTCCGCAGAGGATCACCCCGACCCCGCTGTGCTCCGCCACGCCGGCGAGCGCGGCGTCCAAGACCGCCTCCGTGGTGAGCCCTTGCGCCGCTGCCGCCGCATCGATGTGGAGCTGCGGGCCAAAGCGAATCTCCAGCGTCCCCACTCCTTCGCGCGCCGCATCTTCACAGATCTCGCGCGCCACCCGCTGCACCGCGGCCGGTGTGCGCAGAAGGGATAATGTAAACGAAAACCGCGCCAGCGCCTCTGCGAGTCCCATTCCCGGTTGAAACTTCAGATCCTGCGGAACGCGATAGGAAAGACCTGCGGCAAGCTCGTTGAGCGTGTCCGGTCGGAGCGAACCGTCAAGGTGGCGATGGAGGTCCGACAGACTCTTGTCCTGCCCCAAGGCGTCGCGCTCGTGCCTGTCTTGATGAAAGTCCAAATTGTTTTCCATGGACTTGGCATATCACCACAGCCGCCGCGCCTGCGGCAAATAGCCAAATAATTCTCGCCATGAGCGAGCATATTTTCCGTTCCTTTTGCCGGCGAATCGGTTTACTGTAAAAAAAAGGAGTGTATGACCGACGTGCGTGACCAGACCCTAGGCCAAGCCTTGAACGCTGATTCAAAGACCCATGTATCCGCTGCGCCGACATCCGCAGGCTCGCTCGATGGCGCCTGGTTCCGGCGGGAGCGGGAGCGAATCGCAGTGGGTCGCCGCGCCATCGCCAAGCACCTGCAAGTGGCCGAGAGCCGCGTCGTCGCGCTGGAGACCAAGGGGCAGCAGGTTCCGGTGCCCTGGCTGTCAGTGGTCGCCGGGCTCGGATTCCGGCTGCTGCCGCAAGCCGAGACGCCGCCGAGCCAAGCGGCTGATTCTGCTGCGGCTGCCAAGGAATCGGAAGTGCTTGCGGCGCCGCTCAAGGATGCGGCGGGCGCGCCGGAACCAACGCCGCCGGCGCCGGAACAGGATAAGACTCCGCCGGCGGCGTCATCCGAGTCCGCCGAGCCGATAGCCGCCCCCGCTGTTCCTAAGGAGCCCGAGTCCGCGCCGGCTCCGCCGCAAGACTCCGCAAAGGTGGAGAGAAGCGCCAAGCCCGGGATGGATGGCGGCTGGCTGCAGGCAGAGCGCGAGCGCCTGGGTCTGAGCCGGAATACCATACGGCTCCACCTTGATATTCACTGGGCGACCTGCGCGCGAATCGAAGAGCGGAAACTTCCTATCCCCAAGCGCTACTGGCGCAAGCTCAAGGAGCTCGGCTTCTGTCTCCCCGACGATGCGGACGCGGTGCCAAAGCCGAAGAAATCGCCGCCGGCGGCGCCCATCTCACTGCGCGGTTCCTGGCTGCGGCGCGAGCGCAAGCGTCTGGGCTTGAGCCACCGCGAGCTCTGGCAGGCGCTCAAAGTCCACTGGCGCACGGTGACCACGGTTGAGGGGAGTAACCGCGCCATTCCTACCACCTGGCTGCCGGCGCTCAAGCGGCTCGGTATGGCGGTCTCAGGGGCCCCGGAGGATGCGCGGCCCGCCGCTGTCAAGACCCCGAAGCCGGCCACTCCGCCGGCCGCGGCGAGTCCTCCGTCCGCCAAGCCCGCTGACAACGATTCCCCCCGCGAGCTGCTGGCGATGATTGTGCATTACCGCCTGACCCTGGGCCGCCGCAGCTGCCAGTCGGCGATCGAGACCCTGGGGCTCATCGTTCAGGACCTGCGAACCTCCAATCTGAGCCAGGCTTTCACGCACGACGAGCTCGCGCAGGCGCTGGACCATCTTCTGCGAAAAAAGTCCTAGCCGTCCGCAACAAGCCTGCTCACAGGGCGGCTGGCGCTGCCGCCGCCCAGTCGCGCGCTCCGACGATGATTCCACCGTCCAAGGGCAGATGATCCGTATCGTAGCGGAGCTTCTGCCCCTTGGCGTCCGTAACCACGGCGCCGGCAGCCAGAGCGATCGCTTCCGGTGCGCAGCCGTCCCAAAGCTGGGGTCCGGCCCCGGTATACCCGGCCGGCTCGGCGTGAATAAACAGATCGACCTCTCCGGCCGCGACCAGCATGAACTTGAGCCCCGTACTGCCGCACTGCCGGATGTCGCGGATTCCCAGCCGCTCCACGGCCGCATCCACGATCGCGTTTCTGTGCAGCCGCGACAGCACCACCCGCGCGTCCGCCGCCGCGCGTCCTTTGCCCACCCGGAGGCTCTGGCACGTACCGGCCGCGGTGACTTCCCACGCGCCTTGCCCGACCACGCCGCAAAAAGTGCGCTGCCAGACCGGCGCGACGATCACGCCGAGTACAGGTCGTCCAGCCACTGCTAGTCCGACCATTACGCAGAACTCGCCGCTCTTGCGGATGAACTCGCGGGTGCCATCGAGCGGATCGATGAACCAGCAGCGGCCGCCGCGGCGCGCCGCCTGCCGGGCTTCTTCGCCGGGCGACTCTTCGGCGCAGATTGCGTCGTCGGGGAACTGCTGCTGCAGACGGGCGATGAGGAGCGCGTTGGCCGCCTGATCGGCTTGGGTCACCGGATCCGCTGGGGCTTTCCACTGCACGGCCACCTCGCGCTGATACACCCCTTGGATTAGCATCGCTGCCGCCTGCGCCGCCTCTGCCGCCGCCGCAACTTCAAGCGCCAAGGGGTGGGAAGGTCCGGCAGCAGATCTCATGGGCGGCGCTCCAAGGGTGACGAGGGGGGACGATCGGGTCTGCAAGGCAGCTGAGCAAGCGACGATACGAAGCGTTGTTTTAGTTGTTTAGACGATGCGCCGCGCTGTTTGCACCCTGCGCAGCGCGATACGACGCGCAGCATTGTCTGAAAGAACTTGTATAGAAAGTCTTGAGGTGTGGGAGCCAAAATAGTAATGATCTCGATAGGATATAAATCCAGGCTGATTTTCCCAACTTCCGAACTGGGAGGGTTGCGATGCGCTCTCTAAAGTACATGCTCCCGCTGGGGCTGGCGCTGACTGGCGCCGCCTCGTCATGCAATGACACCCGGCTAGAGACCGAGTACGACACGGACGCCGGCATGGGCGGGGGCCACGGCGGCTACGACCTGGCAGGCGCGGACCTGCGACGGCCGCGCAATCGCGACGCGGCGTGCGCCAGCGTCAAGGAAGAGGCGACGCTCGGCAAGAAGCCGGTCGACATCATCTTCGTCATCGACAACTCCGGCTCGATGACCGATGAGATTGCCGCCGTGCAGCAGAACATCAACAAGAACTTCGCCGACATCATCGGCAAGAGCGGCCTCGATTACCGCGTGATCATGGTGGCGAGCCACGGCGACTACGCGACCCGCCAGTCGATATGCATCAGCGCGCCGCTCAGCGGCAACCCGACTTGCTCGCCGGTGCCGGCCAAGCCCGTCAACACCGCGCGCTTTTACCACTACAGCGTCGAAGTCGAGAGCACCGACAGCTTCAAGCGGCTCCTTGGCACCTACAACGGCACGGAGAAAGATCAGTTCAACCTGGCGCCGATGGGCTGGTCGACCTGGCTGCGCCCCGATGCGTTCAAGGTCTTCATCGGCATCACCGATGACAACTCCGACACCACGGAGACCGTCTTCGAGTCGCAGCTGCTGGCCAAGACGCCCAAGATGTTCGGCTCCGTGGTGAGCCGCAACTACGTCTGGCACTCGATCGTGGGCCTCAAGGAGAATAACCCCGCGTCCAAGGCCTGGGGGCCGATGGACCCGATTCAGTCCGCGGTCTGCACGCGCGGCGGCGGCGCCGTCAACAACGGCCAGATCTACCAGAAGCTGAGCATCGCCACCGGCGGACTCCGGTTCCCGATCTGCGAGTACAGCAGCTTCGATGCGGTGTTCACCAACGTCGCCATGGGCGTCATCGCCGGGGCCAAGGTCGCTTGCGACTTCCCGACGCCGATGCCGCCGCCGGGCGAGGAGATCGATCTCGGGTCTGTGGTGCTGGAATATACGCCGATGGGCACCGGCGCGGTGCAGACGTTAAGGCAGGTCAAGAGCGCGGCGGAGTGTGCCGCCGATGCGTTCTACTTGAACAACGGCCGGATCTACATCTGCCCGATGGCCTGTGATCTCATCCAGGGCGACACCAAGGCCAAGATCGACGTCAACTTCGACTGCCTCAACGTCATCGGCTAACTGGAAGCGGAGGGGGCATTTTCCCCTCCGCTATTTTTCGGCTCAACGGGTCGAGGGCGGGGCCTCGACCAGGAGCCGGGCGACGCTCAGATCGAGCTGGCTACGCAGCACCCGCACCAAGCTGTCAAACTCCGCCGGAGAGAGCCGCAGACGCTGCTGCAGGAGGCGGCGCGTCTCGGTGAACACCGACTCGCGGGCGCTGTGCAGCCAGCGGGCGGCGGTGGCGCGGTGGATCTGGAACATCACCCCGAGCTTGTCGATGTTCATGCCGTCGACCAGGTGCAGCCGCAGGAGGTTGCGCTGCTCGCTTGTGAGCTGCGCCAGCGCGGCGGCGAAGGCTTCCTTGAACTCAGTCTGGTAGCGGTTGCGCAGGTAGACGAGCTCCGGATCTTCGGTCGCCGCCATCACCCGCTCATCGCCGCCGATGTCGTCCAGCGGCTTGTCGCTGCGCTGGCGCAAGAGCGAAAGCGCGGTGCGCATCGCCACCACCCGCAGCCAGCCGAGCATCGCTCCCTGGCCGGAGAACTCGCTGATCTTGGCGAGGCCGCTCTCCGTGCTGACCAGCAGCTTGGTCCGCAGGAGCTGTTTGATCTCCGTCACCGTACTCTCCGGCAGCGTCAGCCGCCCGAGGAAGGCCGGCACCTGCACCAGAAACCGCCGCTCGAACGCGGAGAGCGCCGCCGGCAGACCTTTGACGCAGGCGCAGGCCAGGTACAGCTCCGCGACGCGCTCGGGCGGCATCGGGGCGCTGCCGGTGCTGCGCCGCGCCGCCAGGTACTCGGCGAAGGTCTGTAGCGGGAGCTCGATCTCCGGCCAGGCCGACTGCGCGCTTTCCCACTGCGCCTTGACCTGCGCATCAACCGCTACCGAGACACCTGGAGAGCCGAGAGGCGAGGGCGGCTTGGTCATAGTAACCAGCTAGGCAAGCCGCGGCGCGGTTGTCAAGTCGCATGCCCGGCCCCGCCCCCCAGCCGGTTAGCGCGCTCACGGCGCCGGATAGGTGGCACATATGCGGATGCCATGGGTCTTTGTCCGCACGCTGCCTTCGACTTCGCTGCGCTGGCTCACCCCGCAGAGCGCGGCGTCGACCGCGTAGCTGCCGCCGCGCGTCACGCAGCAGTGCTGGCCGCGCGGCAGGACCCATTCCGCGGCGTTGCCCAGCATGTCGAGCACGCCGAAGGGACTGCGCGAGACGGGAAAAGCGCCTACTTCATCGGGCCCCAGGGCGCGCGGCTCGTGGCCGTAGGTCTCGCCGTAGTTGGCGTCTTCGGGCGTGAGCAGGTCGCCGTGGGGGTATTCGCGATCATCGGCGCCGCGGGCGGCGCGCTCCCATTCCTGCTCGCTGCACAGCCGGGCGCCGGGCAGCCGATGCGTGCTGTCGAGCCACTGGGCGTAGGCCAAGGCATCGGCAAACGAGACCCCGGTCACCGGAAGCTGCAGCCAGTCCAGGGCGGCGTGGCGGCTGCGACCCGGATAGTGAACCAGTTCTCCGGCGCGGGCGCGGTAGAGCTGCGGTCCGCTCGGCAGCGTCAGCTCGTACGCACCGTCGCTACGTTCGCGCAGCGTCACGCTGCCGCCGGGAGTCTCCGCACCGGCATGCGGTAGCCGGCGGGCGCGCTCCGCCGATGGCAGCGTGCGCAGGTAGGCGATGAAATCGGCGTAGGTGGTCTCGTGCTCGGCGATGAGGTAGGCTGCGGTGCTCACCGGGTGCAGCGGTTCGGCGCGGCCGCGGCGGACGGCTTCGGGCGCGGTGCTGCCAAAGAGGAAGCGGCCGGCGGGAACGTAGATCATCCCGGCCGGCACGGTGCCGGGCCTGGGCAGCTCGACGTGCATGTGCACCGCGTCGCCGTGGCCGATGACGATGGGGAAGCGGATCGGGGGGCGCTCGGGCGCGGTCAGGGTGAGGACGTAGGAGCCCGGCTCCACCGCTTGCTCGGTCAGGGGCGTTTTGCCGAGCTGGCGGAGCTCCGACTCGCTGCGCCGGCCGCCGGTCTCCGTGATGTAGCGGGCGATGGCCACCATCGCGCCGGCCGGTGAGCTTCCCACTTGCAGCGGTACCGGCGCGGTGAGGTGACGATAGGCCTCGCCCTGGGTGTCATAGATCTGCAGCCGACGTACGAGCTCGTCGCGATGCGCCCGCTCATGGCTCTTTTCCGCCAGCAGGGCGCGCTCGCCCAGGATGGTGCTGAGCAGGGTGCGCACCGGCTGCTGCTCCGGTGCCAGCAGCAGCGCCGTCTCCAGCGTCTTGGTCGCCGTGCCGTAGTCGGTCTCCGCCGCGGCGCGCGCGCTCAGCGCCTCCGCCCAGGTGCGCTCGCCTTTTTCCCACTGCTCATGATCGAAGGCGGCGAAGGCTTGACGCTGAAGCTGGTCACTTTCCTCACGTAAGGAGCGGGCGTGATGCACAAGCTCCCGCGCCTTGGCCAGCTGCAGGTTGACCTGAATGTTCTCTTGGCGCCGCTTTTGGTACGTCGCGCCGCCGTAGAACAGAAGCAGCAGGATGGCCAGCCCGAAAAGGCCGCGCTGCGCCCACCTGCGGGAGCGCCGCTGCCGGTGCGCCGCGTCGAGGAACTGCTGTTCGCGCAGAGACAGCTGCAGCGCCGGCAGGAGCGGCTGCACCTCCGCGAGCTGGCGATCCCCCCACAGCGCATCGGCGCTGTTGCCGAGCCGCTCCCACTCCGCGACCGCCTGATCCAGCCGCTGCTGCAGGACACGCGCCTCGCGGCTCTCCGCCAGCCAGGCGCGCAGCGTGCCCCAGCCGGAGACCAGCGACTCGTGCGCCAGCTCATACACGCTGGCCCCATCCACCACCCGCGCGACCAGCAGCCGGCCGCGCAGCAGCGACTCCAGGGCGACGCGGGCCGCCGGCATCTCGGGCGGACACAGATCCGACTCGCCGCGCCGCACCCGCAGTCCTTCGCCGGTGACCAGCTTGCCGAGCAGGCGCCGGACCGCGGCCTTCTCCACCGGCTTCAGGCGGTGCAAAAGGGCGTCGGCGTGGCGCGCCAGTGCCCCCTCGACGCCGCCGATGGCGACCAGCGCGGTGGCCGGAATGGTCCGCCGCGCCTCGGAGCGCGCCTCCCACAGCTCGGCCAGGGCGAAGGACAGAAGCGGCAGACCGCCTTCGGCATGCAGCGTCTCGTGAACCAGCTCAGTGACCAGGGCCTCGGACTCGAAGGCGACGCCGCGGACGCGGGCGGGATAGACGATGACCTCGCGCAGGCCGCTGGCGGTCAGGGGGCGCAGGAGGTAGAGGCCGCGCACCAGCTCGCCCAGACCCGGTAGGGCGGCGACGCGCGCCAGAAAGTCGCCGCGCAGCGCCGCCAGCACCCGCACCCCGCGTGCTCCGTCGGCCAGCGCGCGCAGGGTCTGGGTGAAGGTGGCCGCTTCATCGGGATCGCTGGTGCTGACCAGCTCCTCCAGCTGATCGACGAACAGGCACAGCCCGGTGCGCCCAGCCTGGCGTTCAGTAAGTTCACCCGCCAGCTGCGCCGGAAACTGCAGCCGGGTGAGTACGTCCTCCGGCGAAGTGTGTAACAGCGGCGCCAGCACCGACGCCAGCCCCCCGAGCGGACGCTGCCCCGGAACCAGCGTCACCGTCGTCCAAGCCCGTCCGCCGGCCAGCCCGCCCTCTTCGCACAGCGGGAGCACGCCGGCCCGGCACAGGGACGATTTGCCGACCCCGGAGTCGCCGCTCACCACCACGATCGGCTCCCGCAACAGCAGCTCGAGGACGGCGCGGATTTCGGCGCTGCGGCCGTAAAACAGCGCGCGATGTTCGGCGTCGAACGCCGCCAGCCCGCGGTAGGGATTGCCGCCTAAAAGCGGCGTCAGCTCGGCCAGCGGCAACAGCGCCAGCTCCTGCGCCAGCTGTTCCGCGCTGGCGAAGCGCTGCGCTGGATCGCGGCACAGGCAGCGATCGATGAGCGCCGCAAACCGCGGATCCAGCGCCGGGGCCCGCGCTGCGGTCGGGGGCGCGTCGCGGTGCTGGACCTCCTGCCGCAGCTGCTCGATCGATCCGGCGGACCAGGGCGGCTGGCCGGTCGCCAGCACATAGAGCAGCGCCCCCAGCGAGTAGATGTCGGCCCGCGGCGTCGCCGGCTCCCCGCGCCATAGCTCCGGCGCCATGTACAACGGCGTGCCGACGATGCCGCTGTCTTGGAGCGGCGGCTCCGGGGCGGTGAAAGTCGGCGCCTCGTCCGCTGCCAGCAGCGCCGGCGCATGTGGCAGCAGCTTGGCCAGCCCGAAGTCGAGCAGCTTAACCTCTCCATCGTCGGCCAGGATGGCGTTGGCGGGCTTTATATCGCGGTGCAGCACCCCGCGCCGGTGCGCCGCGTCGAGCCCGCGGGTGAGCCCGATCGCTAGAGCCAGCAGCCGCTCT
>CALFML010000010.1 GCA_937879845.1 uncultured Myxococcales bacterium
CCTAGCCTAATAGAAAAAGGAGGGACCTAATGAAAAAGACTGCTCTGCGATTCGCCCTTGTTGCGCTGCCCGCTCTTTTTGCCGCTTCCTGCGGCGGTGACAGCCTGTTCGGTACGCTGGACGGCGGCACCACCGGTGGTACCTGCCCGGCTGGCGTGACGATCTACCGGGTCGCCAACGGCATGTACCCCGCCGTACCCGGCAGCGCGCAGTTTGTCTCGGACGGCTGCAACACCGGCATCGCCGCTTCGGCTCTGGAGAGCGCCCGCACGGTGCAAAACGATGCTCAGGGCAACGTGACCCTGTATGCCGCGGACGGCAGCACGATCATCGGCAGCGGTCCGGTTCGCTGCAACACCGGCACCCTGAGCTACGGCCCGACCACGATCTCCGATGGCGTGTGCCGTTTCACCGCCAACTACTCGGTCTCGTTCACCGCGACCGCCGACAACGCGTTTACGGTCCAGGTGACGCAGCAGCGCTCGCAGTCGCAGTCTGAGCCCGGTCAGAACTGCCAGCAGCCGCCGAGCTGCTCTGTTATCTACAAGGTCTCGCAGAAGAACTAAGCCCGACTCGGCATAAAAAACCCCGCTGCGCCGAAGTCAGCTTCGGTCGGCGGGGTTTTTTGCGTTTGAACTGAGAGCGGAAGCGGGTCCCCTCCACCCACCGGGGGCGGCGGGGCGGGGTCTTTACTGCAGACCCACTGCCATGACGGCGCGCTCGATTTCGCTGGCGCTGTGGACGCCGCGGAAGACGCGGTTTATGTGTCCTTGGCCATCGATGAGCAGCATGTACGGGATGGCGGTCACGCCGTAGCGCTCGGACAGGGGCCCCTCATCGGTGCCAATGGGCAGCTTCAGACCGAGCTGGCTGGCCATCGCCCGCGCCTTGACCTCTGCGCCTTCGGTCTCGATGGCGATGGCGCGCAGACCGCGGTCGTGCAGGTGGGCGTAGACCTGATCGAGCACCGGCAGCGACTCTTTGCACGGCAGGCACCAGGTCGCCCAGAAATCCACCAGCACCGGATGGCCGCGCTCCGCTGAGAGCCGGAACTCGCTCCCCGGCGTCGCCGCCGAGTCGATCCGCCGCACCGAGAAATCCGGCGCCGCGTGCAGATCGCGCGCCCGCTGGCGGCCGTAGTTTTTGACCATCCAGAACATATTGAGTCCCACTAGGAGCAAGAGCGCCCCGACGAGGAACCTCCCTCCCCAGCGGGCCATGCTGCGCTCTTTTTGCAGCGGCCGTCCGGTCGTGTCTGTCATCCTAGGTCCCCCCGCGCGGTGGCTTGAGATCCGGTTGCACTGGCTGCCTGCTCCACAAGGATGCGCCGCACCGTCAAAAAGCCGATCAATATATAGAGCAACCAGACGGCGAACGCCACCCAGGGCAGCGTCCTTTGCATAAACGGCTCGGGCTCGCGCTGAAGCAGCGTCTGGCCAAGCGCCATGAGCACATGCAGAAACAGCCACCCGAGCCAGGCCTGAGCCCCCACGTCAAGCGTCAGCCCCGGCCGCAGCTGACGCTCGCTCTCGCCGAGCGTCAGCGACATGAACACGCTCGCCAAAAGGATGCCCAGGACATCGGGCAAAAGCGCCGAGACCGCGCTTATGGCGAGCTGAAACACGGCGCGGACGCCGCCGTCGTGCACCTGGGCGAGCTCGGCGCTCAGCCGCTGCGTGTCGCTGACCAGGAGCCGCGGCAGGAACAGCAGCGCGGTGTCGCGCAAGCCGCCCGCCTCCCCCTGCGAAAGGGCGCGGACGGCCTTATGGGGAAAAAAGACGGCGCGGCCGATGCGCTCGGCAAAGCCGGGGGCCGCGGCGGAACTTGGCGCAAGCGGCATCAGCGCGCGCCCCGCCGCTGCTCGCGCTCGTAGATGATGCGCAGGCCGGTGAGGGTGAGCATCTCGTCGCAGTCTTCGATGGTGAGGCTGTCGCGGGCGAGCAGCGGCGCCAGGCCTCCGGTGGCGACCACGCGCAGCGGGAAGTCGACCTCGGAGCGCATCCGCTCGACGATGCCATCGACCAGGCCGACGTAGCCGTAGATGAGGCCCGACTGCATGCTGCTGACGGTGTTTTTGCCGATGACCGAGCGCGGCCGGACCAGCTCAACGCGCGGCAGCTTGGCGGCGGCGTGAAACAGCGCGTCGGCGCTGATGCCGATGCCCGGGGCGATGGCGCCGCCCAGGTATTCGCCTTTGGGCGTGACCACGTCGAACGTCGTGGCGGTGCCGAAGTCGACGACCAGACAGCCGCTGCGGTAGCGCTCGTAGGCGGCGACGGCGTTTATGATGCGGTCGGCGCCGACTTCACGCGGGTTGTCGTAGAGGATGGGCATCCCGGTGCGCGTCCCTGGTCCGACGACCACCGGATCGATGTTCAGATAGCGCTGAAAGAGCCGCTGAAACGCCGCCAGCACCGGCGGAACCACGGTGGCCAGGATGCCGGCGGAGATCCCGCGCTGGTCCGGCTGCGTGGACTGCGGCGACTGCGCCGACTGCGACGACTGCGCGGCACTTACCTCCCGCGGGCCGGCCGGGTCGGAGATGGCGCTCTTGGGCAGCGGGCCGGGGCTTGAGATGTGGCTCGGTCCATGGCTTTGGCCCTGGCTCGGCCCGAGCTCGCCGATATCGGGATCGGGAGCGGAGGTGGCGCGGAAGGGCAGCCCGTGGAGCTGCAGCAAGCTGCTGAGGAGCGCCGCGTACTCGTCTTCCGTTCGCGCCTTGCGCGTCTCCAACCGAAAGTGAGTGAGCAGACGCGCGCCGTCGAACAGACCAAAGACGATGTTGGTGTTGCCGATGTCGACCGCCAGGAGCATGCCGTTAGCTTAAACCCAAGCCGCCCCGGGTCGCTAGCCGCTGCACGTCCCGCCTGCGGTAAAGACGGCCCCGCGCGGCTACGGCGGCGACCACTCGACACCGAGGAAGGTGTAATAGCGGCCGAACACCGCCGCGCCGCCATCGCCCAGACCGCCGCGCACCCCGGTGAGGAGGTTCCACGGCCCGAGCTGCAGCCGCACCCCGCCACCCAGCGAGGCCCCGCTCTCGCTCTGCCCCAGGAGCCCCACCGCCGCATCGAGCGTCGCCGAGAAGCCCAGGTGCCAGACTTTCACCTCGGCGCTGTAGTTCATCGTCCAGCGCAGCTGGTTCTGCGCCAGGTTCACCGTCACCGGCAGCCCCTGCGTGGTCTGGAGCCCGACGCGCCCGAGCTGCGCCGCCATGCCGAGCGCCGGGTCGATCGTCACCGGGCGGCCCAAGGTCGCGGTGCGATCGAACGATCCGGTCGGAACCTGCAGCCGCAGGAGCGGTCCCAGCAGGAACCGGCCGCTCGCCGCCTTGAGCGGCACCGCCCGCGCGCCGAGCGACACGTCGCCGATCGCCACCGCGTTGTCATCGGCGCGCGCCGACGGCGGACCAAGCCCCGTGTAGTAAAGGAGCGGCACGTTGACGTCGAACGACAGCCGGCGCTTCAAAAGCGCCAGCTCGCCGCCGATGTCGATGCGGAACAGGTTGAGGTCGCGGCTGGCGATGCTGCTGCCGATGCCGAGCAGCGCGTAGGCGCGCGTCCGCGGCTGCACCGCCCGTCCGGGGAAGCCCGGCGAGAGCAGCGGCACCGGGAGCTCAGGCGGCTCGACGTTGGCCTGGTATTCCACTTTGGGCGGCGGCGGCGGCGGCGCCACCGAGAACAGCAGCTCCGACTCGGCATCGTTGAGGCGCAGGTGCACGCGGTGCTCGCCGGGCCCGAGCGTGAAGATCTGTGCCTTGCTGCAGTCCACGGGCAGCGCGTTGTCGATCGCGACCTGCAGCGGCAGCCCGACCCCGGACAGCTCCAGCGTCGTCTCCAGCGAGCGCACCAGCATGAGCTGCGCCCCGCGCTGCCCCTCCGGCGGCCGCTCGCCGTTTTGCACCGGCACGCCGATGACGCTCGCATCGGTGCGTAAGGTGATCACGTAAAACGACCGCACCGGAGACGGCGGACCGACGAGCCGCTCGTTGTCGAGGGCCGACACGCGGGCGTAGTAGCGTCCCGGCTGCAGCGCGGCGCGCAGCGGCGGCGCTTTGATCTCGCCGCCGGCGCGCTGGGCGTTGAAGCTCGGATCGCGTGAGATCTCGACGTTGTAGCTCGTCGCGCCCGCCACCTGGGCGAAGTCGACCTCGACCTCGCCTTTGGACTGCGAGCTTAGCAAGCTCGCCGCGGCGATGACCAAGAAGGGACGGCCGCTGTCATCGGTCGCCGGCTGCGAACCGGCCGACCACGCCGGCGCGGTCGGCAGATCCTTGGGCTGGGCCGCCTGGCCCGGCAGGATCAGCGTGCCCTGGCCGGCGCGGATATTGATGACGGTTCCCTGCACCTTGACCGAGAGCGAGCCCTCATGCACCGACAGCGTCGTGCGCGCGTCCCCCGCCGCGTCGATGCGGGCGCCGCCCTTGAGCTTGATCTCCGCCGACTTGGTGCGCACGGTAAGCGGGCTCGTCTTGGGATCTTCGCTGACCCCGGCGTGGAGGGTGCCGTCGACCAGCTGCACCTCACCGCTCTGGCGGCCGGAGCTTGGCAGGTTTTTGATGACGAGCTTGGAGTTTGGCTCAAGCTGCAGCTTGACCTTGTCTTGGACGTTGACCTCGGCGCCGCCGACGTTGCTCGTCTCGATACGCATGCGGCGGTCGACCGGCTGGCCGGGCAGCGCTTCGAACCAGCCGCCGCGCGTCTTGGTGCGCACCGCCGGGCCGACATAGGACAGCCGAGCTACCTCCGGCGGCGCCTTTTTGACCCCCGGCTTTTTGACCAG
>CALFML010000011.1 GCA_937879845.1 uncultured Myxococcales bacterium
CCGCCCCCAGGCCGCCGCCGAAGCCGGACAGCAGCATCGCCTCGACCACGAACTGGCGGCCGATGTCCGCCGGAGTGGCGCCGAGCGCCTTGCGGATGCCTATTTCGCGCACCCGCTCGGACACCGACACCAGCATGATGTTCATGATCCCGACACCGCCGACGAGCAGCGAGATGCTGGCGAGCAGCCCGACGATCACCTTCATGATCAGGAACACCTGATAGAAGCCCGACAGCCGCTTGGCGAAGTCGAAGATCGAGAAATCGTCGACCCCGTGGTGGCGCTCGAGCAGCACCGCGTTGAGGATGCGCTTGACGATCTCGTTGTTGTTCGGGTTGTCGGTGAGCATGAACAGGCGGCGGCCGGTGTCGATGAGCGCCGCCTCGTGATCGCCCACCGTGTCGAGCGGCGCCACCAGCACCTGATCCCACTCCCAGCCAAAGCCCACCCCCCAGCGGTCCACCTTCTGCAGCCGGCCGATGATGCGGCAGTGCAGCCCGGAGAAGGTGACGATGCGGCCGATGACGTTTTCGCCCGCCCCCCAGATCGTGTTGGCCAGCTCGCTGCCGATGACGCACACCCGCGCGTGCTCGCGCATGTCGTGTTCGTCGAGCGCCCGGCCCTCGGCGAGCTTGTACTTGAAAAACGGCAGAAACTCGGTGTCGGCGGCGACGATATCGCCGGGGATGCGCTTGCCGTTGTCGGCCTGCAGCGGCCGATGGCGCAGCGAGGCGAACGAGATTACCGTGACCAGATGCGGGATGTTGCGCATCGCCGGCGGATCCAGGCGGGATAGCCCCCGCGTGTACGAGGTCTGCTTGTTCTCCATCGACTCCGGATTCTTCCGCCACACCGAGATGAGCCGCGAGCCGCCAAGCTCCTCGAAGCTGTGCGACAGCGTGCTCAGACCCGACTCGGCAAGCGAGGTCATAAGCACGATCGAGAACGCCCCGATGACGATCGACGCCACGGTGAGCGTCGACCGAAACAGGTTCCCACGCAGCACCGACCAGGCGATCCGCAGGTATTCGATCCACATAGACATGGGCGGCTACGACTCGCTCCGGTTACTTGAACTCGTTGGCTTCGGCCGACGGGGGCTTTATCAGCACCTGCGCGCCTTCATCCAGGCCGCCCAGGATCTCCTGCTCCCGATCGTTGCGGGCTCCGGCTTGAATGTCCACTCGCATCGTCGGTGGACCCTTGCCGGCGGGGTTGCCGGTGAGCTTGTTCACGAACGTCTGCCCCTTTTCTTTGATCACCGCTTCGATCGGCAGCTTGAGGACGGCCTTTTTGGTGTCGACGTGGATCTTCACGTCCGCGGTCATGCCCGGCTTGATATCGGCTTGTCCCAGCGGATCGAGCGTCGCCTCCACCGGAAACACCTCCACGTCCTTGCCCTTGGGCAGGATCGAGGCGGGTGCGATCTTGGTGATCTTGGCCTTGTACATCTTCCCCGGCAGCGCATCCAGGGTGAGTGTCACCATCTGCCCGAGCTGCACCTTGGCGACATCGATCTGGTTCAGATCCGCCTTGGCGATGAGCGTCGACATATCCGCGACGATGAGCAGCGACTTGTCATCAAAGGTCGACACCGTTCCCGGCACCACCGTCTCCCCGACCCGGATCGTCCGCTGAATCACCGTGCCGTCGAGCGGCGAGACGATGCGCGAGTACCGCAGCTGATCCCGCGCCACCGCCAGCGACTCTTTGGCCTGCGCCAGGATGATGCGCTTGGTCTTAAAATCGTTGTCGGCCAGATCCACGTCCTGCTGCGCCACCGCCCGATCCGCCAGACCCTTGCGCCGCCGCTCCAGCACCACCCGCGCATAGTCCACCGCCGCCACCGCCTTATCGACATCCTGCTGCGCGCGGACCACCCCGCGCTCGAACTCTATAGGCTCCAGCCACAGGAGCAGCTGGCCGGACTTTACCTTCATGCCTTCTTCGATGAGGATCTTCTCGACCTGGCCGGCGACCTTGGAGCGCACCGCGACCTTCTCACGCGGCTCGATCTTGCCAAGCTCGGTGACCGCGATCTCCAGATCGCCGCGCGACACCTTGGCGAGCAGCGTCGGATCCACCGCCGCCTGCTTGCTGGCCCGCTGGCGCACCGCAAAGACCACAAGCCCGATCAATGCCACCACTCCGAGCACCCCGACGGCGATCGGCCACCTCCGCTTTTTCGTCATAGCGTCCTCTTGTCGTCTCGATAGAGTCCAGCGCTAGCCTGCTGCGGCGGGAAGCGCCCGGCGGCCAGGAACAGCTCGCCCCAGGTCTGCGCGATCGTCGCCTCTTGGTTGGTCAGGCTGATCTCGATGTTGAGCAGCTCCACCGCGCCGTCGATGAGATCGAGGATCATGGCGTCGCCGATGCGGTAGCGCTTCTCGAGAATCGCCAGGTTGTCGGCGGCGATGTCGCGGCTCTTGAGCAGCGGCTCGCGCATGCCGTAAAGGTGCAGGAGCCGCGCGTGCAGCACCCGCACATCGCTCTCCACCACGCGGCCGATGCGCTGCTCCTCCGCGGCGAGGCGCTTGTGCTCAAGCCGCGCGTCGCGCACCTGGGTATAGGTGTTGAGCGTGTCGAACAAGTTGAGGCTCAGCGTCGCTCCCATGAACACCGAGCCGGTGATGTTGGAAAACGGATTCGAGCTGCTGTTGGCGTCGCGGGCGCCGATGAGCGGGTTGAATGCGTTGTTGCTGAACTGAAGCAGGCCGGAGAGCGAAAACTGCGGGTAGTACGTCGACAGCGCCATGCGGATCTGCTGAAACTGGATCGCGGTGTTAAGCTGCGCCACCCGCAGCTCGGGGCGCTGGTGGCGGGCTTCGTTGAGAATGTCTTCGACCGTCTGGACATCGGCGGCGGGCGGCGGCGGCAGCTGCGGCGGCTCGGTGAGCACGAGCGGCGTTCCGCCCAGGCCCAGCGCCACCGCCATCTGCGCCCGCGACTCGCTGGCGGCGCCGGCCAGGTCGGCGCGGCGGGCGATTTCAGTCAGCCGCCGCGACTCGATGCGGTTGAGATCGACGCCGGCGGCGAGGCCGTTTTTCACCCGCGCGTTGACGATCTTGACCGCTTCATCAAAGCGCACGATCGCCTGCTCCGAGACCGCCTGCTGCAGCTCGATGCGGCGGGCGTTCCAGTAGGCGCGCAGCATGTCGAGCGCCACCGCGCGCTGCGACTGCCGCACCCCCGCGGATGCCGCGTCGCGCTGCAGCTTGGCGCGGGCGACGTTGGCCGTGACCCGGAAGCCGGTAAAAAGCGGCAGGCGCAGATCGGCAGAGACGTTGAACTGACCAAGCGCCGCGCTCTGGACGGTCGTAGGGGCGACGTACTGCCCCATGGCCGCCTGGCACTCGGCCTCGCTCGGACCGGCGAGCCCGCTGTCCGAAAGCGACAGCAGCTGCAGCGGCGCGTACAGGTTGCCGCCCAGGAGCGCTCCGGTCGGCAGCACCGTGCCGCATACCGAGCTGCTCGCGGCGCCGCCGAGATTGCTGATGCGGTACTGCTCGGTCACGAACGTGTCGACGCGCAGCGAGAAGCGGTCAAGCTGCGCCCGCAGCACCCCGAGCTGGCCGCGCTCGGCGGTGGCCTGCGCCGACTGGACCTGCGGATCGGTGCGCAGCGCCAGATCGATGGCTTCCGACAAACCCAGCGTGCGGGCGGCGGGCGTCTCGGCGCGGGCGCTGCGCGGGCCGAGCAGACACGGCAGGATCAGCCCGGCGCACAGAACGATGCGGCGCAGGTCAAGGCGCATGGCGGCGCTCCGGCTGCTGCTCATCGGCGACGATCTTGCCGTCGCGGAAGCGGACCACGCGCTGGGCGTAGGCCGCCACGTCGTGCTCATGGGTGACAAGGACTACGGTCATCCCGGAGCGGTGAAGCTCGCAGAACAGGTTCATGATCTGGGAAGTCATCTCAGTGTCCAGGGCTCCGGTCGGCTCATCGGCGAGCAGCAGCACCGGCGCCGTCACGATGGCGCGGGCGATGGCGACCCGCTGCTGCTGGCCGCCCGACAGCTGGTTGGGATGGTGATCCATGCGGTCGCCCAGGCCCACCCGCTGCAGCGACTCGATGGCGCGGCGCCGCCTTTCGGCCTTGCCGATGCGGGCGTAGACCAGCGGCACTTCGACGTTGGCCACGGCCGTGTGGCGGGCCAGGAGGTTGAAGGACTGAAACACGAAACCGATCTTCTGGTTGCGCAGCCGCGCCAGATCGGTCTCGGACAGATCCTCCACCTTGACCCCGTCCAGCCGATAGCTCCCGGAAGTCGGCCGATCGAGCGTGCCGATGATGTTCATCAGCGTCGATTTGCCCGAGCCGCTCTGGCCCATGATGGCGACCATCTCGCCGCGGCGGATGGTCAGCCCGACGCTGCGCAAGGCGTGGACCTCGACATCGCCGGTGGCGTAGACCTTGCTAAGCTCGCGGATGTCGATGACCGGCGGCGGTGAATCGGTGGGCGCCGGAGCGATCGGCGGCCGCGGGGACGACTGCGAGTCCGGCGGGCCGTCCGCGGACGCAGCGCCGGCCGGGGCGGAGGAAGGCGGGTGAGGAGCGTGGTTCATGAAATGTCCAAAGGACGCAGGAGAAAACAATCGGTCGCAGAATTTGTTCAACCGCAGGTGTGGGACGCTCGCGCCTATCTAGCACGACCGCATTCCTTTGGGGCATGCGGCATCGCGATCGGCATCATCGGTCGCGTTTACGCCTGCAGTTCTTTTTTGAATCAGGCAGCTTTGCTTGCATCGATTCGTTGCGCAAGGGGAGGCCGCCGCAGATCGTGATGGCCTCAAACAACAGGACCAGGAGCTCTATTCCCGAATATTTCTATTTTGGCGGACCCGCAAACCTGAGTCCGTCGTGTTAGGAAACTGCTTATGGATGCGATGCCCAAGTCCGAAAAAACGGCAATGGACGCAGGGGATGCGGAGCCGAGCCCCGAGCTGCAGGCGCGGCTGCGCCGCATACGCCTTTTGTGTCTGGATGTGGATGGCGTGCTTACCGATGGGCACTTGTATTTTGTCGGCGGGCTCGATTGGCAAAAGGTGCCGGCGGAGGGCCGCTTTTCGCAGCGCTTCTCCGTGCGCGACGGGGTCGGCATCAAGCTCTTGCAGCAAGCGGGCGGGCAGGTGGCGATCCTGTCGGAGGGGGCGCTCATCTCCGGCCGCGCGCGGGCGGCCTCGCTCCGCATCGAGCATGCCTACTTCGGCCTGTCCGCCAAGCTCGAGCGCTTCCACGCTCTTTTGACCGAGCTCGAACTTTCGCCCGAGCAGGCGGCGTTCATCGGCGATGAGGTGGCCGATCTGCCGCTTCTGCGCGCCGTCGGCCTGGCCGCGACCGTCCCCGATGCCGTGACCGAAGTGCGCGCCGCGGTCCACTACGTCACCGCCCGGCCCGGCGGCAGCGGCGCGGTGCGCGAGGTCGCCGATCTCATCCGCCGCTACGGCGATTTACGCCAAGGCGATTTATAGGCCCGGCGCAAAAAACGCCCGCGCTGGACAAAATTATTTACGGTTCTGCCGATTTGCCGTTGACAAGGGGCCTGGGGCTGCGGTACCTAACGAGCACTGCCTGGTGCAAAAAGGGTCGGTGAAAATCCCCAGCCGTCCTAAACTGTTCCAGGCCTGTTCTTTTTAAAGCATGCGAGAGTGGCGGAATTGGCAGACGCGCAGGATTCAGGATCCTGTGAGGTAAAACTCGTGAGGGTTCAACTCCCTCCTCCCGCACAAGAAGAAACAAAGCAATAACAAAGTAAAGCCCAGTGGCAGCTAGACGCAGCTACTGGGCCTTTTCTTTTTGGCCGCCCACCTCAAGCGGTTCCCCAAGCCCGGCGCATGGGCTACGATGCTGAGGGATGGACCTTGTCCGTGGCTTGCGGCATAGACCCTGGGCGCTCGCCTTGGCCGGCTTGGCGGCGGCGCTTTTGCTGTGCGTGCCTGCCTACGCGCGGGCGAGCAAGCCGCACTGCCGCCTAGAGCACATCGACCTTTCCGAGGTCGATAAGCACGGCGTCATAAAGGCCATCGGCGGCATGGTCGAGCTGGAGGGCCTGATCAGCACCGGCCACCCCGCCAAGGAGTTCCGGCTCCAGGTGGGCAAAAAGGGCCTGGGCCGCGCCGAGCAGCTCATGCCGTTTGAGCGCAGCGGCCAGGATCTGTACATGATCCTCGCGGTCGAGATCTCGGCGCTGTATGCGCCGTCGTTCGACAAGATCAAGGAAGCGCTGCAGGAATTTTTGGAGGCGATGCCGCGGGCCAAGGTCAAGCTCATCCAGTTCGGCACCGAGATCGATCCGGGGACGACCTTTCTCCCGGCCCCGGCGGTGAGCCAGCAGCTCGACGACCTCAACCCGGATGACCAGGGCGAGGTGAAGCTGCTCGACGCGCTCACCGCCGGCCTGGTCGCGCTCAACAAGCTGCCGGCGGCGCCGGTCAAGGACAAGAACGACAAGCCGCACCTGCCGCCGCGCCGCGTCATCGTCGTCTTGTCGGACGGGCTCAACGCGCTCATGGACCGCAAGAGCTTCAAGCGCGTCGGCGACCTGCTCAAGCAGAGCAACGTGCCGCTTTTCCCCGTGGCGTTCTCGCCGCGCGACGATCGCGGGCCGCTGCTCAACCTCGGCGAGCTCGCCAAGCGCAGCACCGGGACCTTCCGCTGGGCGCAGAAAGACGACGGGCTGAAGGAGCAGTTTCAAAACCTCGCCGAGGAGCTGAACAAGACCCCGGTCTTCAGCTTCTCCGCCAAGAAGATCGACCCGGAGTCCTTGGCCGATGCGATGTTCACCCTCCAGTGCGGCAGCGAGCTTGTCTCCGCGCCGCTGAGCCTGACCGGGGCGCCGCCGCCCAAGCCGAGCCAGGCGTGGAAGTGGGCTCTTGGTGTCGTGCTTTCGCTGGTCGGGCTGTGGGGCCTGGCGCAGGGCGCGCTGTGGCTGCTAAACCGCCGCAGCCGCAAGCTCGGCCTCGGACCGCCCGGAGCCTATCCCGCGCCGCCGGGAGCGGTCGGATATGCCGGAACCGGACCGTACCCACCGGCGGGAACTTTGCCGCCGGGAGCAGTTGGCTACGCCGGGACCGGACCGTATCCACCGGCGGGAACGCTGCCGCCGGGAGCGGTCGGATATGCCGGGAACGTAGCCTACCCACCGGCGGGAACGTTGCCGCTCGGAGCCGCCGGTTATCCCCCGCCAACCGGCGGGCGGGTCTATACCGCGACGCTTATCGGCATCGGCCAGCTCGGCGGCCAGCGGATCAAGGTCGAGGCGAGCCTGCGCCTTGGTTCCGGGGTGAGCGGGCCGGGCTGCTTCATGATCAGCGGCGATCCGACCGTCGCCCCCAGCCACTGCGAGCTGCGCCGCGACGGGGCGGGCTTTTCGCTCGTCGATCTGGGAACACCGGGCGGCTCGTTTATAAACGACCGTCCGGTGCGCGGCGTGGCGCAGCTGGCCGATGGCGATCTGCTGCGCCTGGGCGAAGGAACGCAGCTGAAGTTTCGCATAGATGACTAGGTCCGCGGACCCGAGCCGACGCGACGGCGGGGCAAAGTCCGCTACGCTGAAAGGCAGCCTGGTGAGGGCAGTATGACAACCAAGCATCCGCCGCAGAACGTCACGGCCTCGGGCAACATCGTGGTGTGCAACCGCCTCTACAACATCGGGTGGCGGGTCGTAAACTACGCGGACAACCCCAACTTCAGCGCCTACGCCCAGCGCTGCTTCAAGGGCAAGGACGGCTCGCCGCCGGCGATTCTGCCGTTCGCCCCGGCCAAGGGGCTCGGCCGCTCGCCGCTGCGCTACCGCGAACGGCGCCTCATGGGAGGCAGCCGCGACCTGCGCCGCCTGCAGGAAATCATCCGCCAGTTCGTCGTCCACCACGACGGCTGCGCCACCTCCGCCGACTGCTTCCACGTCCTGCACGACGAGCGCGGCCTGTCGGTGCACTTCCTCATCGACAACGACGGCACGATCTACCAGACGCTCGATCTGGCGGACGGCGCCTTCCACGCCACCGGCGTGAACGAAATCAGCATCGGCGTCGAGATGTGCAACCGCGGCGTCGTCGATCTCGACGGCCCGGACTTTTACCGCCGCAAGTTCGGCTTCGAGCGCAACATCGACGAGGTCGTCGTCCACAACTCGCGCTACCGCATGTGGGCCTATACGCCGGGGCAGTACGGGGCGATGGTGGCGCTGGGCAAAGCGCTGGCGCGCCTTCTGCCCAACCTGCCGCAGGTCTACCCGGAGTGGAACGGGGCGCCGCTTATGACCTGGATGGCCGACCCGCGGGCGTTCGCCGGCTACATCGGCCACTACCACGTCACCAACAACAAGTGGGACCCGGGCAGCCTCAACTTCAAGTGGTTCACGCAGCAGATCCGGGCCAGCGCGACGTGGTTTGTCTGCCTCGACAAAAACAACGAGTGTCCCAAGGCCCCCGAGATCGCCGAGAACCCCGCCTTCGCCGAGCAGCAGGGCCAGGTCCTCATCAACGCCAACGAAGCGGACTCGATGGGCGGCTACTATCCCGTCGGGCCGTTTGGCCGCACCCGGCTCTGGCACGGCGGCATCCACCTGAGCCTGCCCGAGGGCACGCCGGTGTTCACCCCGTTCCCCGGCCGCATCGTCGCCATGCGCCAGGGCGACGACGTGCCGATCGGCTCGGCGAACTTCGTGCTGATGCGGCACTACTTTCGCCTGGCCGGCATCGAGACGATTTTTTACATCCTCTACTACCACCTCGACCGCGAGGACCCGCGCAACCCGCGCACGCCGTGGTTTCAGGATGCCGACAAGAAGCCCTTTTGGGCCCAGGTCAGCTCCGGGCAGGTCGCGTTCCCGGATCAGGATCTGGGCGGCGGAGAGCTCATCGGCCACGTCGGCCACGCCGGTCCGCCGGGCAACTACGAGGGTCAGATCCACGTCGAGGTCATGGCCCCGGAGGACATCGCCGCCAAGCTCGAGCCGGGATATTTCAAGTCCGTCGATGCCAAGAGCTCCGGCCACTTCTGCAACGTCAACGACATCGTCGCCGCGATCGACAAGCCCAAAGGGCGCGGCGACGGCATCCTCAATGAGCGCGAGCTGCGCGATTTCTTCCAGCATGACGAAGCGCGGGCCGAGCTGCGCAAGCTCGCGGTCCGCTACCAGTCGGAGTGGGGCGCCGCTGACGACTATGAGGCGCAGCTGCTCAACAGCCGCGACTTTCGCATCCTCAAGCCGGCGGCGCGGCAGAAGGTGTTCCGCGAGCAGATCCTGCCCACCCTCTGGTACACCGAGGAAGTGGCGGAGAAGGTCTTTCTGCCCAAGGACTTCGTGGTCTGGCACTACCATCCGGTGCGCTTCGTCGCCTGGATGAACCAGCAGCTGCGGCGGCAGGCCACGACGGTGGCGGGCAAGATCGAAGCGAAGCAGGGACCGGCGGCGGCGCAGGTGCTCGACGATCGCGACTCGCTGGAGGGCTTCACCGATGAGGAAGATGAGCTCTCCACGGAGCAGAGCCGCAAGTTCTCGCTGGAGGACCTGGCCAATGGCTATCCCGAAGAAAAAGAAGCCGGCAAGTAGCGGCTGGCTGTCGCGGTAAGACGCGGCAAAAGTTACGGCGTGGCCGCGCTGCCAATCGGTGCGGCGTCCGCCTTCGGGGTTGGCTCCGGACAGAAGGGATGGGTATGATCCCAATGCGGTCATCCTAGCCCGGGCGTGCGGGCGAGGTTGTTTACTACGGAGAAGACGGCACGCCGTGGCAGGCGGAGCGAGGGCAAGCGACTCGCTCGACACCGGCGCGGCAATGCCTTATCACTAGGCGAACGTGCACGGCAACGGCAACGGCAGCGGTGAGGACGACAAGGATCGTCAGGCAGGCGGACCGCCGCCGCCGGTTCCGTCTGCGCCGAGTCAGCCGAGCACTCCAGCGCCGCCCGGCCAGACCGCTTCCGCGCCGAGCCTGCCGCACCACCCGAGTCCGTCCGGACATGGGAGCCACCCCGGACGGACCGGGCGGCCGGGGCGCTCCGGACGGGCCAAGCGGCTGAGCAGCGGCCGCGGACCGGGCGGCCACGGCGGGCATGGCGGATTTGCTGCGTACCCCGGCGGAGCGGCAGGAAGTCCAGTCCGTCCGTCGGAACCAGCGCTGCAGCGCGCGCCCGGGACGGACGCGGCGCAGGCTGAGCCAGAGCTCCGGTCCGAAGGCGCGGAGCCCGCCGCGCACGCATCCTCACCGGCCCTTGCACCCGTCGGTACGAGTCCGGGGCGGCTTGGCGAAGCCAGGCGTCCGGGCGGCAGTGATCCGGGCGCTCCGCCCGCGGCGCACGCCTCGTCTCCGAGCCTTGCGCCCGTCGGCGTGAGCACGGGGCGGCGACCGCTGGAGGCCAAGCGCCCCGGACGCAGTGAACCGGGCGTTCCGCCGGCGACCAGCCCATCCTCGCCGGGCCCCATGCCGATCAGCGTGAGCACGGGGCGCCGGCCGGCGGAGCCGAAAAAATCGCGGCGGCGGAGCCGGCTGCGGCACCTGGCGACGCTGGCCGAGCTGCCCGCCAAGATCCCGGAGAAGATCGAAGAAGGGATCGAAAAGGGCATCGAGGGCATCGGCAAGGGCGTCACCGCGACCGTGGACATCCTGAAAGATCCGATCGGCTCGGTGCAGCAGGTCGTCGATGCGCTGCAGGCGCCGCGCGGGCTGGCGCTCGGCTGGGCGATTGCGCTGATTCTGCCGATCTTCATCTATTTTCTCGACCTTGGGGCCGGCAGCCTGGCGCAGGGGGCGGACGCCGAGTTCGCGCTGGCGCTGCGCTCGCTGGCCGACGGCCAGGTAGGGCTCGATGCGGCGGCGCAGACGCTGCCGCCGCCGCGCGGCTCGCCGCTCGGGCTGTGGCAGATGATGCTGATGGTGCGGCTGCTTGGGGCCAACGAGGCGACGCTGCGGCTGTTGCCGGTGCTGGCGGCGCTGGGCTCGGCGATGTGCCTTTTGGCGATCTCGATCGATGTCGGGGTCGGGCGGCACGCCGGCGGCCTGGCGGGCCTGGTCCTTCTGGCGCTGCCGCGGACCTATGAGCTGTCGCACCGCGTGGTGCCGGACATGCTGGTGGCCATCGCCTCGGTGGGCGCGGTGGCGCTGGTCAGCCACAGCTTGCACGGTCACAAGTTCGACCGCCACATCCTGCCGATGCACCGCGACAACGACGCCCCCGAGCCGCTGCCGCTGCGGCGGCTGCCGATGCTGTTTGCGACGCTGGGAATCGGACTTTCGGCGCTCGTCGATCCGCGCGCGGGGGTCATCGCGATCGGCTTTGCGCTGCTCGATATCCTCATCTCGCACCGCTACCTTCTGCGCAAGCGGCGGGTATGGCTGATGCTCGGTGGCGCCGTCCTGCTCACGGTGCTGGCGACGATGCGCCACCCCACCGACCTGCGCATGTGGCTGCGCTGGCCAAGCCCCGGGCTGCCGCTGCGGACGTTCAAGGCCATCTGGCACCAGGGCGACAGCTGGTTCTCGCGCTACATCGGGCCGGTGGTGATCGTGGCGACCGCGGCGATCGCGGTCCGCGTCGTGACGGAGACCGTGGTCCTCGTCGTGAGCGTTCCGAAGGTGGCGAAGGCGGCGATCCGAACTTCGTGCCGGCGTTCCTCAAGGACGATTGATCGTCCGCTTGAGGCTCAAATTGAAAAGGGGTCGCTGCGGCGGCCCCTTTTTTTGACCTTCGAACGGTCTTGTTTCGCTGGTTTCGCCCGCCGGGGAGGGGGCTTGGGAGAGGAGGGTCATTTTCCCCGGCGGGCGAATGCGCTCGCTGTTATGCGAGCAGCGCGATGCCACTGAGCGGCGCTGCTGCAAGGGCGAGGCCTGCAAGCGTGGCCAGAACCGCGGCGATGGCGAAGGTTGGGCGGAACTCGGTCATTTCAATTCTCCTGGTATTCGATGCTTCAATCCGGGCGATGGGGGGTCCCGTCGTCTGAACTCTTGTTACTCCGATCTGATCGGGCAGCGTGCGGCGAGCCTCGCCGCCGATCCGGTCGCCGCCTACCTCTC
>CALFML010000012.1 GCA_937879845.1 uncultured Myxococcales bacterium
CAGCACCGCGACCTGCGCCGTAAACGCCTTGGTGCTGGCGACGCCGATCTCCGGACCGACGTGCAAGTAGATGCCGGCATCGGTGGTGCGGGCGATCGAGGAGCCGACCACGTTGACCACGCCGAGCGCCAGCGCCCCTTTGTCGCGCACCTCCCGCAAGGCGCCCAGCGTATCGGCGGTCTCTCCCGACTGCGAGACCGCGATCACGGTGGTCGCATCCTCGATGAGCGGGTTGCGGTAGCGCAGCTCGCTCGCCATCTCGACCTCGGTGTGGACGCTCGCCAGGTCTTCCATCAGGTATTCCCCGACCAGCGCCGCATGCCAAGCGGTGCCGCAGCCGGTGAGGATGAAGCGGCGGGTGCGCGCCAGCTCGCGCTCGACGCGCCCCAGGCCCCCCAGGACCACGCGGCGGCCGGCCGGGTCCAGGCGCCCGCGCAGACACAGGTTCAGGGAGTCGGGCTGCTCGAAGATCTCTTTGAGCATGCGGTGGGGATAGCCGGCAAGCTCCAGCTCATCCAGCGCCACCGCGATGTGCTCCACGGTCTTGGTCACCGGTACGGCATCGAGGGTGACCGTGCGCAGGCCGGCGCTTGTGATCTCCACCGCTTCATTGTCTTCCAGATAGATCACGTTGGAGGTGTGCGAGATGATCGCGGCGGCATCGGAGGCGACGACGTACTCGTTCTTGCCGATGCCGATGAGCAGCGGGCTGCCGCGGCGCGCCGCGATGATGCAGCCCGGGTGCTCCTGCGACACCACGGCGATGCCGAACGTCCCCACGACCTCGGCCAGCGCCGCCAGCACCGCCTCCAAGAGCCCGAGCTTGCCGCCGGCCGCGTTGACCGGACTTTGCGCCGAGCGCGGCGTCGCCGCCAGGATGCCGCCGCCGGCATGCCCGACCGCGCCCGGTGCCGCATGGCCGTTGCCACCGGAGCCGTTTGCGCCCGGAGCGACTGGTTTCGCTTCGACCACGCCGCCGGTGGCGCGGCCGTGCTTTTCGCCGTTTAGGTGATAGGCGATGAGGTGGCCCAGGACCTCGGTGTCGGTCTGGCTGGTGAAGACCACGCCGGTGCTCTGCAGGAACTGCCGCAGCACGGCGTGGTTTTCGATGATGCCGTTATGCACCACCGCGATGTGCTGGGTGGTATCGACATGCGGGTGGGCGTTGATCTCGCTCGGCTCGCCGTGCGTCGCCCAGCGGGTGTGCGCGACGCCGACGCTGCCGTGCAGCATGGTGTCGCGTTCGGTCTTTACCTTGCCTTCCAAAGCGGAGATACGGCCAGTCGCCTTGCGCACCTGCAGGCCGTGTCCATTTACTACCGCCAGCCCCGCAGAGTCATATCCGCGGTACTCCAGCCGCTTTAATCCTTCTAGAAGAATCGGCAGCGCTTGTTGATGACCAAGATATCCAATGATTCCGCACATGTGCCCCCCTGTATCTGCAATTCCGCGCTAACTGGTCAGCCGTAGACTTTATTCGACATAAGTCGCAATTTGGTCTCTGGCCTAAAAATTCATGGCTGACTAATTAACTCATTCAGTCAACCCGATTCATCCCGGCTTCATTTCTAATTTTATAGAAGCATTGCCGAGGTGCCCTACCGTCAATCCGCAGCGTACCAGCGGAACACTTCCAGCCTGGCAGCGCCTCCGATCGCCTACTTTGGCGGACAACGAGTTTTAGTGTGAGCCACAAATTTTTCAAACGCCATTGGCTTTAGCAAAAATCCTTCCAGCCTTGGTGAGGGGGTCTAAATCAGCGAATCTATTGTCTGATTTAATTTCCCTACACGGACCGCAAATAAAAGTGGCGGAGCGAAAATTTCATTCAACTATATGGACAAGGAGTTTGATTGTGCGGCACCTTTCCTATTGGCTGTTGCTATTATGCACACTGAGCGAATACGCCCACCCCATAGCGCGGGCAGCGGCGTCAAAAGACCTGAGCGCTACCGCACAGGCAAACCCGAGCGTCGCCTTTTATTACGGTTCCGATTTGCCTGCAGCGGAGCTTGCGCAGTTTGATTACGTAGTCGTCCAGGCGGATCAGGCAGAGCGCACCCAGGTCGACGCGCTGCGCCGCAGCGGCACCAGCGTCCTGGCCTATGTCAGCCTCAGCGAAGTGTTCCGCGACGGGGCGCCGGCCGGCGTGCTGCCGTTCCGCCTGGGGGATAACCCGGCGTGGAAGTCCTTCATCATGGACGCCAGCCAGGCCGGGTGGCGGCAACAGCTCCTAGAGCGCAGCTTCAAGCCGCTGTGGGAGCGCGGCTACCGCGGTTTTTTCCTCGATAATCTCGACAGCTACCAGCGCGCGGTGCGGACTCCGGCGCAGAGCGCGGCGCAGGTTCGCGGGCTGGCGCAGATCATAAAGGAAGTCAGCGCCCGCTTCCCCGGCGTCAAGCTGCTCCTGAACCGCGGCTTTGAGCTTTTGCCCGAGGTCGCCCCGCTCGCTTCCGGACTGATCGTGGAGTCGCTGTTCCGCAGCTACGATCCCGCCGCCCGGACCTATGGCGAGGTATCCGAGTCCGATCGCCGCTGGCTCCTGGGTCAGCTGCGCACCGTCCGCGATCGCTACCACCTGCCGATCTGCGCGGTCGACTACGTACCAAAGGGCCAGCGGGAGCTGGCGCGCGCCACGGCCCGTCGCATCGCCGCCCTGGGAATGACGCCGTGGGTCAGCGACCACGATCTTCTGACCCTGGGAGTCGGCACCGTGGAAGTGGTGCCGCGCCGCATCCTGGCCCTCTATGACAGCGACGAGCAACACGGCCGCGGACCGTACGCCGACGTGGCCTTCACGCCGGTTCATCTCATGGCCGCGGTGGTGCTGGAGTATCTGGGCTACGCCATCGATTACGTCGATGTGCACGGAACCCTGCCGGGCGGCTCGCTGAGCGATCGCTATGCCGGCATCGTCACTTGGTTTACCGATGATCTGGTCTCGGATCCGACGGCCTATCGCGCCTGGCTCATGGCGCAGATCGACGGCGGCATGCGCGTCGCGGTGCTGGATCACCTGGGATTTCTGCCGGATGCGGCGACGCAGCAGCGGCTGGGAATCACGCGCCTGGACCGCCGCGCCAAAGGCGAAGTCAAGCTGCTCGCGGCCGACCCGCAGGCGACCGGCTTTGAGACCAAGGCCGTGGCGCGGCAGAACTCCTTTTATCCCCTGCAGGTCACAAGTCCCTCCGCGCGGCGCCTGCTCAGCGTCGAAGATCGTAGCGGCGCCCGCATGGACGCGGTGTTTATCACCGGCTGGGGCGGCATGGCGGTAGATCCCTACTTGATCGTCGAAGGCTACGATCACTCCTACCGCTGGCTCCTGAATCCGTTCGTCTTTTTCAAACAGGCGCTGCAGCTCCCCGATCTACCGGCACCGGATGTGACGACCCAAAACGGCCGCCGCATGCTGCTTGTGCACATCGACGGCGACGGCTTCCCGAGCCGGGCGCAGATGCCGGGCAACGCCTACGCCGGCAAAGTGATTCTGGAGCAGATCCTCAAGCGTTATCCGGTCAAGGCCACGGTCTCGGTGATCGAAGGCGAGGTCGGCCCGGCCGGCAAGTGGCCGCAGCTCTCGCCGGAGCTGGAGGCCATCGCCCGCGAGATCTTCGCCCTGCCCAACGTCGAAGTCGCCTCGCACTCCTACAGCCATCCGTTTGACTGGCTGCGCTTCGGCCACGACCAGGAAGACGGCGATATCAATGGCATGTTCCGCTACAACTTCTCGCTGCAGCGCGAGGTCCAGGGCTCGATCGACTACATCAACCGGCGCCTGGCGCCCGCCGGCAAGCCGGTGAAGGTATTCCTGTGGTCCGGCGCCGCCATCGCCACCGCCGACGCGCTCGACCGCGTCTACGCCGCCGGCATCTACAACATGAACGGCGGCGACACCGTCATCTCCAGCCGCCACCCGAGCCTCACCGAGGTCTCGGCGATGGGCCGACCCATCGGCCGCTACTACCAGATCTACGCGCCGATCCAGAACGAGAACGTCTACACCGACTTGTGGCGCGGCCCGTTCTACGGCTTCCGCGATGTCGTGAGCACCTTCCAGATGACCGACCGGCCGCGCCGCCTCAAGCCCATCAACATCTACTTCCACTTCTACTCGGGCAGCAAGATCGCTTCGCTCAAGGCTCTGCAGCAGGCGTTCCAGTGGGCGCTGTCGCAGGACACGGTTCCGGTCTATGCCAGCGAGTACATTCGCAAGGTTGAAGACTTTCAGCACCTTACGCTGGCGCGGCGCCTGGACGGCTGCTGGCAGCTGCGCGGCAACGGCTCGCTGACCACGCTGCGGCTGGAGCCTGGCACGCATCTTGGAGTTGGAGAAGGGAACGCAGAAGTCGATCGGGCACGCTCGCGCGGGCTCACTGCGGTGCACGACCTCTCCCAAGGGCGGTTTCTCAGCCTGGATGCGAGCGGCCAGGCCGTCGTGTGTATGAGCTCCTCTGGCAACGCCCAGAAGGACGTCGGTCGGTAGGAAATGACGATGTCGACTCCTGCGCAACTAAACCCGCGTAAAAGCCGCCGCGAGCGCCTGCTCGGGCGCTGGCAGCTCGGGCTCTTGGCACTGGGACTCTTGTTGGCGCTCGGCTTGCTAGCTCCTTCTTCCAACATGCTTGTGAGCTCGCTAGGCCGATCGGATCGGCTGTCCCTGCAGTACCTGCGGCTCCTTCTGGCAGTCCACCCGCAGGATGCGGCGCTCAAGCTGCGGCTCGTGCAGATGCTCTTGGAGCTTGGCCGGCTCGATGAGGCCAGCCAGGTCTTGGCCTCCCTGCCCGCCAGCGATCCGCGTCTGGGTCCGGAGATCAAGCGGCTGGCGATGCTCGTCCACCTGGCACAGGTCGCCCAGGATCCGGAGCGCGCCCGGCGCGAGCCGAGCCTCACCGCGCGCCTAGTCAAGGATATCGAAGCGCAGCTTTTGGAGCCGCTGTCGGTCGCGGAGCTTTCGCGCCTGGCCACCGACAGCCTGCGCATCGGCCACCCCGAGCTGGCGGCGCAGATCTACCTGCGCTTGTCGGTGATGGATCCGCAGCAGCGCAAAAAGTGGCTGGAGGCGGCGGCGCAGCAGCAGCTCGCTATCGGCCAGCCGGCCGCAGCGGGCGTTCTTTATGATCAGCTGGCGCAGCTCGCCGGCGACTCCGCGGAGGGGCGGCGCTACGCCCTGCTCGCCCTCAACGCCCTGACCGGCGCCAACATGGGAGAAAAGGCGCTGGCCTTCGCGCGCCGCTACCTGGAGAAGTTTCCCGATGATCGCGAGCTGCTCGAGGCGGCGGCGCGGCTGGCGCTGGGCAACGGCCAGCCGCTGCAGGCCAGCGCCTATTACGACGCGCTCGTCCACCTTGCCCGGCGCGCCGGCGGCGCGGGCGATCACGCCGATGCGCTCCGCTACGCCAAGCTCGCGCTCCTGTCGTTGAGTGCCGCCAACAAGCCGGAGCTGGCCATGCTCGCCGCCGGCCGCTACCTGCAAAGCTTCCCCGGCGATCCCGAGCTTCTGGCCGCGGCCACCAAGCTCGCCGTCGCCAACCAGAAGCCGAATCAGGCCCGCCAGTGGGGCCGCGCCCTGCTCGCCAGCCGTCCCGGCAACCCGGCGCTCCTGGCCCACCAGATCGATATCGAGCTGGCGGCCGGCGATCAGATCGCCGCGCTGGAGCTGGCGCAGCGGCTCCTGTCGCGCCATCCCGAGGATCACAAGCAGCGCGAGCGGCTGATCCAGCTGTCCCTGTGGAACAACCGTCCGGACCTGGCGTTCACCAACCTGGCCTATCTGGCGAAGCACAGCCGCGATCGCAAGTACATGGATCAGGCGCTCAAGATGGCGCCGCAGCTTTATGAGCTGGACATCCTGGCCGATCTGCTGGCGCTCAAGGCGCGGCGCGGACGGCTCAGCAACACCGAGCTCTTGGCCCTGGTCGAGGCCTTTGAGAACGTCGCGCGTCCGGAGGAGCTGGTCCAGGTGCTGACCGCCTACCTGGAGCGCGAGTCGGATCACCGCGAAGCCTGGGAGGCGCTGGCGCAGGTGCACG
>CALFML010000013.1 GCA_937879845.1 uncultured Myxococcales bacterium
GGCGCCCTGTCCGACCGCGACTGGCTCGTCCGTGAGGCCGCCGCCGCCGCCCTGGGCGACATCGATGCCCCCGCCGCAGTGGAGCTCCTCACCGGCGCCGTCCGCGATCCCAGCGCCCCCGTCCGCCAAGCCGCCGTCCGCTCCCTCGGCCAGCAGAAGACGCGCGGCGCCCGCGACCTTCTGCTCGCCGCCCTCAACGATGGCGAGCCCGCGGTGCGCATAGAAGCCCTGCGCGGCCTCTCCCGCGTCGCCGGCGTCCTCCAGCAGCGCGGCGACTCCAGCCTGTCCCTTTTGCAAGGCAGCATCGGCTCGGTCCTGGCCAGCCGCCCGCCCCTGGAGCAGGCCCTGGCCGTCGGCGTGCTCTTGCGCCTGGGTGATCGCGAGCAGCTGGGCCGCCTGCGCACCCTGCTCAAAGACTCCGACCCCCAGGTCCGCCGCACCGCCGCCGACCAGTTGAGCCCCCAGGCCCCCGAGCAGGTCGAGCTCCTCGCCCAGCTCCTCTCCGACAACGATCGCGGCGTCCGCTTCACCGCCGCCCGCAAGCTCGCCACCCGCGGCGATCCGCGCGCCCTGCCGGTGCTAAAAGAAGTCCTGGCCCGCGGCGGCGCCGAAGGTCTTGTCGCCTACGTCCTGCTCAAGAAGCTCGGCGAGAAGGTCGCGCCGCCCGCCGACTTCGACGCTTCTTTCGCCGCCGCTCCCCTCCAGCAGCGCCTGGAGGTCCTCGATACCCTCGGCGAGCTTCCCCCCGACCTGGTGCTGCCGCTGCTCCGCCGCGCCGCCCGCGCCCCCGAAGCCGCCGTCCGCCGCCGCGCCGCCGAAGTCGCCGCCCTCCTCCGCGCCGCCGACGGCGCCGCCGCCGGCATCCCGCTGCTCCGCCAGCTCCTGGGCGACCGCGACAGCGGCGTCCGCGGCCGCGTCCAGGCCCTGCTCGCCCGCCTGCTCGCCGCCCCCAAGCCCGAGCCGTCCACCGCCCCCTCCTCCCCGGCCGAAACCCCCGACGCCGGTCTAAAGGCCGATGCCGACCCCGGCCCCGCCAGCACCGCCTCCGGCGACAACCCAGGCTCCGGCCCCAGCCCCGCCAGCACCGGCACCTCCGGCAGCGAAGAGCCGGCCACCGCCCCCGCCGCCGGCCACGGCCGTCTGCTCGTCGAGACCCCCCCCGGCGTCCACTTCCAGATCGATCGCGGCCCCTACCAGACCGCCGCCAAGACCGCCCTTACCCTCCCCGCCGGCCGCCACCTCGTCACCGCCATCAGCGGCGTCCAAGAGGTCCAGTTAAAGCCCGACGCCACCGTCACCATCCACATCGAAGCCTCCCAAGCCGAGCAGCTGTTCCGCGACGGCCGCGACAACTTCAACAAGCCCGACTACGCCAAAGCCAAGCGCCAGCTCGAAAAAGCCAGCGCCCTATGCGCCCGCGACCACAAGCACGTCCAAGCCTGCGCCGGCCTGACCCTGGAAGCCTCGTTCCTCCTGGGCAAAATCTATGAGGATCAGAACGACCTCCCCCAAGCCATGACCGCCTTCCAGCGCGTCGCCGAGCGCGAAGCCAACGTCCGCGGCAAAAACGAGCAGAAAGCCTACTCCCAAGCCGCCATCGCCCGCCTCCGCCCCAAGCTCGGCCAAGTCATCGTCACCCAAAAAGCCAAACGCGGCTGCCAGCAAGAGGTCAACTGGCTCCACCCCGGCACCACCTACGTCCGCCTAAACGGCAGCCTCCAGTCCGTCACCGTCAAAGCCGGCGGCGTCGCCAACGTCGGCTCCTGCAACTAACCAACCCCGAGCCGCCCCGGCCCAAGAAGCCAACAGGAGTGGGGCCGACCGAAGATCCTTTTTTGTCAGCGCAGCTGGCAAAAAAGGATCGCAGGGAAGGGGGGCCCCACTCCGGCGAAGCCCGAGAGCCCCTCGAAAGCCCTCTCTACTTAACCGCCTCAAACACCGCCGCCAACGCCGCATCCAGCTTCTCCGCCTCCGCTCCCCCCGCCTGCGCAATATCCGGCCTCCCCCCTCCCTTGCCGCCAACCACCGCCGCCAACACCGCCACCAGCTTCCCCGCATGCGCCCGCCCCCCCTGCGCCAGCCTCTTATCCACCGCCACCACCAGCGCCGCCTTCCCATCCGCCACCCCGCCCACCGCCAGCACCCCCACCTTGAGCTTCTCCAGCAGCGACTCCGCGACCTCCCGCAGCGCCTTGGCGTCCGCCACCTCGACCCGGCGCGCCGCGACCTTGATGCCGCCGATCTCTCTCTCTTCGGCGTAAAGCCCCGCCCCGCCGCCCGCCGCCAGCTTCTTCTGCAGCGTCGACAGCTCCCGATCCCGCGCCTTGATCTCCTCCAGCAGCTTGCTGATGCGGTCGCCTATCTCCTGCGGCGCCGCGCGCAAAAGCTCCGCCGCCCGGAACAGCTGCTCTTCATTGCGCGCCACGAGCTCCTCCGCCCCCTCGGCGGTCAGCGCCTCGATGCGGCGGATGCCCTTGGCGATGCCGGTCTCCGACACCAGCTTGAAAAGCCCGATGTCCCCCGTCCGCCACACGTGCGTCCCGCCGCACAGCTCCACCGACCGCCCGAGCGTCAGCACCCGCACCCGGTCGCCGTACTTTTCCCCGAACAGCGCCATCGCCCCGAGCTTCTGCGCCTCCTCAAAGCCCGTCTCTTTCTCCCGCGCGTCGGCGTTTTCCCGGATCGCCTGGTTCACCAGCTGCTCGACTTTCTTGCACTCCTCCGCGGTCAGCGGCTGAAAGTGCGAGAAGTCGAACGTCAGCTTGTCCGGACCGACGTAGCTGCCCTTCTGCGTCACGTGCTCGCCGAGCACGCTGCGCAGCGCGTGGTGCAGAAGGTGCGTCGCGCTGTGGTTTTTGCGCGTGCGGTTGCGCCGCTCGGCATCGACCTGGATGTGGATCTCGTCGCCGACGCGGAGGCTGCCGGACTGCACCCGCCCCTTGTGGACGATGAGATCGGCCAGCGGCTTGAGCGTGTCGCTCACCACGAGCTCGCCGTTGCCGCCGCTGAGCGACGCCGCGACGTTGATGCGTCCCGTGTCGCCGACCTGGCCGCCGGCCCGCCCGTACATCGGCGTGCGGTCGGCGACCAGCTCCACCTCCTGGCCGGCCTCGACGCTCTTGACGCTCTGGCCGCCGACGAACAACGCCAGCACCTGGCCGACCCCGGCATCGCCGTCGGTGCGGCTGTAGCCAAGGAAGGTCGTGGGGCCGTGCGCGGCGCGCACCGCGTGGTAGCTGGAGGCGACGGCCTGATCGCCGCTGCCGGTGAACTTGCTGCGCTCGCGCTGCTTCTTCATCTCCTCGCCGAAGCCCACCTCATCGACGGCGAAGTCCTGCTCCCGGCCGATCACCTGGGTCAGGTCCAGCGGGAAGCCGAAGGTGTCGTGCAGCTGGAACGCCACCTCGCCCGGCAGCATGCGCCGGCCGTCGGCCCCGGTCTTCCAGGCGCGGGTGTCGGCGATGAGGCGCAGGCCGCGGTGGATCGTCGAGCGGAAGCCTTCATCCTCGGCATCGACCGCCTTTTCGATGAGGCTGCGGGCGCCGACGAGCTCCGGGTACACGCCGCCCAGAAGCTCGGTGGCCTGCAGGCACAGCTTGGCGAAAAAGCCCGCCGGCAGCTCCAGCCGCACCGCGTAGCGGATGGCCCGCCTCATGATGCTGCGCAGCACGTAGCCGCGGCTGAGGTTTGACGGCAGCACGCCGTCGGCGATGAGCATCGCCGTGGCGCGGCAGTGGTCGGCCAGCACGCGCATGCCGACATCGTGGTCGCTGTCGGTGCGCCCGTAGGTCCGCTTGGCGGCGGCGGCGACCGTCTGCAAAAGCGGCACGAACAGGTCGGTGTCGTAGTTGCTCGTGCGTCCCGGTCCGCTCGTGGCGACCAGCGACACGCGCTCCAGGCCCGCCCCGGTGTCGATCGAGGGCTTGGGCAGCGGGCGCAGCGGCGCGTCCTTGCTCGGGCGCTCAAACTGCATGAACACCAGGTTCCAGATCTCCATCCAGCCGGTGCCGTCGGGCGCCGGCTCTTCCCCGAAGGTGTGCACCTGCGGCTCGCCCTGGCCGACGAAGTAGTGGATCTCCGAGCACGGACCCTGCGGCCCCGTGTCGCCCATCATCCAGAAGTTGTCCTTCATCCCCAGGCCGAAGATGCGGTCGTCGGAGAAGCCGGTGATCTTCTTCCACAGCGCCCGCGCCTCGTCGTCGGGACCGAGCCCCAGGCCGGTGTCGCCGCCGAACACCGAGATCACGAGCCGCCGCGGATCCAGGCACAGCTCGCGGGTGAGAAACTCCCATGCGTACTCGATGGCGCCGGCCTTGAAGTAGTCGCCGAAGGAGAAGTTGCCGAGCATCTCGAAGAACGTGTGATGCCGGGCGGTGCGGCCGACGTTGTCCAGGTCGTTGTGCTTGCCGCCGGCCCGCACGCACTTCTGCGCCGTCGCCGCGCGGCTGTAACTTACCTGCTTCTGGCCGGTGAACACGTCCTTGAACTGGACCATGCCGGCGTTGGTGAAAAGCAGCGTCGGATCCGACGGCACAAGCGGCGAGCTGCGCACCACCTGATGGCTATGGCGGCGGAAGAAATCCAAAAACGAGCTCCGCACCTGCGCCGCCCCAGTCGGCGGGCTGGCAGCGGATGTAGGCGCGGACGGGGAACCGGGGCTGGAAGACGATGCAGTCATACCCTCACATATATCACGTACCACCGCCTATGCGCAGGGGCGCCGAGCGGCTTGCGCGGCCGCAGAAGCACGTGCCACCGCAGCCGGCGAACGCGCTAGCGCCGCAGTAGCACTGGCCATCGCCGCAGGCGAACCCGCTACTGCTGCAGTAGCACTGGCCACTGCCGTTCCAGCGCTGGCGGGAATCGTTCCAGCGCTGGCGGGAATCGTTCCAGCGGGGCGGAGGCAGGGGCCGGTAGTCCGGAATCGTTCCAGCACTGGCTGGAATCATTCTGGCGCTCTCGTTTTCTGTTCTGGCGTGTCCTGCTGCCTACTTGCAACAGGCGACCCGTTCACGGCTACCGCGGGAATGTTTCCAGCGCTCGCAAGAACCAAGGCGGCGCGTGCAACTGCAGCGGTAGCCGGTGCAGCTGCGGCGGTGGCGGGTGCGGGTGCGGCGGTGGCGGGTGCGGGTGCGGCTGCCGCGGGGAGCAACGCAGAAGTGTAAGAGGCAAACATCGCGGGCGTGGGCGCTGCCGGGCCTTTGCGGCGGCTACAGGTGCGGTAGGTGGTGGGGGTCGTAGCCCGTCATTTCCAGGTAGCTCGTGCCGGCGGGCTTTTGGTTGATGCGGACCTCGCAGGTGCCTTCCCAGTAGGTGGCCAGCGCGCTGTCGCTGCCGGAGATCTCCTGATCCGCCAGCTTGGGGACAAGCTCCGCGTCGAGGGGGTGGGCCGGGCTGCGCACCTGCACGCGCCAGCGCGCGGGGTAGACGGCGTCGCTGTGCGGGGAGCGCCAGGTGCCGCTGGCGGTGAGCGTGAGGTCGTCTGCGCCGAGCGGCGTCACCTTGCCGTCGGGGGCGACCAGGGTGCCAGCGCGGTGGGCGGGGCGGCCGGCGGGGTCGTGGGTCTGCGCCGCCATCAGCTCCCAGCCGTCGTCGAGCTGCAGCGCCAGCCAGTCCCAGCCGGTCAGGCCGCCGGAGAGGACGTTGCTGCCGAACTCGTGATCGAACCAGGCCACGGCCTGGCCGCTGCGCTCGCCGCCGCTGCTGCGCACCGTGGCGCTGCCGCGGAGGCGCGGGAAGCTGGCGTAGTGGCTGGCGCAGCTCGGGCAGTCGCCCTTGCGGGAGTAGCCGCCGGCCCCGTGCAGGGTCACGGGTTTGTCGGAAGAAAGCACGGCGTGGACCTGCAGCGGCGCGCCCTGGGCGTCGAACACCTCCGCATCGAGGCGAAAGCGGCCGTCGGCGCCGAGCGTGACCTCCGCCCCCGGCAGCTTGATGGCGAGCGGCTGGGCCGAGCTCGCCGCGACTGCCGCCACGCCGTCCCGCTCCCGCAAGCCGACCGTCGCGTGACGGAAGCTGCGGCCGGCAAGATCGGTCACCGCCACATGGAGGCTGAGCAGCGACGCGGCTTCGGGCCGGCCCGCGGCTTTGGCCACCGGCAGCGGTCCGGCCGGCGGGGAGACGCGGAAGACCGTGACCTCGAACCCGGCCAGCTCGGTGGGCGGGGCAGGGGCGGGGGCATCCTGGCCGGCGGCGCGACCCTGCAGGACATGGCCGGTGAAGTACCACCACTCGATGGCCGTCTCGCGGTGCGGTCCATGATCGAGCGGGAAGCGGAGCAGCCGCTCCGGGGCGGCTGGGGTGTAGCTATGGCGCTGCACCGGCGGCGGCTCACTGGCGGCGGGGGCCGGGCGACAGGCGGCAGCAAGGAGCGCCAGCAGGATCGCCGTGTGCCTCGACGGAGCGGACTTAGAACGCCTCTTAAAACCGGAGCGCGGATGGACAGCCGCGGTGAAAAGCGCGCAGAGCGGCCTCCGGGCCGTGTGCATGGTGGCCGCCGCGGCTGTCCGCCGGAGTAGGTTTTGAGCGGCGTTCTTATTCATGGCGCACCGATCCTTCCCGCGTCACTCCCGCGTCACCCGTAGGTTGGTGCGGCGCAGGACCAGCGCCGCCAGCACGGCTCCGACGGCCCACAGCGCCGCGCCCAGGCCGACGGCCAAGACCAGCATGTGGCGCACCGAGGCCGGGGTCAGGAACGCGACGCTCCAGCCGAAGGCCTGCTTGTTGATGGCGAAGCACAGGATGAAGCCGAGCAGCACCCCCGACACGATCCCGAGCAGCACCCCCGACACGACGGCGAGCAGCACGTCCATGGCGCACAGCCGCAAGAGGCCCAGGCGGCAAAGTCCAAGCCGCCGCAGCGACAGGAGCTCCGGCGTCCGCTCGGCGACGCTCTGGATGACCTGCACGAGCAGCGACAGTCCGCCGAGCGCCGCCGCCAGGGCGGTCAAGATCGCGGTGACGGCGAAGGTCTGCTCGAAGGTCTTGAGGGCCGCGGTGCGCACCTGGGCGTTGGGGAGCAGCTGCACCCGCTGCCCGAGCTCCGGGTGCTGCGCCGCAAGCTCGGCGGGCAGGCGGGCGCGGGCGGCGGCGGTCAGGTCGCGGCGGGCGTAGAACCGCAGGGCATGGCAGCCGGACAGGCCCAGCCGCTTTGCGAAGGTGTGGCGCGAAAGGTAGACGTAGCCAAGCTCGGTCGAGTATTCGCGGGTCACCGCCGCCACGGTGAGCCGGAGCGGTGCCCCGGCGCCGATATCCAGGCTGAGGACATCGCCGGGGCCCTTGCCGTGCTTTTCGGCCAGCGGCTCGCTGATCATGGCGTAGCGCTCATCGCTCTGCATGAGCGAAAGCGCCGACTCCGCGGTCAGGCCGGGCAGGGTCTGCAGCGCGACCAGCGGCGGCTTCTGACCCGGCGCCTGCCAGTTGTCGATCCCGGCGATGCGCACCGGACGGCCGCTGCTCACCCCGTCGCCGCGCAGCATGCAGTCGACGCCGGCGAGGCCGGGGAAGGAGCGCAGCGCCTGGAGGTCGGACTCCAGAAGCCGCGGCCGGGTCTCGGTGCCCTGAAGGACGCGCACGTCGCTGACCCAGTCGGACTGGAAGACGGTGGTGATCCAGCTCTCCAGGCTCTCGCGGAAACCGTCGACCATGAGCTCGATCCCAAGGACCAGGCCCAAGCCGCCGGCGAGGGTCGTCACCGCCGCCTGGCCGCGGCCGCCTGCGCGCAGCGACCGCCGCGCCGAGATCGCCAGCGCCGGCACCCGCCGTGCCCGCTCGCCGGCGGTAAGGGCGGTGGCGGCGCGCGCCGTCAGGAACTCTACGGGACCGGCGAGGACATAGGACAGGACGAACACCGCCGCCGCCGCCAGGTAGCCCATGAGCGGCTGCGGCGCCGCCGCCCCGGACAGCCAGCGCACTTCTACCGGCCGCACATAGGGGGCGGCGGCGATGACCCCCGCCGCCGCGAGCACGAGGAGCAGGGTCCGCGCCACGATCCAGCCGGTCAGCCGCGGCGCGGTCGCCGCCCGCCGCCGCAGCGCCGCCGGCTGCGCCCGCCCGAGCTGCCAAGTCGTCTGGGCGCCCGCCAGAAGGAAGATGCCGAGCCCCGCGGCCACCGTCAGGATCGCCGCGGTCGATGACAGCTCCGACTGCGCCGCGGCGGTCTTCACGTACAGATCCGACACCGTCTGCAGCACCCGCTGGCTCACCGCCCGCTCCAGCCGCACCCCGAGCAGCAGCCCCAGGCCCCCGCCGATGAGCCCCAGCACCGCCTGCTCGACGAGCAGCAGCCCCAAGACCAGCCGGCGCGAGGCGCCGAGCTGCCGCAGCACCATCAGCACCGGCCGCTTGAGCAGCCCATAGAGCGCCGCGACGTTGCGCAGGAGCAGCGCGCCGATGAGGATGCTCACAAGGCCTAGGACCCGCAGGTTGAAGCGGTAGGTGGCGGTGAGCGCCTTCTGCGACTCCAGCTGCTGCGTCGCGGTGGTGCGGCGCAGCGGGAAGGTGAAGCCGGCCTGGACCTGGGCGAGCAGCTGCGGCGTCGGGGCGCGGACCTCCAGGTAGTCGTAGCCGGGCTGCGGCCGCTCGGCGGCCGTAAGCTGCGCCTGCGCCAGCTCCCAGGCGTCGGGGAAATCGAGCACGACCAGCGGCTCGGCGGCCGGAATCCAGGCTGCCGGCTGCAGCACATGCCCGTCGGGCAGCCGCAGATTCAGGTGATCCGGCAACAAGGCCGACGAGAACAGCGGGGCGCCGGCGGCGATGAGATCGCCGTCCACCCCGATGAGCAGGATTTCCTCCACCGCCGCTGCATTGGTATTGCTAGGCGCTTGGGCGGGGAGCACGCGCAGGGTGTCGCGCAGCACGCCGCGGCAATGCACGCCGTGCGGCAGCCAGGCCAGGCACAGATCCAGCTGGGTCACCGGGATGCGGCCGCGCGGGGAGCGCAGCTGCATCTGCGGCGTCGACGTGGCTTCTTCTCCGGGCAAGCCGGCGGCGCTGACCTCGAAGCTGCGCAGGGCGCGCTCGTTGGCCAGGTTCAGGGCGCACAGGATCGCGGTTCCCGCCGCGACCCCGACCAGGCTGGCGATCAGCAGAAGCGGCCGGCGCAGCGTCGGCCGTAACAGCAGCGTCGTCAATAGCAGCCACAGCCGCGGCCCGCGCGAGGGCGGCGCAGCGGGTGGCGCCGGAGCCCCCTGCGGCAGCGCTTGCGAGTCCTGCGGCAGCGACTGCCAGCCCTGCGACAGGGACTGGGCGTCCTGCGGCAGGGACTGGGCGTCCTGCGGCAGGGACTGCGAGTCCTGCGGCAGGGAGTGCGAGTCCTGCGGCAGGGACTGCGAGTCCTGCGGCAGGGAGTGAGCATCCTGCTGTAGCGGCTGAGGGCTCTGCGACAGGGACTGGGCGTCCTGGGGCAGCGGCTGCGCGTCCGACCGCGGCGCTGGCTGCGAGTCCGGGTCGGGCGGTGCGGCCGGCGGTGAGGAGCGCGGTTTCACGGCCGGCTAGCTCGGGGGGCTGGACGGCAGCTTGGCTTCTTGCAGCTGGCCGTCGTGAAGGCGGATAAAGTGGGCGAACTGCGCCGCCGCCGCCTGGCTGTGGGTGGCCATGATCAGCGTCGCCCCTAGCCGCTGCGCCGACTCGGTGAGCAGCCGCACCACCTGGGCCCCGGTCTGGCTGTCGAGGCTCCCCGACGGCTCATCGGCCAGGAGCAGGCGCGGCGAGAGGGCCAGGGCGCGGGCAATAGCCACCCGCTGCTGCTCGCCGCCGGACAGCTCCGAGGCGAGCTGGCGCAGCCGGTGTCCGAGCCCGAGCGTCTCGAGCAGCGCGCGCGCCCGCCCGTCCGCCGCCCGCTCACCCGCCAGCCACAGCGGCACCATGACGTTCTCCAGCGCCGTCAGGTCGCTGACCAGATCGAAGAACTGATGCACGTAGCCGAGCTTGTGCAGCCGCAGGCGCGACAGCTCCGCATCGCCGAGCTGCGCCGTGTCCTTGTCGTCGATGATCACCGACCCGGTGCTCGGCGTCTCCATGGCGCCAAGGAGGTTGAGCAGGGTGCTCTTGCCCGAGCCGCTCTCCCCGAGCAGGGCGACCTGGGCGCCCGCCGGGATGGTGAAGCTGACGGGTCCGAGGGCCCGCACCGCGCCGAAGGTCTTGACCAGGTTGAGCACGCGGATCACGCCTTTGAACCTCACTCCGCTTGCATGTCGTCGATGAAGCCTTCCATCGCCGCGGGGGCGAAGGTGAGCGGCCGCAGATCGCTGCGGCACGGGACGACGCGGCGGTGGGTGGCGAACACGAAGCCCGAGTCGAAGCGGCGCGGGCGCAGGCACAGGTGGGCGCCGCGGATGCGACGGCTGAACACGTCCGCCGTGTAGTCTAGGCGCAAGAGCGTCGCCTGCTCATCGAAGTAGAATACCTGCTCCGGGCAGTGGGTCGGAAGCCCGGCGGGGAATCGCACCAGCAGGCGGCGGAGCGGGGCCCCAGTGGCCGGATCGCGCCACGGCTCCAGCTCTGTGCACTGGAAGCCGTCCCAGCGGAACAGGAACGGCGTGTTGACGTAGTTCCAGAATGCGTAACCGAGGAAGTACAGCAGGTCGAGGTCGTCCCAGACGCGGTGGTCGCGGGCGTGGGCGCGGGCGCCGCCGCGCTCCGCGACGAGCCGGCCGGCGGGCGATTCGATGCGCACCCAGTCGCCGGCGAAGATGCCGCGGCCGCCGCCCGGCCCGAACGGCGCCAGCACCGCCTGCACCTTCTTGGTGCTGACCTCGACGGTGTAAGGGCGGAGCAGGGGGCTTTTGAACTTGCTCAGGAGGAGGTTGCCGCGCACCCGCATGCGCACCCGCGCGGTGGTCAGCCGGTCCCAGCGCGCCGGGTCGCCGCAGGACTGTAGGGCAGCTTGGAGTAGCGGGGTCGTCATCGTAATTTGCAGCGGCCTTGCCGCCGGGCGCCGGACGGCGCGGCGCTCAGCGTACGGCGGAGAAGCCGAACGAGATGAGATCGTAGCTTACCTCGTAGCGGCCGCCGCCGATACCGCCGACGCCGGGCGGGTAGGTGGCGGGCGGGCGGATGGGGTTACTCGGGTAGATCTTGCTGTCGGCGGCGGCGATCACCCGGTCGGGCTGGATGATGCGCCCGTACGAGAGATCCAGCCGCCAGTCGGTATGCCCGAAGTGCACCTTGGGCAGGAACACCCCGAGCGACACCATTCCCTTGTCGCCGTCGGGGGTCAGCACGGTGAGGGTCGCATCGGGCATGCCGGAGGTCTCGAACATGCCGCCCACGCGCGCCCCGAAGTACTTCCAGACCACCGCCTCCAGCCCCAGGTGCACGGTGTGGGTGGTCTGCATCTGCCGGTCCAGGGCGACCGGCCCGAGCTGGTAGGTGCCGATGCCCTTCAGGTTCTCGATGGCGATGCCCTGGGGCGTAAACGAGATCTGATCTTGGATGACCCAGAACTCGGCGGTGTAGGCGAGCTCGATGTGCAGGCGGTTGCGCAGGGCGGCGAACTCGACGCCGAAGCGCAGCACCGGCGGCAGGTTGAGCGACAGGTCGGCGGCGCGGCCGGTGACGCGGGCGCCGTTGAAAAGCTCGTTGGCCGGCAGCCGGGCATCGACGGTCCCGGTGGCGCTGCGGATAAAGAACGGGAACTGGAACGCCAGACCCAGGCGCAGCCACGGCACCGGACGGTACATGGCGCCGAGGTTGAACGACGGGGTGAGCGCCAGCGCCTGCGCCAGCACCAGGGTGTCGAAGTCCGTCTGCTCCGGCCGGCACATGACGCCGGTGCACGACGACAGCATGATGCGCGAGCGGAAGTAGACCAGCATCAGCTGCGGCCCGATGCCGAGCTGGAGCTTGTCGCCGAGCAGGCTGAACGCCGCCACCGGATTCAGCACCGCGAGCAGCGTCGAGTGCGCGACATCGCCGTCGTGCAGCGAGATGAGCTGGTAGCGCTGCGGCGAGACATCGGGGACCTTCTGGAGATTTTCCTCGGTGTCGTACTGGCCCTGGGGGTAGCGCGGCAGGCCGGTGTAGGGGATCCAGACGCCGAAGCCGAACGACATGCTGCCCCAGGAGCGCCGGAGCTTTTTGGCGAAGCCGAACTGCGGGATCGCCAAGGGGGCGCCGCCCAGGGGGTTGTTGTCGTTGCTGACCGGCGGGCGCATGATGCCGTTTTCATCGCGCGTGTAGGTGACGTGCTGCAGGACGAAGCCGACATCCAAAAGGCCGCTCCAGCCGGAGCCGCCGTAGTCGATGGCGGCGACGCCGGCCGGGTTGTAATAGATCGCGTTGAGATCATCGACGCCGGCGACCAGCGCGCCGCCGCGGCCGAGCGCCCGCGCCCCGTGCGGCGTCACGAACATGCCGGCGGCGTGCGCCTTGCGTTCGAGGCCTGGGGCCCCCCCGGCGGCAGCCACGGCAGCCAAGGCCAGAGCGGCGACGCGCCGCGCGACGGTTCCCAGGGGAAGCAAGGGAAAATTCATGCCGCTTTGTAGCGCGAAGCCCGGGCGATGTCGAGAGGGGGGTTTCGGCCGCGGACTGCGAACATCCGGGCCCTGCGCAGAGCTTCCCCGCCTCCGCGTTGGGCATCAGACTGCGGGACCGTGCACCAAGGGCCGGCGGGCGTGCGTGCAGGCATCTCTTGCCGCGCCGCTGGCCGACGCCTATTCTCGTTCTATGTACTGGCACGGGCGCGCTCGGCGCTTCTTGGTTTCGCGAGGTTCGGCGCGGCGATCCCGGCCGGAGACAGCAGGGAAGAGCCTGGGGCGCGGCGCGGCGCGGCGGACGCTCGGCGTGTGGCTAGGCGCCGGACTGCTGCTGGCGGTGGGCGGCTGCGGGATCTCGACGCGGGAGACAGGGGGCGCGGCCGACGCGATCAAGAAGCCGGAGCTTTTATGCGCCCGCGCCGGGGCGGACCGGGTGGAGGTCAGCAGCTTCCGCGGCGACGGCAAAAACGACATCGCCAAGATCTTCGTGCGCAGTCCGGAGGTGGGCGGGGTCGTCCTGTCGTGCAAGGAGCTCGACCTCAACGCCGACGGCCGCAAGGACATGCTGGTCTACTTCGACAGCCACGGCCGCAAGCTGCGTGAGGAGTTCGATCACGACTTCGACGGGCTCGCCGATATGAAGAGCTACTACGAAGGCGGGCAGCTCGTGCGCCAGGAGCTCGACGTCGACTTCGACGGCAAGCCCGACCTGGTCGAGCACTTCGAAGGTGGCAAGCGGGTGCGGCTGGAGAAGTTCATCGCCGCGCCGCCTGCTGCGCCGGCCCCGAGCGGCGCTCCGGCATCCGGCGGAGCCGCTACAGCGGGGGGCGCCGCGGCAATCGGCGGCGTTCCGGCCGGGACAGCGCCTGCGGCGGGAACCGCGCCCAGCGATGGCGCAGCCCCGGCGGGTCCGCTGCCGAGCCTTACATCGACGCCAGTCGCCCCGGCGGCCCCGGCAGGGGATGCAGCTGCCGGCTCTCCGCCGACCGGCGCGCCCGGCAGCCGCTAAAAACGCCGCGCAAAACCGTAGCGAGGAAGGACGGGGCTGCGGTGGCCGGCGCGCGGAGCGGCCTTGTGGCCGTGAGCCCGGGGGCCGCTGTGGATGGCCGCCGCAGTAGGTTTTGAGCGGCGTTCTAAAAGTCCGGCGCGCGGCTGCGAGCCCGGCAGCGATTTCGTTCGCTGCGGCGGCGTGTTTGCGAGTACCTTGCCCGCTTAAAAGGCCGGCATTCATGTCTGACACCACAACAAACGGCATCCGCGTCCAGGTCCGCACACGCTACGCGCCCGAGCGCTCGCAGCCGAGCGCCGGCATGTACTTTTTCCTCTACAACATCACCATCAGCAACGACGGCTCGGAGCCGGCGCAGCTTGTCACCCGGCACTGGATCATCACCGACGGCAACCAGCACGTCGAAGAGGTGCGCGGGCCGGGGGTCGTCGGTGAGACCCCGAACCTCCAGCCGGGACAGAGCTTCAACTACACTTCCGGCTGCATGCTAAAGACCCAGTTTGGCACCATGGCGGGTACCTACCAGATGGTGCGGCCCGACGGGACCTCGTTTGATGCCGTCATCTCGCCGTTTGTTCTGGCGCTGCCGCACGCCATCAACTGAGCCGGGTCGGCCGTCGCTCCGCCGGGCGCGACGGGGCGGGGCGGGGCTTATCGCCGCGGCCTGCTTGCTGGGACTGAGCGTCGGGCAGAGCCGAGCGGCGGAGCCGGACGGCGGCGTCCCGACCGGCCAGGTGGAGGAAGGTCCGGCGGGGGAGGGCGGCGCCCAAGGCGGTACTGCGTCCGGCGCTGGCGACGCGAGCCGCGGCCAGGCGCGCTTTGAGGCGGCGCTGCGGCTCTACACGGCGGGGAAATCGCCGGACGCCGCCGGTGCTTCGGCGGCGGCGGCGGCGCTGGAGCAGCTGGCGCGGGAACTGCCGCAGGATGAAATCGCTCCCGAAGCGCTGTTCGAAGCGGCGCAGCTGAGCGACGAGCAGCTGGGGCGCCCGGAGCAGGCGCAAAAGCTCTATGCCGAGCTTTTGCAGCGCTACCCCAGCAGCCGCCTGGTCCGCCGGGCGGAGAGCCGGCTGGCGCAGCTGCGCCAAGGGCTGCGCACCGGCGCCGATGTCCTGACGCGCTTCCAGCACATCCTGCGCACGACCCAGGAGAGCAGCGCGGATCGCATCCGCGAGCTTGCGGCGCTTGCGCGGGAGCGGCCGGAGTTCGCCCTGGCGGATCAGACGCTGTATCTTCTGGCCTCGGCGCAGCTGCGGGCCGGGCAGGAGGCGGCGGCCGCGGCGACCTTTTCCGCCCTGGCGTCGCGCTTTCCGGCCAGCGAGTGGACGGCCTACGGCCATAAGGCGCAAGCCGACGCGCTCATCGAAAAAGGGGCGTGCACAAAGGCGCGGACCCACCTTGCCGCGCTGGCGCAGCGCCAGGGCCTCATCTGGACTAGCGCCGCCGCGGAAGGCTTTGCCCACTGCCGCGAGCTCGACCACCGGCGGCTGTGGCTCCGGCTGGCGCTCGGTTATCTGGGCGTGCTGCTGCTCGGGCTTTTGGCCAAGGGCCGGCGGATGCTGTGGCCGCCGCCCTTCGAGGTCTTCTATTACACGCCGGTGGCGGCGTTCATGGTGCTGGTCTCGCTGGCGATAAAGGGCGGGCTGTACTTGGTGCCGGTGCTGCTGCTCGCGGGCCTTGGGGTCGCGCTCAACTGGCTGGGGGCGGCAGCGGCGGCGCAGCGGGCGGCGGCTGGGCAACGCGGCGGACCGCTGCGGCAGCTCGCGCACGTCGGCATCGGACTGCTGCTGCGGGCGCTGGCGGCGGCGGCGATCTGTTATGTGGTCATCGATACCCAGGGTCTGTTCGAGCTCCTTATGGAGACGGTCCGAAACGGCGCCGACGAGTAGCCGCGACCGGACCGGGGCGGTTTGCGCTACGCTAGCCAGCATGGCAAAAGAAGGCCGGAGCGACTGATGGCCGATTCCCCCGATCGCGCTTCTGCGGGTGCCAGCGCTGGCTCGCGGTTTCCCTGCGCCAACTGTCACGCCGCCCAGACCTTCGATCCGGTGCGCGGGATGCTGCACTGCAAGTACTGCGGCAGCATGCGCGAGGTGCCGCCGGGCCCGACGCCGCCGCACCCCGGCGAGCGCTCGCTGGCCGATGGGCTGCGCGCCGCCGGTCCGCCGGCCCAAGGCGCCGTCCCCGCCGCCGGTTTGCGCTGCCAAGGGTGCGGTGCCACGGTGATGGTCAGCCCCGAGGCGATCGCCGCAACCTGCGCCTTCTGCGGCCTGGCCAGCGTGCGGCCGGTGACGGATACCGGCCGGCCGCTGCTGCCCGACTCGGTGCTGCCGTTTTGTCTCGATCGGCGGGCGGCGGCGCAGGCGTTTGCGCGGTGGCTCAAGGCCCTGTGGCTGCGGCCGTCCGAGCTTGTCCACCTGGCGGAGCTGGAGCAGCTGCAGGGGGTCTACATCCCGTTTTGGATCTTCGGCGCGCGGGTGGAGTCGCAGTGGACGGCCGAGGCCGGACGTTACTATTACGTGGACGGCGCCCGCGACGAGTACGGCATCCTCGGCGATGTCCGGCCGCAGTCGCGAGGGGCCGACGGCGGCGGCGCGAACGACGACGACGACGACGATGAGGACGACGACCGATCGGACGACGGGGGCATCTTCGGCGGGCCGGTCCTGCCCGCCACGCGGCGGCGGCGGCGGGTGCGCAAGACGCGCTGGCGGTCGGCGCACGGGCAGCGCTCCGACGTATATCGCGATGTGCTGGTCTGCGCTTCGCAGGGCCTGCAAGGGGCGCTGGCCGAGCGGCTGGCGAGCTACGAGCTGCGGCGGCTCGTCCCCTACGCCGACGGCTACCTGGCCGGCTTTGCCGCCGAGGCCTACGCCGTGGAGCTCGGCGCCGGCCACCTGCGCGCCCGCCAGCGCCTGGATGCCGAACAGCACGAGCGCTGCGCCGCCGCCGTCGAAGGCGACACGCACCGCAACCTGACGGTCCGCAACCGCTACAGCGATGAGACCTTCCGCTACGCGCTTTTACCCGCCTGGCTTGCGACGTACCGCTACCAAGGCCGGCTGTACCGCTTCGTCGTGAGCGGCCAGACCGGAGAGGTAACCGGCCAAGCGCCGTACAGCTACCTCAAGGTGGCGGCGGCGTGCCTGCTCGGGCTGGCGGTGCTGGCGCTGGTTCTTTATGTGTGGCAGAAGCAGCCGGAGCTCGGGGCGCTGCTCGCCGGTCTGCGCGCGGGGTGAGGGCGTAAGGCCGCCGGCTACAGGCCGCTGCGCGGACCGTAGTCGACGCGCCACAGGATGAGCCCGTGCGCCGGGGCGGTCGGTCCGGCGCGGGTGCGGTCGCCGCTGTGCAGAAGCGCCGCGACCGCCGCCGGGGTGAGTCGGCCGCGGCCGACATCGACCAGGGTGCCGGCGAGGATGCGGACCATGTTGCGGAGGAAGGCGGTGGCCTCCACTTCGATGTGCACGGCCGCGGGGCAGTCGCTCTGCCGCACGACCGCCAGCCGGTGCATGGTGCGGTGGGTGGTCAGCCGCTCGCAGCTGGCGGAGCGGAAGGCGCGGAAGTCGTGGTGGCCGACCAGCCGCGCCGCCGCTTGCTGCATGGCGGCGAGATCCAGCGGGGCGATGAGGTGCCAGTGGGTGCGGGCGTGCAGCGGCGACTCGGTCAGGGCGTTCCACAGCTGGTAGCGGTAAAGCTTGCCGCTGGCGGAAAAGCGCGCGTCGAACTCATCGGCGGCAAGCTGGGCGTCGAGGATCCGGATGGCGGGCGGCAGGTGGTAGTTGGTGCCGCGGATGATCGAGCGCAGGGTTACGACCCGCTCGCCGGCTGGGGGCTCGCCGGTCGGGGGCTCGCCGGTCGGGGGCTCGCTGGTTGGGGACTCGCTGGTTGGGGGCTCGCTGGTTAGGGGCTCGCTGGTTAGGGGCTCGCTGGTTGGGGGTTCGCTGGTTGGGGGTTCGCCGGTTGGGGGTTCGCCGGTTGGATGCCCGCCGGTTGGATGTCCGCCGGTCGGGGGCGGCGCGGCCGCCGGTCGGCTGCTCGGGGGGGCCGCCGGTGCGGCGGCGGCGGCCGGGACGCCGGCATCGGGAGGGACGCAGCCGAGGCGGAAGCTGACAACCTGGCCCATGGCGTGAACGCCGGCATCGGTGCGGCCGGCGGCGCGGCAGGCGACCGGGCGGCCGATGATCTTGCAGAGGGCGGTCTCCAGCGCTTCCTGCACCGACAGCCCGTTTTTCTGGTGCTGCCAGCCGGCAAAGTCGGTGCCGTCATAGGCGAGGGTGAGACGGATCGTCGGCATGGGCGAAGGGCCGCGGGCGCGGCGTCCGGTCAGCTTGTGCCCAAGGCGGCGGCAAAAGGGAAGCGGTTTGTCGCGGCGCCGGCGTAGCGGCGGCCCGCGGCCCGATGGGCGGAACAAGGCCACGTGCTCGATGGGTAAAACACGCTACGATAGCTAGTAGGAAGACCGAAAGAGGGTGCGATGTGGATGCAGCTTGGGTCCTCCGGGCCGCTTTTGCGCAGCTGGCAGCAGTTCCTTTTGGCGCAGCAGCTCTTGCAGGCGGCGGAGCTCGGCGACACCGGCGCATGCGCGGTCTTTGACGAGGCAACCGCCGCGGCGACCCGCCGCTACCAGAGCCTGCACGGCATGCGCGCCGACGGCATCGTCGGAGAGCAGACGCTCAGGCAGGCGCAAAAAGACGGCTACGCCGCGGTGGCGGTGCTGCCCGAGTACACCCTGCTCTACGGCCTGCGCAGCGGCGCCTCCGACGACTGGGAGCACCCAGCCGCGCTGGTCCACGCCCCTTCGACGTTTGCCGCGAGCGCCCTTTCCGTCGTGGTCTACCTCCACGGGATCAAAAACAACATCGAGAACGTGGTGCGCGCGACCCCGGCCGACGAAGCGTTTCCGGTGGCGGATCTGCTCGGGCAGCTCGGGCGGGCGCAGCGCAACGCGCTGCTGGTCGTGCCCGAGCTGCACTATAATTTTCACAACGCCGACCCGGGCCGGCTGGCGGCGCCGGGAGCGCTGCGGTCGCTGCTCGATGAGATCTTCGCGCGCCTGCCCGCGCCGCTAGACGGGCTGCAGACCGCGGCGCTGCAGCGGCTCGTGCTGATCTCGCACTCAGGCGGATATCATGCGGCGGCAGCGATGGCGCTGGGGGGCGGGCTGCGGGTGGATGAGCTCTATCTCCTCGACTCGCTCTACGGCCACGAGGAGGAGTTTACGGCGTTTCTCACCGACACCCTCGCGGAGCTGGCCACCGGCGCGGCGGATGAGCAGCGGCTTGGCCAGGCGCGGCGCTTTTTCAACCTGTACACGCGCGGCGGCGGCACCGCCGAGCAGTCGCGGGCCCAGGCGCAGAAGGCGCGGGCGGCGGCGGCGCGGCTGCAGCTGCCGGAGTCGCTGGTCTTCACCACGGACGAGCCGCTTGCGCCTGAGGCGCTGAGCGACGCCAAGGTCGTGATCCAGCGAGTGGCGGTCGGGCACTCCGAGCTGCCGCAAACGTTCATCGAGCCGCTGCTGCAGCGAAGCGGCCTGGCCGGGGGACCGGGGTAGGAAAGGGGAGGCGACCGCGGATGGTGGGAGTCATGCGGCAGCAAGCGATGGCGGCGGCTCTGCGAGCTATTATGAAACTGGGGGCTCTGCCCGCCCCCCTCCGCCCGGCAGAGCCGGCCGGAGCCTCCCCCCACCGCGCGCTTCCCGCGCGGCT
>CALFML010000014.1 GCA_937879845.1 uncultured Myxococcales bacterium
GACTGGAGTTCAGACGTGTGCTCTTCCGATCTCGAGATCGTTCCCACCCTCCCCTTCCGTCCTTGGGAACCTCCTGACAGTGGTCTGTCCATCGGTCACATTTTCGAAAAGCGCCGATCGCCGCAGCGGTGCGGTGCCGCCATCAGCTATTGATCGCCTTTGCGCTCGACCGGACTCTGAATCGATTATCTCAGCGACGATATAACTCAAAACTTTTGATTCACTCTGAGAACGTAATCGGAGATTTTTCGATAAAAATATTACTCCTACCGCGTCAAGTCCGATGCATCTTGCGCCAGCTCAGATTCGTCTGCCCGCGAAACTAGACAGAAAATAGAGAGCGATCAATTTGTCTGTGCGCAGGGGAGGATTTCGCGTAGCGTGGAATAGGTGTCTGGGAACTATGAGGAGGTGTGAATGAGACCGTTGTTGCTGCAAGCCTTCGTCTCTGTTTCGGCCGTGGGACTGGCGCTGACTACCGGCTGCCTATCGTCGAATTCCTCTCCGGAGAATCAGCCGGATGAGACGTTGGACTCCCTGGCGCAAGAGGAGTTCTCGGCGACTGAGTGGCGGCAGATGAACACGCTCTCTCCACTGCCGGCGCCGCCGATCGATACCACTAACAAGTACGCGGATAGCCCGGCTGCCGCGTCCTTGGGACATCGACTGTTTTTCGACAAGCGCATCGCCGGACCGATTCAGGCCGGAACCGCGGCGGAGGGACAGCTTGGTCCGATCGGAGCGACGAACAAGATCGCCTGCTCGGACTGCCATATGCCGGCCTCCAAGTGGCTCTTTGACATCCGCTCCAACAACGGCGGCCTGATCCCCAACGCCACGGCGCTCGGCTCGGCGTGGATGACGCGCAATGTGTCCAGCATCGTCAACACCGTGTTCTATCAGCAGGCGCCCGGCGGCCGCGATGCGCCGCACTGGCGGGAAAACGACGGTTACTCAGACTCCGAGTGGTTCGACGCGCAGAGCGAGCCCGAAGGACCGCCGGTGCAGAACGGCAGCCGACTGCAGCTCGCCCACCTTATTTTCAATACGTATGCCGCGGACTACCGCGCGGCGTTCCCCGAGTGGCCGCTTGACCCCGGTCTCTCCGACTACCGGCGCTTCCCGGCCACCGGACTCCCCGGGCAGCCGAGCTTTGACAACATGACGGCGCGCGACAAGGAGACCGTCAACCGCATCCTCGCCAACTACGGCAAGGCGATGGAGGCGTACCTACGCACGCTGGTCAGCCGCAACGCCCCCTTCGATCGGTTCGTGGCCGGCGATTCGAGCTGCATCAGTAGCAGCGCCAAGCGCGGCCTGCGGCTGTTTGTCGGCAAGGCCGGCTGCATCAAGTGCCACAACGGTCCCAACTTCTCGGATGACAACTTCCACGTCATCGGCATGAAGATCGACACCGCCCGCTCGCCGCATGCCGATCCCAATGAGACAGGCCGGACGTTCAATCAGGCGTTTATCTGCGGCAGCGAGTTCAACGTCAACGGGCCCTACAGCGACGATCGCCACACCAAGCGGCTAGATGGCTACTGCGGCGTCACGCTGCCGGTCGGCGTCTGGCGCACCAAGGCGCTGCGCCACGTCGCCGAGACCGGTCCCTATATGCGCGACGGGCAGTTCGCCACGCTTGCCGAGGTCGTAGAGTTTTACGATCGCGGCGGCGATCCGGACGGCACCTTCCTGGGCGGCCCGAAGGAGATCTACCCGCTCCATCTGTCGCGCCAAGAGAAAAAAGACCTCGTGTCGTTCCTCGAGTCGCTGACCGGCGATCCCGTCCCCGCGGCCCTGGTCGCAGACACGCACCGCCCGTAGCCCTTCGCCGTACACGCCGGCCGGCGTATCCGGCCCCTCCCCTTGCGCAAGCTCCTTGGTTGATTCTGCCCGCTGATCGGCGGCGCGATTCGATGCGCCGCGCAGCTGGGTTTCGCGCATCCACTTTCCCACATTCCCGCCAGCTATCGGCTGCGGCTGTGATCCGGATCGCACGGGACGGGGATTTGACGACAGGGCCGCCCTTGTAAGGTCTGTCGGTACTGCAGCGCTGAGGATACGCGGATCTGCCGAATCATCTGCGGATCCATCCGGGCTACGGGTGTGTGCCGTTCTCCTCGGACTGTTCGCCGCGGCGCGGTAGGCATCGGCTTATTTTCCAGCTCCGGCGCGCGCAGACGAAGCGGCGCTGGAACATCGGCGGCGGCGGATCGCGTATCATCGGGACGGGGGATTGTCATGACTGCCAAAAAGCGCCTCCGGCCTGCTCCTTATGCCTTCCCTTTTGTCGGTGCAGGTGAGGCTACGTACTTCGAATGGGCGGGGGTACACGTCCGGTTCGCGCGCACCCCATCGCGGGCGCAGAAAGCCGCGATTCGCAAAGGCGTGCCGGCGCCGCTGCGCGACTCGATCGATTGGGAAGGCGAGCAGCTGATGGTGGCCAGCGGCCAGTTCGCCCATGTCGTCATCGCCGCGACCTACGCCGCCGATCCGGGCGACGCGGGCGATGATGACGACGATGATGACGATTTTGCGGAGCTCGGCGGCCGCTTCTTCTTTGCCGCCACCTCGCAAGTGCGAAAGTTTAATCAGGCGATCGAACAGTGGTTGAATCTGGCGCATGCCCAGTGTCCGATCCTGGTAGCCTACCGCGGCGAGGACGGTGAGTCCGGCGGCACCGCGCTGTCGGCCTGGCATAGATGGAGCATGAAGCAGCTGCCGCAGCTTCTCGCTCAACTGGAGCCTATCCTGGCGCTTGACGATGAGACCAAGGCCAGCTTCATGCTGCGCGGCATCCTCCGGGCCGGCCTGGAAGGCAAGTCGCCCCTCCCGCTGCCCGAACATTTCATGGACTGGCTGGAGCCGGGACGCCGGGAACTGGCAGCGCTGCGGGCGCAGGATGCGGAGGCGTTCCTGCGTCTAATCCATGCGCGGCCGGTGCTCCGCCCGGCGACCCTCAAGGCTCTTGCCGAAGCCGCGCGCACGCTGGACGACAGCGCGAAGCAGCTCCTGCTGCGCGCGGCGGAGCCGATCTTGGCGCAGCAAAAAGTTCCGGCACAGCTGGGTGCGTGCCTTGCGGCGGCGGCGCTCCGGGCCAAGCCGCAGCCTGATGGCGCTTCGTTAGCAGCGGTGGCGACCGATGTGTTGCCAGATGTGCTGATCCAGGTGGCGCGGCGCGCCCATGCCGACTCTGAGCTCGCCAACGAGCTGGGTCTGCTCGGACACAACCTGGCGCGGGAGGGGCGGTTCGCTCCGGCCATCGCGCTGTTTGACGCGCTCCTCGGCTGTCCCGGCCTGGACCTGTCGGCCTACTGCAACGCACTGTGGGTGCGAATGGAAGACAACAGCAAGCTGCCGCTCGATCGCGCGCAGGCGGAACGATTTCTCGCCCACGCGCTGCCGCACGGCCCGCGGAATCCAGCGATCTTCTATAACGCGGCCTGCTTGTACATGGAGCTTGGCCAGCCGGATCACGTCCTTTCTAACCTGCGGCTTGCGATCGCGCATCGCTACGATAAGCCGGAGCAAATGCGCGACGAGCCGATGTTTCGGCCGCTCGCCAACGACCCGCGCTTCATCGCGATCTTCGCGCCGCCCGAGCCGCCTGCCCCCGCCGCAGCCAAGGCGCCGACCAAACGGAGCGCCGGCAAAAAATCCGCACGCTCCTGAGCTCTCGCCGCTCGTACTGCGGACGCGAGCGCGCTTTTTCCCCGCCATGCCGACGAAGCGGAAAATCCCCCGGTCCGGTCACGCCGCGCGGTACTGTTCATAGAGACCTGTGATGCCTAAAATCCCCGTCGAGAAATATGTCTTCCTATGAAGTTGTGGAAAGTTTCTGGCGGCGGCGCAGCGGTGGGCCGGATCGGCGTCACCTATCTTCAGGGCAGCTTAGCGACTGCCCATCGCATCCCTCCGGCGCATCGGCACCGCCGCGGCTGGCACGGCACAGGCGTCCGGGGCGGCTCGGACGGCAGGTGCCATCGCTGGCAGACGAAATGAGCGCCCCGGCGGCGGCGCTGCAGGCTTGGCAGTCGGTGTCATCACCGCCGCCGCAGGCGCTGTCGCAGCACACGCCATCGACGCAGAAACCGGTGAGGCACTGGGTCGCCGCGGTACACGGACTGCCGTTGTGCTTATACTCCTGAAAGATGTAGACGGCGCCGACATCCATGTTGCTGCCGCTATCTTTCGCCGGCGCGCCAACCGCCACCGTATCACCCGATAGCCCGAAGCCGACGCCCGCCCTATCCATCGACGCCGCGTCGGTCGCCGAGAGCCGCTGCTGGAAGGCAGATGCCCCCGCCGCAATTCCCGCCGGCCGCTGCAGCAAATAGACTGTGCCCGCGCTGAAGTTGCCATTGACCGTCGCCACTGGGGCGCTGATTGCCGCCCAGTCCTCATTGAGGGCGACCTGCGAGCCAAAGCCATTCCAGGTTGTGCTGTCGGCGGCCAGCAGGCGGACCTGCTCGGTCCAGCTGCCGCTTGCCGCATCCCGCACAAAGACGTAGGCGGCGCCGGCGGCAGACTTGCTGCCGTCATCGGCGTTCGGCGCGCCGATGAGCGCCGTGTCGCCATCGAGCGCAACCGCATAGCCGAACAGATCCCCGGGTTTGTGATCACTGCTGACCAGCTTGGCCTGCTGCGTCCACAGCCCGCTGCTCGGGTTGCGCGCAAAGACATAGGCCGCCCCATCGGTCGTCATGCTGGCAGGCGCACCGATGAGCGCCGTGTCTCCGGACAGCGCCACCGCGTACCCAAACATGTCATAGGCATGACCATCGCCAGCGGTCAGCCGCGGCACCTGCTCGACCCAGGTGCTGCCGCCGGACTGGCGGGTAAAGATATACGCGGCGCCGGCGTCTTTCTGCCCGCCGGCATCGACCAGCCGGGCGCCGATGAGGGCGGTATCTCCAGCCAGGGCGACGGAGCTGCCAAAAACATCACCGCTTGTGCGATCGCTGGCGAACAGCATGGCCTGCTGCACGAACGCGGGAGTACCGGAGCTGCGCACAAAGACGTAAGCCGCCCCGACCCCGCCATTCCCACCGAAATCCGCAGCATACGCGCCGACAATCGCGGTATCCCCGTACAGGGCTAAGCTGCTCCCGAACAGGTCCCCGGTCCCGAAATCGCTCGCCACGAGCTTGGCTTGATTGCTCCAGGTGCCAAGATCCGGATCGCGCGCGAACACATACGCCGCGCCGCTCGATGACTGCCCGCCGATGGCGGCGGCCGGGCTGCCAATCAGCACCGTATCCCCAAACAGCGATACGGCGCTGCCAAACATGTCGAAGGCAGCGCCATCGCTGGCCAATATCTCCGCCTGCTGGGCCAAGGTATACGACGACAAGGTCGGCAGGTCGGCCGACCGCTCGCATACTTCGCTTTGCAGGTTGCATTCCCAGCCGTCGTCGCACAGGGCGGGATCGGGCTGGCAGTTCTCAGGGTTTGGATGGGTAAAAGAGCGCCAGAGTGCATCGCAGCCCATGGTTGCGCCAAGAATCGGCATGAGCAGCAGACCCCAAACGGAACGCATACGCTCTCCCATGCAATAAATCGCCGATCTATCATAGCCTGAAAGCATCGCCTGAAAGCCCTGCCTGGCAGGATTCACCCCTACTGCGCGAAGCTTCACTCTGGCGCAGAAAGGATGCGGGGAGACTCGACGCGCCGTTTGTTCCAGAGCGTACCCGCCCCCGGGGGCGCATGCTGGAAACCGGGGCGGCGACGGAGCGAGCCGGCGAACAGATCATAGAGGAACGTACGCTCGGTCGCCGAAGCGGCGGCCGAATTCCCAGAAAAAACTTTCTCCGACGAGGCGGTCTATGGAAATCCAAAGCCGGCCTATACTCCGGCCATGCAACGCTTATTTCCCTGGCTGCTTACCTGCATCGTCGCCGGCTCATCCGCGGACTGCACCCGCTCGCCGGACGAGAGCGCTCCCCCATCCGCTTCCGCCATCAAGCACCTTGTCGTCATCGTGCAGGAGAACCACACCTTCGATAATTACTTTGGCCGATACTGTACGGCCGCGCCCTTTTCCGACCCCGCCTGCGATACCGGGCCGGCCTGCTGCGAGGCGATCCCGGACAAGGATCCCGGCACCGGCATCGCGCCGACGGAGCTGACCGATGAAGAAAACGCCGCCTACAGCCCCAACCACAATCAGCGCTGCGAGGTCGAAGAGATAAACGGCGGCAAAATGGATCAGTTTGTCGCCAGCCGGCAGTGCGGCAGCCCGCGCAACTTCGCCGTCGCCTCCGCAGCGCTGCTGCAGCCCTACTGGCAGCTGGCGGCCGATGGGGCGCTGGCCGATCATTACTTTCAGCCCGTGGCCGGGGCCTCCTCTTCCAACGACATGTACCTGGCGCGGGCCCGCTTCGTCTTTGCTGACAATCAGTTTGATCCGGACTCGGTGGGCAGCCGCTGCGGATTCAATCCGGACCGGATGCAGTTTACCGAACAGACGATCGGCGACCTGCTGGCCGCGCGCCAAGTGAGCTGGGCCTTCTATGCGGAGGGCTACAAGGTCATGGCGGATTCCAATCGCCAAGACAAGTGCCCGCGGCCGCCGGAGGACTGCCGATTGGGAGTCGGCATCTACCCGTGCGTTTTCGACCCGAGCGATATTCCTTTTCAGTACTACCCCGCCTTCCGCGACAACCCCATATACATGCGCGACCTGGAAGAGCTGACCCAGAACATGCAGGATAGCGCCCTGCCCGCGGTGAGCTTCGTCAAGGCGCTGGGCTACAAGTCCGAGCACCCGGGCGAAGAATCGACGATCAGCGATGGCACCGCTTTTGTGAGCGCGCTGGTCGAGCAGATCCGCGGCTCGCAATACGGCGGAAGTACGCTCATCCTGCTCGCCTACGATGAGGGGGGAGGATACTTCGATCATCTCGCGCCGCCGCCTAATAGTCAGGTCGACGGCCAGCCCTTCGGGACGCGGCTGCCGTTTATCGCCATCGGGCGGTTCGCGCGCAAAAATCACATCGCCCATCTGCCCTTGGAGCACTCGTCGATCGTGAAGTTCATCGAGTGGAACTGGCTCGGGCAGGAGACCGGCCAGCTCGGCAATCGCGATGTCACCGCTAACAACCTCGGGAGCCTGCTCGATCCGGAGCAGACCGGCACCGCCGTTCCCGAGCGCTGAGAACCTGCAGCTGAAATCGCGCTTGGAACCGACGTTGGTTCCAAGACTTTCCACAGCGGCCGGGAAAGGTTTATTCCGCGACGAAGGCTTGGGTATGAATTCTCCATAGAGACCTGAAACCCGAAGGCGTGATTGTCGGTGATGGGCCTTGCTTGCCGGCTAGGCCCGGGCGGCGCTGACACCGCGGCTCGCGGCGGCGGGCGATGACGCGGCGGCGGACCGCGGCGCCTGGTCCTTGGCCAGAATCAGTCCGAAATTCCGACGGTGAGCGGGGCAGTCGCAGATTGTTTCGGCTTGGCCTATAATGGACGCCTTGAGCTAGCTTTGCAGGTAGCTATCGGCGAGGTCCCCTCATGAGCACCGCGCTCAAGTCTGCTTCAGCGGAAGCATCGGTGATGCCAGGCAATAACTCCGATCTGATGGCCACGCAGCTGGATCCCAGGGCGAAGCGGCACGACGCCCCGTACGACGCCGCGGCGTCCGCCGCCGGCAGTGCGGCCGAGCTCTCCGGCGCGAGCTGGGGACCCGGCAACGGCACGACGCCGCTGCGCAACATCACCGTGTTGCCCAAGGTGGAAGGGGCGGGGGTGGAGATCCAGTTCAAGCCGCGCGCGGAGGCGCGCTACCAGCGGGTAAAACACCTGGGCGCCGGTGCCATGGGCGAGGTCAACCTGGCGCAAGACAACGACATCGGCCGCACCGTCGCCGTCAAGCAGATGGTCCCCAGCACCCAGAACCCGGCCGGCGTCGCCCGCTTCATCGACGAGATCCGCACCATCGGCCAGCTGGAGCACCCCAACATCGTGCCCATCCATGATGTCGGGGTCGATCAGCACGGACAGATCTTCTTCGTCATGAAATACATCGACGGCGAAACGCTGGAGAAGGTCATCCGCAAGCTGCAGGCCGGCGACCCCGAATACCTGGAGCGCTACACGATCGACTACCGCATGGAGATCTTCATCGGCCTCCTGCACGCTCTGCAGTGCGCGCATGCCAAGCGCGTCATCCACCGCGACATCAAGCCGGCCAGTGTCCGCTTCGTCGCGTATGCCGAATCGAGCATCCGCAGCGGCCGGCCTCCCGCCGCCTACGCTGCGGACACAATGACGGCGCGGCGCGCGGAGCAGACTTTCAGCGGTGGTGGTGAAGTCAGGGGGCGACGCCGCCGCGCTGCTCGATGGCTGAAGCGGCGCTCTGCAGCGCCGGGCCTTTGCGCAAGCACGGCCAGCAGTCGCTCTTGCCGCCGGCGCCACAGCCTACGGGAGACTGGAGGCCGCGCAGGTACTGCAGCACGCGGGCGCCGCCCTGCTGGCCGGCTCGCGGCAGCAGCGCTTTTTTCTGCTCGCAGCGGGTCGCAGCGCGCAGGTCGAGGAGCAGCAGCGTCTCTGGCGAAGCGCTCTGACGCACCACGTCCTTGGCAAGGCTCTGGTTCAGGCGCGCGGCCAGGGGCTCCGGCGGACTTTTGTCAGCGAGCGCGAGCAGCACATCGACGCCGTGCGCGCCCATCGCGGTCTCCAGAAACGCCAGCGCGGAGTCGGAAATCTCCGGGACGAAGACCGCGTCCGCGACGACCTGGCTCATCGCCTCATCCGACTGCGCGCTCGGGTCGAGCTGGAGCAGCGGGACCAGCGCCCGCAGCGCCTCGACATAGTTCTTCTTGGCGGCGTAGGCGCGCACGAGCGCGCGGTGGCAGCGGGCATCCTTAGGATACTTGGCGACCAGCGCCGCCAGCGCCGCGGGTCCCTGCTCGACGCCTTGCTCCATCTCCCGCTCGCTGGCAAAGCCGGTCAGGGCGGACTTGACCGGAGCGGTCGGCTTAGGCGCCGGGCGGCTGGGCCAGATGGCGATGAGGAGCAGGAGCACCACCAAGCCAATCACGGCGCCGATCGCCAAGCCCAAGGTCCGCTGCGGCAGGCCCCGCAGCTTGGGAGGCAGCCGCGGTCGGAGCCAGTCGAGCCCCTGGATCCATAGCCGCGGTACGTCCGTGCGGGCCCACGAAACAGCGGTTTCGCCGCGCTGCTTCATCGCCGGCCAGACAACCTCCCGTCCCAGGCGCGCGACTTCTTTGGAGCCATCGAGAACCCGCTCACTGGCGGAAGGCGGCGGGGCCGGAGCCAGGACCGCCGGGTTGACGCTGTCCGGCTTGAGGATCGCCAAATCAACGACGCTGGGGGCGCGCAGCTTGGGCAGCGGCTTATGGTTGCCGGAGCTCATGGCCGCGGCAAGCGGAGATAGCGAATCGCCCTGGGCGAGCTGGCTTTTCGCGGCCGGCGCATCCGCGGTTTCCTTGGGTGCGTCTGAGGGCGACGGCGCCAGCTCGGCCAGCGCTTGCGCGAGCGAGCCGCCTTCGGGTTGTTCCGGTTCGGTTGGTGCGGCTTGACCGATCTCGATTCGCTCGGCAGTCGCCACCGAATCCAGCGCCTCCAGCACGGCGCGCGCGGTTTCGGGCCGGTCTTTGGGATCTTTGGCCAGCAGCTGCATGATCAGCTGCTCCAGCGCCGCGGGCACCGCCAGCGTCGGGGCCCGCTCCGCCAGCGTCGGAACTTTGCCGACGACATGCTGCCGCAGGAGCTCCGCCGGATCTTCGCCGGTAAATGGCGGCGTGCCGGTCAGAAGCTCATACAGAATGACCCCGAACGTATACAGGTCGGTGCGAGCATCGACTTCTCCGCCCACCGACTGCTCCGGCGCCATGTAGCGCGGCGTTCCGAAGGCGGTGGCGTGGCGCGTCGGCGCCTGCGAGCGCGAGGCGTCCCACTGGCTGGGAAGCATCGCCTCGGTGCGCACCTGGGCGAGCCCGAAGTCCAAGATCTTGACCAGATCCTTATCTCCCTCGCGCTGCCGCAGCAGGATCTTGTCGGGCGTCAGATCCCGGTGCACGGCGTTGACGGAGTGCGCGCCGGCAAGCGCACTGGCAATCTGGCGGGCGATGTGCAGGGCGCGCGGCACCGGCATCGCCCCGGCGGCCAGAAGCTCGCGCAGGTTCTTGCCATCCACATACTCGAAGACCAGAAAGCTGGAACCGTCTTCGGTCCGCCCAACGTCCGTAGGGGCGACGATGCTAGGGTGCTCTAGCGGCGCGGTCGTCAGCGCCTCCCGCTCGAACCGGGCCGCAAGCTCGCGCGTCGGCAAAAGCTTGGCGCTGAGGATCCTGAGCGCCAGGTTCTTCCGGAGTATGTTGTGCTCTACGAGATACAGCTCTCCCATCTCACCAGCGCCGAGCAGTGAGATTACGTTATAGCGGCCGCCGATGGTGGTGCCGATGCGCCGGGATGCCGAAGCAGAGGCTTCCGGCGTCGCCCCGGCGGCCCCCCCCTGAGCCGGAGATTGCGGATTGGACATGACGCCCCCAGGATAACCGAAGTATAGGCGCGCTGAATACTATTCCGGCGGGTTTGGCGATGCCGGCGCGGCACCGGCGCTGCTCGCACGGCTAGTCACGGCTTGAATCGTGTCGTCCAAGTCGGTACTCTGACGCAGACATCCCCAGCAGTCGCCCAAGCCAAACGGCGAGCAGCCGTTTGGTGCCTGCAGCGCGTAAAGGAGCGGGAGGCTTCTGGCGTCGCCGAACTGCCGCACGCGCAGCAGCGCGACCCGCTTCTGCTCGCACTTGCCGGCAAGACGCAGCGCCAAAAGCGCTTGGGTCGCCGGCGACAAGTCGGTGCGGGCGTGAAGGTTAGTAAAGCTAGCCGTGAATCGCCCGCGGGCGCGCGCGGGCACGCTGTCGGCCAGCTTGATTAGGAAGTCAACGCCCCGATCCCCCAGATCTCGCTCCACGACCCGCAGCGCCGCACCGGCGGTCTCGGCGCGGTTACTCAGGACGGAGGCGCTGAGGAACTGGACGATCTCCGGGTTGTCAAGAAGCTGCGGATCCTTGTGCGCGAGCTGGCCGATGGCGCCAAGTCCCAGTCCGGTCTGCCCTTGCCGGATGCACGCCGAGATCAGCGCCCGCTGCGTCTCCAACGAATCGGGAAACCGCTGACCTAGGGCCTGCAGGTCGGCGACTCCGCCGGCTGTCGCCGCCTGAAGCTCTTCGGCCGTCGGCTCCTTTATCTTCGGCGGTGGCGGTGGTGGCGGCGGGACGCGCTCGCTCTGTTCCGGCGGACGGGAACGAATGGCCGACAGCCCAAAGAAGAGCCCGACGAACAGCGCCACCCCGAGCACGATGACCAGCGCGGCCAGCTTTTCCGGCGAGACGGTCTGCAGCGGGGAGGGAAGCCGCTTCTGGGCTTTTCCCACCGCTTGCATGAACATCACCATGGACGCCGTATTGGGCAGCGCCGCGCCCGGCGCGCGTCCGGAGGCAGGAGCCGCCGCAGACCCGGATGCGGCCGGCTGGGCCGCACTAACCTTATCGCGCCCCGCCGGTCCAGGCGGAGCCATCCCGGAAGGAGAGCTTGTCCGGTTGCGCTGCGGCGCCAGCACCAGCTGCTGCGCCTGCACCACGGCGTCGAGCTCCTCTAGGAACTGCTCGGAGCTCTGGCAGCGGTCGCTCGGCGATTTGGCGCACAAGCGGCGGATCAAAGCTTCGACGCTCTCCGGCACCGTGACCTGCGGCGCGCGGCTGCGCAGCGATGGCAGCGGTGTCGCCAGCTGGTGCCGTAGAAAATCGGCAGGATTTTTCCCATCAAACGGCAGGCGCCCGGCCAGCATCTCGAACAGAATCATCCCCAGCGCGTATAGATCACTGCGCCCGTCCGTTTCCCCACCCGTAGTCTGTTCGGGAGCCATGTACTGCGGCGTGCCGAAGATCTCGCCGAGCTGCGTCAGCTTTTGCACCGCCCCGGTCTGTCCTCCCTGCGCCGCACCGGCCGACAGCTTGGCCAGTCCGAAATCAAGAACCTTGACGAAGTCGGGATCGCCGTCCCGACGGGTGAGCATGATGTTCTCTGGCTTGAGGTCCCTCAAAATTCCTTACAACGCCTGCCATGAAATCCCCTACATCTCATGGCAACGTCCCTAAAACGGCGATCGGCTGCGTTCGGACAAGCCCCCAGGAACAAGCATACGAGGGTGTGAGCCTGGACGCATAACGCGATAGGCTGCGCTCCCACTGCGAGTTAGACGTCATTCGATTAACCGCTATCCTTGGCGATGCAGACGGGGATGCCGGTGTGCTCATCCTCACCAGCGACCCCCAGCCGCCCGGAACGCAGGGGTCTTTGACAGTCCCGCTTTTTTCGCCACTGCGTACTACCTCCCCATCCTGGGTCAAATGCTATCGGCGGCATTCCCTTGTGCAAGCGTCAAGCGAAGCCCCTTCACTGTCGCCCGCGGTAAAAGGTGAAGGCGCAGCCGAAAGAGCGGCTGTACGAGCCTGCGCAGCGCAGGTATTATTATAGGTTTGTTGCCACGATTTGGTCCTAGTTCTCCGCAGGTCACCCGAGGCGCCTTGAGCCAAGCTCGGCGCAGGCTGGGGCGCTGCTGCCAAGGATCGGAACAGGACCGGCAGGATAGTCCCATGACTCAACGCAAGTCGACGATTGCCGATAGCGGACGCCGCAGAGGGGCTCCGCTGGATCAAGGCGGAAGGCACGACCCAGGAAATTCCAGTCGTCATGCTGACTACGGACACCACTGCGCAGCGGCGGGCGCAGGGTCCAGACCTAGGCTGCGCCGAGTTTATGCGTAAGCCGGTAGCTCGCGAAGCGCTCTTGTCGATAGTCCCGCGCTACCTGCCGCGAGGGCGAAGTTGACGACTCCGGGCGAGGCTCACCACGGCCTGATCTGCTGCCCCTTCGCTCTGGTCCATAAGGAGCGCGGCGGCGCTGCGCGGCGCAGCCGTGGGGGCCGACCCGGAGTATGTCCAGGGCCGCCTCAGCTTGGGCCTGGGCGGGCTGGAGTTCGCGCGGCGGGATCCAGCGCGGGCTCGCTGCCAACCGGAGCGGGTGAGGCGGCTCCTAGTCGCCCGCAGCGACGCGGATCTGCTGCCCGGGCCGGAGCCGCTGGCGGCGGCTTGGCGCGCTCGCTGGCGGTGTTCCTGGCGCGCTCGCTGGGGCTCGCTTGACTGGGCCAACTGCCGGAGGAGATGTGACCCGGATCCTGTTAATCGATGACTCCCCGACCAGTCGCGCCGTGCTCAAGGTCTATCTGAGCGGCCTCTCCTATGAGCTGCTCGAAGCCGCCGACGGCGAGGCCGGATTGAAGCTGGCGCGCCAGATGCGACCGGCGGTGATCCTGCTCGACTTGAAGATGCCGGGCATGGATGGACTGACCTTCTGCCGCGCGCTGCGCTCAGACCCGCTGCTGCGGCCGATTCCGGTAATCCTGATCTCGGGGAGCAAGTCGACGCCGCTCGAGCAGGAGGCGGTGCGAATCGGCGCCCGCACATTCCTGCCTAAGCCGATAAATGACAGCGTTTTGCGAACGCTTGTCGTTCAGTATCTCAAGGAGGCCAAGTGAAGGCCTCTGCGCGTGATGCCGCCGAGCTCCTGCGCGAGCAGGCGCGGCCCCTGGCGGTAGGTGAGCGCGCAACTTTTGCGCTGGCTGCCCTTTCCGAACGGATTGCTAAGCCGCGTCCCCCGTGCCTCGTCCCCGATCCGGAATCCGCCCCCGATCTCGCAGCGGAGACAGCGCGATGAGGCTGGCTGGCGATCCCCGATCGCGGCGCCGCGCGTACCTTGGGCATGTAGCTCGCGTCCTTTTTACGGGCTGTCTGCTCCTTTCAGCCGGGCGGAGCCGCGCCTACGGAGCCCCCGTCATCATCGTTACCGACAGCCGGGTGGCGCAGTACAAAGAGGCGCTCAGCGCGGCGAAGGCGGAGCTGCCAAGCTCGCCCGTCTTGGAGCTCACGAGCCCGGATCTGGCGACCCTGATGCAGCGCGCCGAACCCGTGGTCGCTCTGGCCATCGGACAGCGCGCCATCCAAGCGATTCAGGCGCGCCAGCCGCAGCTGCCCATCGTCTACTGCATGGTCCTGGGGTCCGCCGCGCCAACGGTGCGCACCGTCACGGGTGTCCGTCTGGAGGTCCAGCCGGAGCAGCAGCTTGCGCTCCTGCGCCGCGTGCACCCGGAGGCCAAGCGGCTGGGCGTGCTTTACGATCCGCGAACCTTCAGCGGCTATGTCGCCGAGGTCAGCAAGGCCGTCGGCCCGAGCGGAGTGACACTTGTTTCGCGCCCGGTCAGCGACGGCCTCGCGGTGCGTCCGGCGCTGGCGCAGATGATCGAGGGCATCGACGCGCTATGGCTGCTTCCGGACCCGAGCCTGATCACCTCCGACATGTTTAACTTCCTCCTCGTCTACACGCTGGAGCACAAAGTGGCTCTGTTTGCGTTCTTTGATAGCTTGACCCGGGCGGGCGCGCTGGCCTCGGTGTCGCCGGACTATCCGCAGATCGGGCGGCTGGCCGCGCGCTTGGCGCTGGACATCGCGGCCAGCGACTTCGGCCGCGGCGGCCGCTATGCGCTGGGCCTGGACCGCCGCGAGCTCGACAGCGATGGCCTCATCGAACTGCTGCTGCGCTGGTGCGAGCGCTTTCCGATCGCCAGCATCGAGGACCCGCTCGCCGAGGACGACCCGATCGCCTTCGCGCACTTCACGCGCGCGGTGGGCGGGCGGCTGCAGGTGGTCGGCGACGACTTCCTCGTCTCCGACGCCGCGCTGCTGCGCGAGGCCGCGGCGGCTGGTGCGGCCAACACCGTGCTGCTCAAGCCCAACCAGCGCGGCACGCTGAGCGAGACGCGGCGCTGCTGGGACGCTGCGCGAGATCGGAAG
>CALFML010000015.1 GCA_937879845.1 uncultured Myxococcales bacterium
GATCTACACAGGCGAAGACACTCTTTCCCTACACGACGCTCTTCCGATCTGTCTTTCGAGGAGCAGCAGCACCGTCGCCGCAGCCGAGAAGGCAAGGAGCCACAGCACTGGGTCGCGCGTCAGCATAAGACATTACTTTGGGCTCGGCGCGCCGATGCACAAGGGCAGAGTGAACTTTTTTCGGTTCTGGTCATCCCAGGTCATCCCAGGTCATCCCAGGTCGTCCCAGGTCTCCTGGGTCAGGAAGTATGAGTGCGCCGCGCCGACGTGCCGCCGGCGGCTGCGCCGCGGCCAATCTCAGACGGAAGAAATCAGGCAGCAGGAAGGTAAGTTGGTAGCTGGTCTGAGAAAACCGGTTTTTGATACGCTAGTTCCTGATGCTGCAACACAGCGGCTGCGCAGTCTGTCCGCGAAGCGGCGGGCTGCGAGGGGGGCCGCGGGGGCTGGCCGAAGCGTGTCATCGCTGCGCGAGTTTTCGTCGCGGCGCGCGGCAGTGCTTTGGTGTCATGGCTGCGCATCGGCACCGCCGCGCGGGGATCGCGTGGCTCGTGGGGGCGCTGCTGCACGCACTGGTGCTGGCGCTGGCGCTGCCCGGCTGCGGCGTCGCGGGCGGACCGGAACGTGAGCTCGAGCCGCCGCCGCAGGGAGAGCCGTCGCCGCCCCCGCCGGTCGTGCCGCTGTCGTACCAGGGGCACTGGACCTACCAGTTCGGCGACTCGCCGCGTACGCCGAGCGGGGCGTTTTTGTGGGCCCAGCCGCAGGACAATCCGATGCCGCCGGGGTGGAACGCCACCGGCGCCTTCCGACGGCTGCCCGGCCGCGATGGGAATAACTTCCTGTGGGTCCGCACGCGCCTGCATGGTCCGCCCCTGCGCGACGGCGTCATGTACATCTCGGGAATCGACAACGTATTTGAGGCCTACCTCGACGGGCAGCGTGTCTACACCTTCGGCGACATGAGCGGCGATCCGCCCTACCGCTTCATCGGCTTCCGCACCCACTTCATTCCGCTCGGCACGGACTACGACGGCAAGACGCTGGCCCTGCGCATCTACTCCGATCTCCGCAACATCGGTCCGTTCGGGGAGCCGCGCCTGGGCGAGCGCGCCGAGATTCTCGGCGATCTTTTCGTCGAAGATCAGGGCCGCGTGGTCGTGGCGGGCCTGCTCATCCTGGTCGGCACGCTGGTGATCATCCTGCATCTGCTGCGGCGCGAGGAGCGCTCGTACTTCATGTACGGCGGCTTCTCCGTGAGCATCGGCGTGTATCTGCTGACGCAGCTGCAGGTGCGGACGCTCATCGCCGACTGGCCGCTCGTGTGGGTCCACATCGAGCTCGGGGCGCTCTACCTCGGCTTTACGTTCCTGTGCGCGTTCGTCGAGCAGGTGTTCGGCCGCGGACCCTTGGGCCTGGTGCGGTACCTGCGAATCTTCCACACCGTCTATATAATCGGCGCCGCCATCGTGGTCGCTCTGCGGCTCGTGCCGCTATGGCAGACCCTGACGCCGTTCCAGGTGGCGCTGGCGTTTGATGCGCTGTACCTGACCGCCGCGATCCTGTATGCCGCGGCGCGCGGCAACCTCGAAGCCCGCATCTTCGCCATCGGCTTTGTCATCGCCGCCGGGATTTCGCTTTACGACCTTCTGGCCGCCTTCCGCCTCATCCCGCGGACGCGGCTGACCATGAGCCACTACGGCACCGGCGCGTTCACGTTTTCGCTGCTTGCCATCCTGGCGCGGCGCTTCGTGCTCGTGCACCGCCGGCTGCGCGACTATAGCGCGGTGCTGCAGCTGAGTCTGGCGTCGGTGAGCGTCCTTGACCCGGAGGAGCGGACGCAGGTCGCGCTGGATGATCTGGTGCGGCTGCTCGGGGCGCGGCGGGCGCTGCTTTTCCTCACCCAGCCGCCGAATAGCGAGCTCGTGTTCAGCGCCGGCCGCGACGATCAGAAGCGCACCGTGCCGAGCCCCGACGGGGTCGATATGCAGGTGGTGGAAGCGGCGCGGGTGCGGCAGAAGCCGGTGAGCGAGCAGCTCGCCAAGGTGACGCTCGGCGTCGTGTCGCGCGACACCGGACATCTCATGGCGGCGCCGCTGACGGCGCGCGGCGAGATCCTGGGCGTCATCTATCTGGAGTGCCGCAGCGGGCGGCGCGGCTTCCGCGACGACGACCGCGACATCTTGCTGGGCCTTGCCAACCAGGTCGCGATTGCCATCGTCGCGGCGCGGTCGATGCGGCTGGAGCTGGAGAGCGCCCTGACGCGGCAGCGGTTTGAGGAGCAGCGGGCGCTGCTCGATGCCGCGGTGCGCATGGCCTCCGGCGACCTCGGCTCGCCGATCAAGGTTCCCCAGGGGAGCGGCTACCAGCACCTGGCCGCGGCGCTGGATGCGATGCGCCGCGACCTATGGACCAAGCTGGCGATGCTGGAGACGCGCACCCGCGAGATCCAGTCGCTCAACGAAGAGCTGCGCCGCCAGATCGAGCAGCGCTCGCGCCGACTGATGTCGACCATCATGCAGCGGCACAGCGGTAAGCCGACGACGCTCGCGCCGCTGACGCCGGGCAAGATCCTGGTCGGGCGCTACCGCGTGCAGCGGCCGATCGGCCGCGGCGCCATGGGCGAGGTCTACGAAGTCGAGCGCACAAGCGACGGCAAGCGCTTCGCCGCCAAGCTGCTATCGACACGCGCCGACAAGGCGTCGCTTTTGCGGTTTACCCGCGAGGCGCAGATCATGGCCCGCGTCTCGCATCCGAACCTCATCGGCATCGCCGATATCGACATGACCGCCGGCGGCGTGCTGTTCATCGTGCTGGAGCTGGTCAGCGGCGGCTCGCTGCTCCAGCTGCGCCACCGCTACGGCGACGCACGCTGGGCGATGTGCGTGCTGCGCCAGATAAGCGATGCGCTGGCCGCCATCCACCAGGCGGGCATCGTCCACAGGGACCTGAAACCGGGCAACGTACTTATCGCCAGCTCGCGTGAGGCGGAGCTGCCGCTTGTGAAGTTGGCGGACTTCGGCGTGTCGCTGCTTACCGGGGAAGGCTCGGGGCCCATAGCGCTTTTGGCGCGCCGGCCTTCTTCGGCATCGCTGCGCGGGGGGCTTGGTCCCTCATCGATGTCCATCCCGCCGCCGCCGAGCGACCCGGGCGTGCCGCCTGGGCCCGAGCTGCCTGAGCTGCCCGAAGAGCTGTCCGATGACTCGTTCAGCGCGCCGCTGCCCCGCGATATGTACACCGCGAGCGAGGAAGACGATGAGGCGGACACCAACTCCATCATGAAGCTCGATGACTCCGAGTTCGGGACGGCGTCGCTCATGATCTCGGAGCTCAAGACGGAAGGGCCGGCGAGCCGGCCGGAGCAGCTTACCCCGCCGGCGGTTCCGGTGGTGTCGGTCAACCTCGCGGCGCATCCAAGTAGAGCCCGTTCGCCGGCGAGCCGGCCGCCGCCGCCGCCGCCGCCGATGCCGCGGACGATGGAAATGGAAGCCGCCAAGATCCCCGATACGACGGCGGAGCCCGAGCCGCCCGAGTTCAAGGCGCCGCGGCCGAGCCAGGCTTCGATGTCGGCGATGCTGGCGGCGGCGCCGGACGACAGCGTCGTGGTCTCCGGGATGCTTACGCAGGCCGATGCGCTCATCGGCACGCCGATGTACATGGCGCCGGAGCTTTGCAACACCGGCTCGCACCGCGCCGAGCCGCTGTCGGATATCTTCAGCGTGGGCGTCATCGCGTTCGAGCTGCTCACCGGCCGCATGCCGTTCGCGGTGCCGCCTGTGATCTCGCGCGCCAACGATGAGCCAATCTTTATCACCCGCCTGGCGCAGATCCGTCCCGACCTGGATCCCCGGCTCATCGCGCTGGTCGAGAGCTGTCTCGCCCTCAACCCGAGCTCGCGGCTGCGCGCCGCGGAGCTGACCCGGCGGCTGATCGAGATTGGCGCCCCCGCGCCGCCGGTCTGAGCGCGCAGCTTGTTCCCGACCCGCGTCCTGCCTACACTCCGCGCATGCGGCGCGCAATCCGTCGGCTTCCATGTATCGCCCGCGTCCTTTTGGGGTCGGGGGCGCTGCTCGTTCTGAGCCTGAGCAGGCCCGCGCAGGCGGACCCCGCGCCCAAGCCGGAGCCGGCGAGCGAGTCCAAGGCCGCGGACCGGCTGGTCGATGTGACGCGCTTGGCCGCCGGCATCCGCGTCGAGCTGCGCTACGCCACCGCCAACAACTTCACCAAGCACGTGATCTATCCGGCCAGCGCCCGCTGCTATCTGCGCGCTCCGGTCGCCGCCCGCCTGGCGGAAGTGCAGCGCGCGCTGCAGGCCCAGGGTCTGGGGCTCAAGGTCTATGACTGTTATCGGCCGCGCTCCGCGCAAAAGACGCTGTGGGATATCGTTCCCGATGAGCGCTACGTCGCCAGCCCGCAGACCGGCTCGCGCCACAACCGCGGCGCGGCCGTCGATCTCACCCTGGTCGACAAGGACGGCCGCGAGCTGCCGATGCCGACCCCCTACGATGATTTCACCGTGAAAGCCCATCGCGACTATAAGGCGCTGCCCGCGGCCGCGCTGCGCAACCGCCAGCTGCTACAGGACGCAATGGCCGGGCGCGGCTTCATCCCGCTGCCCACCGAGTGGTGGCACTTCGACGACCCGGACTCCGCCCGCTACCCGCTGACCGATATCGGCTTCGCGGAGCTGCTGCCGCGCTGAGAACGCCTGGCAAAAACCGTAGCGAGGACGGCCAGCCGCAGCGGCCGGCGCGCCGAGCGGCCTTTGGGCGGTGCGCACGGGGGCCGCTGCGGCTGGCCACCGCGCTAGGCGTTCTAACGGCGGAAGGCGCCGGGGGCGTTCCAGCCGATGCCGGTGAAGGTGCGCAGCCAGCGCTCGGCGGCGCTTGGAGAGTGCGGGCGGCAATACGGGGGCGGATGATCCTGGGCGTAGTTTGATGCGATGACCCCGTCGCGCAGCAGCGGTTCCAGGCAGCCGTGGGCGCGGAGCGACTTGTCCACCTGCGCCGCGACCGCCGGGGGCAGAGCGTGGAAGCGCCGCTGCAGCTCCTCACGGCAATAGGCGCGGTACTGGACGGCGGGGAGGTTGCGGTAGGTCACGCCCTGGATGCTGAGATCAAAGCGCCGCTGGCCCTTGGCGAAGGCGCGCGCGTTGGCATGCAGGTACGGCAGATACGCTTCACCGATATCGGTAAGAAATGCTTCCAGCCCGGCGGGCAGCGCGCTGGCGGTCGCGGACTCGGGCGGCTTGGACGCGGCGGTCGGCTCCGCGGGAAAGCGGCTGTGGCGGGCGTTCCAGAGGCGGGCCACCCACTCGTAGACCGCCGGCGCCCGCTCGCGCATGATCCGGCTCGGGGTCGGATCGAGGCTGAAATGGCGGAACATCGAGCCGAAGAAGCCGAAGTCGGCCAGCGTGGGCCGCGCTCCGAAAAGAAACGGCCGCTCGACAAAGATCCGCTGCAGCCGGTCGAGGGTGGCAAGGTAGGTGGCGATGACATGGCCGCGCGTCTTGCCGGTGACCCCGTCGCCGCTCAGAAAGACGCGGCGCTGGCGCTCGATCGAAAGCAGCGCCACGACCGGCCGCGGCACCGGAACATCGTAAAGAAACTCGCGCGCAAACCGCACCGAGTTCAGCGCCGCATCGAGCAGAAACCCCCAGCGGTAAAAAAGCGCCGGGCGCCACAGCCACTCGTCGGCGTAGTCTTCGATGAGGTGCGAGAAGAAGCGCAGGTACGGGTCGCGCGGAATCACACTCGGACTCGGGTAGCGGGCCTCGAACCACTCGATCATCGGCGTGGTGTCGCGCAGCCACTCTCCTTGCGGAGTCCGGACTACCGGCAGCTTCATCTGGCCGGTCTGCGCGTACAGCGTGCTCGCCAGCTGTCCCCAGCTCGGCTCGTGGCGGGTGAAGGGAATCTCCTTATAGCGGAGGTAGGCTTCCATCTTGCCGCTGAAATACGAGACATCAAAGACATGCAGTTGGTAGGTCATGGGCGCATCCTAATCCAGCCCGCCGGGACTTGCCGAAAGCCCCCCGGGGACTCAATCTAGAAGGCAGATGCGAACGGACACGCAAGCGCGCAGGAGCCGCACTCTCAGATCGCTGCGCGCCCTGCAGATGCTCCTTTCGTGTCTGCTGCTCGCGGCTGGGGCCGGAAGCGTAGCGGCACGGCCGACGGCGCCGATCGTGAGGGTCCAAGCGCAGCCGGCCGCCGCCGCGAGGCAGTCCGCCGCACCGCAGCGGACGGAGCGAGCCGCTGCCCGGCGGAGCTTGCACCGGACCCAGCACGCCTTCGCGCCTCCGCTCCGGCGTCCGGCACTTGAGAAGGAACCGGCCGGCAAGCCGTGGACGACGGCGCGGCGGGCTCCAGGGCGGCCGCTTTATCTCCTGCGCCACGCGCTCCTGCGATGAGTCGTCTCTCGCTCTAGACGGACTAGACGAGGGATCCCAAATCGCAAGGAGCAAACCATGGTGACAAAGCGAGCTAAGACTTCGCCCCTGCGGGCGCTTGCCCTGTTTCCGCTGCGCGTCGGATATAAGATTCTGCTCTTTCTGCTGACCGTGTTTGTCTTGGCTCCGGCCCAGGCGCTGCAGATGACGCCGAAGATCGAGCGCCCGGAGAAGAAAAACCGCGTCGTGCAGGTCGATCAGAAAAAGTAGGCCGTTCCCTCAGATGGGCTGCGCGCTCGAGCGCGGCGCGGACCGCGCCGGGTGCGCGGGGGGGCGCAGCGCCAGATAGACGTGCAGCGCGGCGATGAGCACGCCCGGTGCGGCGAGACAGACCCCGAGCAGCGCCAACCCCAGCGGCCGCCCCGCGAGCGCCGTCTGGGACGGGTGCCACTTTTGCAGCGGTCCGCTGGCCAAAAGCGGCAGGACGCTGCCGAAGCGCAGCCCGCTCATCAGAAAGTGCATCAGGTACTCCAGCGAGGTCAGTCCGCCGAGCGTCCGCCGGCTGCGCTCCTCGCAGAGCACGTCCAGCACTTCGATGCCGACGCTGGCGGCGAAGAGCGCGAACGCGAGGTGGCGCCACAGCCCGAGCGGCTCGGCGCAGAACAATAGCGCCGTGAGCGGCACATACAGGATGGAGTTGAGCGTGTGCAGCCAGTGCTCGTATCGCGAGTCGGGGCGGGCGTACAGGCGGTAGCGGTACAGATGGAAGTACAGACCATCGACGCTGGCGATGGCGGTGAAGGCGACCAGGCACGCCGCGGCGCACAGAGTCGAAAGCAAGCTCGGATCGGCGGTCGGCATGGCTCGGCGGCTCTCTTTTACCCGGCGGGCTCGGTCTCCGCATCCGGCTTGCTGGGCAGAAGGTGCAGCAGGTCGTGCTTGCGCAGCCGGTAGTACAGGGTGCTGCGGTTGATGCCCAGGGCGCGGGCGGCGGCGGCGATGTTGCCCTCGCGGTGCTCGATGGCGGAGATGATCTCGGCCCGCTCCTGATCCGAGAGCCGGTCGGCCAGCGTGCGCGCGGTGCTGCCGAGCGCCGGCGGAATCCGGAACCCGCCGGAGTCACCGAGCTCGCCAAGCTCACCGACAGCGCCAAGCTCACCGACGCCCGGCGAGCTCACCGGACCCTTGCCGAGCGCGAGCGGCTGCGGCGCCGGGGTGCCGACCGCTCCGGCGCTATTTGGCAAGCGGCGCGCCGCCGGCCGGCTGAATTCCAGATCCGCGACGGTGATTACCGAACCGGTAGCCAGGATGAGGGCCCGCTCGATCAGGTTCTCCAGCTCCCGTACGTTGCCGGGGAAGCTGTACTGCAAGAGCAGCTGCAGCGCCTGCGGCTCGATGCCCGGCACCGCCGGCCCGCCGCTTAAGTGGGGGCTGTGCTGCCGCCACTTCTGCATGAAGTGGTGCACGAGCGCCGGCACATCGCTCAGCCGCTCGCGCAGCGGCGGCAGCGTAATCGGGAAGACGTTCAGGCGGTAATAGAGATCTTCGCGGAACTTGCCCTGCTCGACCAGCGCCTCCAGGTTGCGGTGGGTCGCCGAGATCACCCGCACGTCCACCCGGATGGTCTCGTGCCCGCCCACCCGCTCGAAGCTGCGTTCCTGCAGCACGCGCAGCAGCTTGACCTGCACCTCCATCGGCAGGTCGCCGATCTCATCGAGGAAGATGGTGCCGCCGTCGGCGATCTCGAACCGCCCGAGGTGCCGCGACAAGGCGCCGGTGAAGGCGCCGCGCTCATGCCCGAACAGCTCCGACTCCAGCACCCCCGGAGCGAGCGCGGCGCAGTTGACGCGGACAAACGGCTTGTGCTCCCGCGGCGAGTTGATGTGGATGGCGTGGGCGACGAGCTCCTTGCCGGTGCCGCTCTCGCCGCGCAGGAGCACGGTCGCCGCGGTGCGCGCCACCTGTTCGCTGCGCGACAGCGCCGCCCGCAGCGCTGGTGAGTCGCCGACGAGCTGGCCGAAGTTGAAGGCGCCGTGCCACTCCTGGTTGAGGTAGCCGGCGTAGCGGCGCAGCTGCTCGCTGAGGCGGGTGTTTTCGCGGCGCAGGTGGAACCGCTCCAGGGCCTGCAGCAGCACCCCGCGGACCTCTTTTTTGTCCCACGGCTTGGTGATGTAACGGTAGACGTGGCCCTGGTTAATCGCCTCGATCAGCACCTCCGCGTCGGTGTAGGCGGTAAGGATGATCGGTACGGCATCGGGGGCGACGGTGCGCGCCTTGCGCAGGAACTCAAGCCCGGTCATGCGCGGCATCCGCTGGTCGGTGAGCACCACCGCCACCGGCTCGTTCTGCAGGATCGCCAGCGCCTCGGTGCCCGACTGCGCCGTCAGGATGCGGAAGCTGCGCCGGAAGTTGAACTTGAAGGCCTCCAGGTTATCAAGCTCATCGTCGACAACCAAGATCGGCAGCGCCAGCGGGTCGAGCGTGTGCAAGGCCGGCGGGGACTCGGCATCGCCCGGGTCCACGCCCACGCCCGCGCCCGCGCCCGCCGGCCGGCTGCCGGGCCCGTTCCTGCACTGCGCTCCCGAATCCGAATCGCTCAGCATCGAGCGCACCCTAGCAGCGCGCGCGCCCATAGTCTACAAGTCGCTGGCCGGCCCTTAACTGTCTTAACGCCAAAACCCGCATTATCCCTATCCACAAGCCTTTGACAGGCCTGTACACTCAAATCTACTATGCCGCTCATGATTGCGAAGGTCTCGGGCAGCTCTTCAGCTGACAGGGTAAGTCTGGCTAGTCGTCTTCAGCCACGGCGCAGATTTTTCGTCAGAGCCGCGTTGACGGTCGGGCTTTCTGGCCTGGTCCTTCTGGCTGCGTGCCAGTCGTTTCTGAACTACCTGTCGCTGGAGGCTGCGTTCAAGCCGCCGCCGGCGAACAAGGTGGCGCTCCAGGGGACGCTGCGGCTGTGGGCCGGCGACATGGGCTTCCGCATCTCGCCGCCCGACGATCCCAAGGACGTGCGCCGCGACATGCGGGACTCGCTGGAGCTCCTGTCCAAGTCGGGCCTGGACTTTGTCTACATCACGCCGCGGATCCGCGCCCGCTTCTACGAAAACTCGGAGGAGTTTGAGCGCGTGCGCGGCTCCTGGCTGATGGTGCAGCAGACCCTGTCGTCGCTGGCCGAGCCGCACCCGCTGATGCTCCTCGGGGCGCAGTATTACGACGAGCGCGCCGGCTCGGTGGCGATCCTCGGGGTCGATATCCCCAAGATCTTGAGCGAGGTCTCCCGCGACGAGCTCAAGTCGAGCCCGACGGCCTTTATGAACCTCGTGTCGCTGCGCGGCGGCATCATCATCCTCAACCAGCCGCTGGCGACGCCGCTGCCGGTGCCGGTCGACACCTCGCTGCGCTTCGCCAGCCGCGACCACAGCTGGCGGCCGCTCACCCGCCCCGGCGTCGAGTACCCCAAGGATATCGTCGCCGCCAACAACCTCTATGACGGCATGGAAGCCTACAGCCTCCCGGTCTCGGTCTGGCGGGATCAGTACGTGCTGGAAAATCCGACGCAGAGCCTGTTCGATGTCGAGGCGCGGGTGACGCAAGAGTCGCTGCGCAAGCAGCGCCGGCTGATCGCCACCGGCGGCGGCGACAGCCGCGGCAAGGTGATCCGGGCGACGATGTTCGTCGCTGCCCCGGAGCGCACGCCCGACTCGATCCGCCGCTCGATCCTGCACGGCCGGGTCTGCGTCCGCTCGCCCACCCCGTGCGGGGTGCGGGTCTACGCCGATGATCGCGGCGGCGAGGTCTTCGGCGTCGGCGACGGCCTGGCCGCCGAGCGCACCGTCAGCTTCCGCTGGGGCGACGACACCGGCGATCTGTACCGCAACGGCGTGAAGATCGGCTCGTTCGACGGCAACACGGTCCAGGTGGCGAGCCGCGGCGAGTGCCACATCTACCAGCTCTATCTCAACAACGGCTTCTCCGGCCCGATCTACGTCAACTGCCCCTTCGCCAATAACATCCGTCCGTAGCGCCGCTGCGGCCGCTGCCTAGGCCAGGCCTATGGCGGCGCGGCCTTTTGCCCGTTCTGCGGCTCCGGCGCGCAGCAGCCGCTGAACGCCGGCTGGCTGCCGGGCTTGGGCGGGGCGACGACCGCGGCCGGCTCGTGCGCCAACAGCTCGCGCAGCTTGGCCAGGTCGGTCTTGAGCTTGCGCTGCACATCGCGGCTTATGATCGGCGACATGAGGCGCGCAATCAGCATCGTGTAGTGGGCGTCGTTTATGTAGCGGAGCACGGTGGTGCCGCCCTGCTCTTCGAGGACGTACTCGGTGTCGTCTTCGAAGCCGTCGGCCACCATGTGCAGGGCGATGCGCCGGCCCGGCGAAAGCGCCGTGACCTGCGAGCGGATCTCCCAGCGGTGGCCGTCCAGATCGACAAGCTCGGTTCTGCGCGCGCCGACCCGCAGCCCGCCCCCATCCTCGGGAACCGAGTCCACAAACCCGCCGAGCCACTGCTTGAGCCGCGACGGCTCGACGATCCACGGCCAGATCTGCGCCGCCGGATGCTCAAAGCTTGCCGCAAACTCGGTGTGGGCGATGCGTCGGCCGCCGCCCAAAAGCAGCATGGCTCCCGTGACGACGATGAGGAAGACGCCGATGGCGCAGCCGATGCGGACAAACCATTTGATCATGCTCGTTCCCTTTTATGCCAAGTGGGTCTGGCTGCTATATCGGCGCGAGCCCCCGCCGTCAAGGTGGCCGGGCCCGCGTGCGTAGGCCGGCCTCTCACCGCGGTGCTTTCGCGCCGCCCGCGGATGCGATACGCTCATAGGTGAGCGCCCTGCGCCCACGCCCTCCCCCCAGGGCTGGCCGTGGTCGGCGCCGCCGGGGGAAAAGACCAGGGGGAGGCACGCACAGGTGCCGGAACTACGCGACGCAGGAGCCGTGATGGCCGTCAAGCCGCCGAGCAATCAAGTCATGCCGCTGGACCCGGATGAGGAACTCACCACGCCGGAGGCGCGTCCCGCCCTGCGCTCCGCCGCCGCCCTGGGCAGCGAGCCCCCGAGCCTGCACCTGCCTCCCGATCTGGACCTACCCCCGGATCTGCTCGCCAAATCGACCAGCGATGACGAAGAGGTGACGCTGGTCGACCCCAACCGCCGGCGCATGGTGAGCCCGGAGGGCCTGCCGCCGCCCCCCGATCTGTCCGACTTCGAATAGGTTTTGCGAGGCGTTAGCGCTGCACGGGGCGCAGCATGGCGGACACGGGGTGTCCGGTGCAGGCGGCGGGCGGCGTCAGCTTGAGCGCGTGCGAGAGCGTGGCGGCGAAGTCGACCATCTCGATGACGCCGTACTCGCCCGGCTGGAACCACGGCCCGTAGAAGGCGACGGGAACGTCGGTGTCGTAGTGGTAGAACGAGCCGTGCGAGGAGCCCTGCTCGTTTTCGCCGTACTTGCCCCAGAAGTAAAACGGCGCCGTCACCACCACCACGTCGCCGGCGCGGGACGGGAAGTAGCTGCGTGACACGGAGGTGGCGGCCTCGGTGGGCGGCAGCCAGCCGCGCTGGAGCTGGGTGCGGGTGAAGTAGGTCAGCACCCCCGGCAGCTCCAGCAGCGCCCGCCCCGCCGCCTCCTCGACCACCAGCGGATCGACCTTGGCCTGGGCGATGAGCTTCTGCGATAGATAAATGCTCGGGTCCTCCAGCGCCGTCACCCAGTCGCCCTGGCCGAACTGCGCGACCAGCGCTTTTTGCACCGTGTCCTTGATGATCGCCTTGCGGATGCGCCCCGCGAGCAGGTGGTTCTCCGCCGCCTCGTCGGGGATCGGCGTGGCGCCGTGGTCGGCGGTGAAGGCGACGAGCAGCTCGCCCGGCTTGAAGCGCCGCTCCAGCTCCGTGAGCAGCCCCGCCACCGCGCGATCGAGCCGCAGCGCGATGTCCTGGTACTCCTGACTGTAGGGACCGTACAGGTGCCCGACCAGATCCGTGGTGCTGATCGAGATCGCCAGCACATCCGTCGCCGTCCCTTGCCCGAGCTTTTCCCCGTCGAGCGCGGCGCGGGCGAAGCTCATCTCCGCCTCCAGGCCGATGGGCGTATAGGCGACCGCCTCATAGTACGCCGGGCCGGGCGCCGACAGACCGGCCTGGGTCGGGTGCGGGAACGTCCGCCCCAGGCCCATCAGGCTCGACTCATACGGCGAGTCGTCCGGGGTGGGATATTTGTCGGCGGGAAGCAGCCGCTCCCAGCGCGTGCCGAACGCCTTATCGACGAACTTCTGGCCGTTCCAGCGCTGCACCCACTCCGGCACCTTGCCCATGTAAAACGACGACGAGGTCATCTCCCCAAGCTGCTCGGAGAAGAAGTACGCCTGCCCCAGGTGCCCCGCCAGCAGGATCGCCCCGCGCCCCTTGAGTGCCACCGCCACCACCTTGGAGTCGCGGCGGAGCAGCCGCAGCTCGTCGAACACCGTGCTGCCGATGAGGTTGCGCGGCGAGTTGTCTTCCTCCGGCGTCAGCTTCTTGTCGGGGAGGATCTTGACGCTGTCGTCGAACAGCATCGACTCGGAGCGGCCGGACTTCTGGTTCCAGAACTTGTTCTGGGTGATCCCGTTGAGGTAGCCGTACGCGCCGGTGGCGATGAGCGCATGACCGGGTCCGGTGTACGTGTTCTGCTGCCCGTAGTGGCCGACCGCCGTCGCCCCTTTCTGCAGCAGCTTCTTGAGCCCCCCCGGATCGAGCAGCGGCGCAAACCGCGTCAGGTTATCGGCGCGGAACTGATCCGCCACCAGCAGCACGACCAGCTTGGGCATGCCCGGCCCCGCCTTGCCCGCCGCCGGCGCCGCCCCCGCCGCCTGGGCGCTACCGCCGCCGAGCCCGAGCACCCCGCCTAGCACCAGCGCCGCCGCGAGGCCCCGCCGGAAGGTCGGCCGCTGCTCCAGCCGTGGTGTTTGTGAATCCCGTTCGCTGCGGTTCGAGAAGCTGCCCCCAGACTTCATCGTCGTCAATGAAACACCTCGCGCCCGGCGTGCAGGTGAGATGCCGACTGAGTCCCCCCTCGGAACCAGCCGCAAATGCCATAGCCGGCCCGATCAGTATAGATCGCCTGATCTTGCGGCGTCTGCGTCTTTGATGCCCCGCCGCCCACCGTCGACGCCGCCCGTCGCGCCCGTTGCGGAAATTCGCGCCTGTTGCTTGCGGGACAGCACTACGACGTACCAAGAACTGTTGCGACCTTTTGTCGAAGGTGCGAGGGAACCCCGGCTTCCTGAGCAAAGTCTTTGAAGTGAGCCACAGCCCCGCGCACCTGATCGACGATCTCCGCAGCCTGCTTAAGGCCGCACCGCGCGGCTAGCGTTAGCAGATGCTCTCTTTTTGGAGCGCGTGCCTCCCCCGCAATCAACATCGTGTGCTCTCCGCCAGGACCATCGGACATCGTGAGGTCATAAGCAGGACTTGGCTGCCAAGTCCCGCTCTCGTCCATCAAGAACGCGAAGTTGCGCGAATGATCGTCCCGATTGTGGGCGAAGACGTTGAAGCAAGCACGTCGAAACATCTCGGTGACCGCCGCTTCGTTCCGGGTCACCCGCCGCGTCACCTTAAGCAGATCGCAATAATCTAGCGCGGCGTAGTGATGAGGGAGGTTGAGCAGCCCTCCGAACGTGTGCATATGCCGTCGAGAGTTCCCCGACCGATCGAAGCGTTCAATCGCAAAGTACCCAGGCTCACGCTTGGCCTTTCCCAGTACCTGGGTGCGCGGCACATCGATCCCTGCCGCCTTGGCCATGAGAAAGTATCCGTGCTCCAGTGCTGCGCTGTTCGGATCGTCTTGGTGAGCGCGAAATTTTACCAGCCACGCCGTATACCTCGGCTCGATGGTCTTGGCGCCGAAGAGCACGTCGCCTTCCGGCGAAAGTTGGATCAAGACTTTGGGACGTGCACCCTTGGGAGACCCGCCCACGGCGATGAGTCGTTCGAGATCCGCTCCCCGTCCCCCCATTAGCACCATTTTCGTTTCCCGAGCGAGCTCAGACAGCTTCACCAGGGTCGGCTCGTCCAGCGCACTCTCTGGTTCATAGACCAGGGCGCCCATGGCGCGCGTCCCTACCAAGGTCAGCCGGTCCAGAGGCGAAAGCGAGCTTGCAGAGAGACCCAGCTCGGTTGCTCGACGATCAATGAGCAGCCTGCCCCACCCGTCGGGGAGGCTATCGTCGAATACCCCCATCAGCCCGTCGAGCGCGTCGGGTCGCCCCACGACGACACCGGGCGCCAGAGGCAGGTAAAGCGGAGAGAGCGGGAGCCGCGTTGCCAGGAAGGCACTATCGTATTCGAAAAGAATCTCTCTCCCTGTCTGGGCCAGCCGTCCTACTTTGATCCGCCGGCTTGGTTGCGGCTCATAGTAGACGGTCAGCACATTGACTTTTGTGAGCTTCATTTTGCCCTCGGAGCCCGTTTTCGCTGGGCTGCCTTGGGCCGCGCCAGAGCCTCGTCGATG
>CALFML010000016.1 GCA_937879845.1 uncultured Myxococcales bacterium
CTGGCGGCTTATGTCGTACAAGTCTCCGAACAGGAACGTAGCTGCTGGGTCTTTGAATCCGATCTGCGGCCCTTCAATGAACGCTGGTCGTGAAAGGACTCTATCTGCTATTCCTCATTGCGGTTGGTTGGTTGGGACTTAGTGAGAGCCTAGCTGAACAGAGACGGGTAACCGTCGGCGTTGCGCTTCGTCTCAATGAGCAGTATGACCATCACCTGATCAGCTACACGCGGGGAATCGAGACTGCCCAGTATCTGTTCTCACAAAGGTACCCTTCGTTGATTATCGCGCTGAAGACTGTGCCTCATGGCTGGGAATTGTCCTCTGTGGTAGATGCGGCAAACAGCCTGATCCAGGCTCGCGTCCCAGCCGTGCTTGGCGGCGAAATGAGCGAGGAGGCGTTGGTTCTGGGGGAGCGACTAGAGGCGGAGAAGGTCGTCTTGATGACTTTGGCCGCAACCAGTCCCCAGGTGACGGCCAGTCGGCCCTATGTCTTCCGTACGTGGTTCTCGGATACAGAGGTTGCCGACCGTATGGCACGCTTCACCACAGAGCATCTGAAGCCAGCCGTGCTTGGCGTGTTCCATGTTGTTTCTTCGCCATATACAGACTACCTGAGCCGGCGGTTCAGGGCGGACGTGCAGAGCAGCAATCCCAAGCTACGCGTGGTCACCGTCAAGGTATTACGGAGAACAGAAGATCTGTCCCAAGTGATAGATCTATTTATGAAGGAAGGAGTTACTCATGTGGCAATGTTCTCCTACGATGGAGATCTCCTGCGTTTCGTAGCGCAGAGCCGCGGAAAGCGGTATTTTCCAGTCTTTATCGGCAGCGATGGCTGGGGCTCGAATGAATTCGTCTTGAGTCGGATCGCCAGCCTGACGCCTTCTTTTGAAGCCTACAGAGCGGCTTATTGGAAGGATGACGATGCAACCCCTCTAGGTCTGGCATTCCGACAAGAGTTTCAGGCGCGATTCAAGGAGCGCCCCGATGGATGGGCGGCCATTGCTTTTGATGCGGCGTGGCTGCTCTTTACAGCTATAGCCCGGGCCAAGGACCCCCAGAGCGGGCGGGGAATACAGACCGAGCTACAAGCCATCCGGGATCTACCCCTCGTCACGACGGAGCGGTTCTCACTTGGCCCCGGTAATTTATCTCAGCGAGACCTCCATGTCTACCAGATCACGCAGCACGGCATCCGCTATCAGGCCGCGTTAAAATGAGGTCTCTGCCCAACAAGACCCCGCGAGCGATGCTCGGTCTGTTCGCAGTCGGCTCAATGGCTGTCATGCTGGTGTGCTTGACCGCAACGGCGATCTTTTTATCCGCCCTCTTCATTCATAAGGAAGACCAGCGTGCCGCTGCGGCGGAGCGGCAGATCCATCATTCGTTTGATCTCGAACGCAGCTATATGGCAGAGGAAATGTGGACGCGGAACCTGGAGTCGATCTCGATGCGCGTCGATCTACTCGCGCAACAGCTTGGCAACGTCCGAGCAGAGACCTTCCTCTCAGATGAGAGTGGCGCTTGCTTGCTCCATCGACCTATAGGGCAGAGTTCAGGAAGCACCGAGTGTGCTTTGGACAAAGAACTGCTCCGCTTTATCAGGGAGCACCACCAGGTTCCCAAGCTCCTATTCAACCGGCGCACCGGGCGTTATGAGTATCTCGCTCCACTGTCGGTCGGGCCAGTGCTTAAGGGCTATGTTCAGGTGTCCTTATCGGATCCATATGATTTCTATCGAGGCGGCCTCTGGGACATTCTCCGCAGCACGCTCCTGCCGGCGTTGGGTCTATTGCTCTTTATTTGGGGCGGGTGGCTCCTTCTGTCTCGTAGGCTGTTTTTGCGGCCCTATTTGCGGGGCCTCGTTGAATTGGAGAAGAAAGAAGCTTTGGCAGAAATGGCGCGTCAGGTGGCTCATGACATTCGCAATCCGCTGTCTGCCCTGGACAAGCTCTTCGCCTCCCTGCCACAAGTCCCAGAGACGACGGGGGCTCTGATCCGTAGTACTCTCCATCAGATGCAAGATATCGCTCACGGACTCCTGCGGGCACATGTGCAGACCGCCCACGCGGCGTCTGGAGCGAGAACGTCGCCAACGGACAGCGGTGAATGGTGCGAGGAGATGGTCCTCCACGTGGTTACGGCGGCAGTGTCTGAGAAACGCTTCTCCGCCAAGTCTGACATAGATCTTGATATAGAGGAATCTATAGAATCATATGGTCTGTTTGCGCGGTACAAGTCCACGGAGCTGAAGACGATGCTCTTCAACATGATCAACAACGCCATCGAGGCCAGCATCGGCCAAGCGAAGATTACACTATCTGTAGTGGGCGGGGCGGACTATGTGGTCATTCGCATTCGAGATCGAGGCAAGGGTATTCCCGCCGACGTCGTGCCTCGTCTGGCCGAGCCCGGGGCTACCTTCGATAAGGCAGGCGGACACGGGCTCGGCCTCTATTATGCCAAGACCACTCTTGCTCGCTGGGGCGGTCGTCTTTCGATCCAGTCGATACAAGGCCAAGGCACGACCGTTTCGCTGCACCTGCGCCATCGCTCAGCGCCCAAATGGCTGGCCAGTGAGTTGAATCTCTCCCCGAACATGGCGGTGGTAGTCGTGGATGATGAGACAGCCATGCATCACTTCTGGCGCGAGCGTCTGGCCCCCTGGCTGCGAACTCGCCCGGAGAGCAGCTTGCACACCTTCCATGGCAGCCGAGACTTCGAACACTTTTGGGAAACGAGGGATTCCGCGGCGCCGGTGCTACTTCTTTGTGACTATGAGCTGAAAGGAGAATCACGAACCGGCATGGACATCATTCAGTCCTACCACCTCCAAGACGAGGCCGTGCTGGTCACCTATCACGGCGCAGAGGACTGGCTACAGCGTCGCAGCGAAAGCCAGGGCATACGCATTCTCCCCAAATTGTTTGCTCATCTGATCCCAATCCGCTTCAGCGGTCCGTCGCGTTCCCGACCCGGGGTTAGCCCCTGAGGTAAGGCGTTCGCTGCGGTCGCAGTACGATCTCGACGGGGCATACTGTCGGCGAGCTGGTGACGACCCACGTAACGCAGTCCGCGACGTCCTGAGCCTGAAGCATTTTAGCTCGATCGAGATTACGGTCATCTGTCACCATGGGAGTATTCACGAAACCAGGGCATATGCAGCAGACTTTGATGCCCAGCTCGCGCACCTCCTCAAAGAGTGCTTGTGAAAGTCCTACCACCGCGAACTTAGAGGCGCTGTATACGGCGTTGCCAGCCATTCCCTGCTTGCCGAAGATAGACGCAATGTTGACGATGGCACCACCGCTGACGGTCATGTGGGGAATGACAGCCTGACAGAAGAGGAACGTAGCATCCAGGTTGGTTCTCATTATTTCGTGGAAAGCAACCTGGCTTGTGTCTCGCACCGTTCCGCTTGTGGCGATTCCGGCATTGTTGATCAGGATGTCGATCCCCCCGAAGGCCTGCATGGCTGCGCCAACCGCGCGCTCAGCGGCCCCGTCCATGGTTACGTCGAGCAGCAAAGGCAAGCAGCGCCCGCCGCAGGCCTCCGCGGCGGCTACGGTATGGTCCAGCGCGACACTGTTCCGGGCCACGGCCAGCACCGATGCGCCCTCCGCCGCCAGGGCGACTGCCACAGCTCGGCCAATCCCGCGTGAGGCCCCGGAAACAATCGCATTTTTTCCCTTCAGTCGCTGCATTCCTGTTCTCCTGCGGTACCACGCCACTTCAGCCATATTTATTCCGCGCAGGTCAAAACCGCAAGTTCTCATCCGGTGATCAGCAGCTTTGCGAGAGGAGCCGCCGGTTCCGAAGCGTGAGTTTGGCTACACGGCGCGCGCGATGCGCCCACACAGAGTGGACTGATATACTCTGATCGTACGCCAATGCTGCAGCTGCACTAACCTGCCTGGCGAGCGTATGGGAAAGTGCCAGTAGTGTTCTTTTTCCCAGATCCGCCGTCGCCAAATCAGTCCAGGGAAAACTCTTCCACAATGCCCCGACGATGCGCCGTTCCACTTCAGAACGACCCCCTGCGCTCCGATGGCCCAGACGTTATTGGCATCGGTTCCCCATACCGCATTGAACAGACCCGTAGCGCCGGCCGCCTGGGCGGTCCAGGTATTGCCGTCCCATTTCAAGAGGGTCCGGGAACCGACCGCCCAGACATTGTTGGCGTCGGCACCCCAGACGCCGCGCAGATCCTCGGTGACGCCGCTCGGCTGGGCGGCCCAGCCGGTGCCGTTCCACTTGAGAATCGTCCCATACGACCCGACGGCCCAGGCGTTGTTGGCGTTTGCTCCCCATAGGCCGTAGAGCGTGTTTGACTGCGGCAGCGGATTTTCCCAGCACCAATTGTCGGCGCTGCAGACTCGCACCGGAGCCGATCCTGCCATGTCGGCGGCCGACCCTCCTTGGTCAGGGGACGCAGCGGCCAGATCGTCCGACGCAGTGGCGAAATCGCTGGTAAAGGTACCCAGATCCTGCGTCGCCGGGCTGGTGGTATTGCAGTGGAGCGTAGATAGCAAAATAAGCAAGCAAATGGATCGATACATGGGCCTCCCTTGGGCTTCGCACAAACCCTTCTGGGGCTGATTGAAAAGGTATGGCGGTACGCAGAGCAATCGCCATGCCGCAGAGTCCAGGCAGGGTAAGGAGTGATTTTCAGCCAGAGCCGCAGGCCGCTCAGACGGAACGAAGGAATTGATCCTGCTAGCGGACGCATACAGCGGGCGCCGGGGTAGGGAGATGAGGCTCGTGGTCCGACGGCTGGCAGGCGCGTTGACGGGGCCGGAAGCAAAAGGCAGACGGGCGCCCCGGAACGTATTACTCTACTAAAAGGGAAGAAATGGCCAGCCGCCATCAGGCTGCTTATAAGCAATGACCCAAGGACCTGCGTCCTCTGACGCCCCGACTCCGCTTTGTCCGCACTGTCAGTCTGCGAACCCGGCTCCGGGGCAGGTGTGTCAGCACTGCGCCAAGCCGCTGTCTCCGCCTGGCCAGAGCGAGGCACCGGTGAACCTGCGCCCGCCGGCCCGCTGGGGCAGGTGGGCCGGGCTGACGCTGATGGTTCTGTTCGGCCTCTTGGTTCTGAGCTGGCGTATGAACAGAGAAAGCGACCAAGAAATAGATTTCGCCAAGCTCAGTCCTGTTTCGATGGGGCCGCCGGAGCCGGCGCTCGATGCTCCTGCCGATGGCGATTCTGGCGACGATGTTGAGCTCATCGTGGTGATGCCTGAGGCCGATTCGTTCGCCAAGTGCCAAGCCGGAGACAAGAAGGTGTGCCACATGTTGTGCTACGGCTTCGTCGCGCACGTGGACGCCAAGATCTCAGCCGAGCAGGGGCTTTCGGCGTGCCAGAAAGGGTGCGACCTCGGCAAGGCGCAGAGCTGCACGCTCTTGGGAATGAAGTATCGAATCGGCGTCGCCCCAGGGGACGACGCCCGCGCCCTGGCCCTGTTCAAAAAGGGCTGCGCCGGCGGGGATAAGGCCAGCTGCGCCTTGCTGAAAGAAGCCTTGGCGCAGTAGGTCTCGCTGCTCGCGACCAAATGCCGCCGGCTGAGGAACGGCCTCTTTCCCTACGGCCTGGTGAGGTCTGCTGCGCTGGGTGGGAATCCATCGCACGCTTGCGCCGTAGTAAGATGTGGGTACTAATGGGTCCGGCTTAATTTCCGTTCACGATAGGGTGGACGACGCCCCGGGCCGTCGTCGGCGCGCGCTGAATTAACACCGCTCGGCGCAGCGAGTCGGCGCTGATTAGAGGGGATACCGCGCAGGCTTCATCGCGCCGCGGCTGCATCCGCCAAGGAGCCGGCCGCCTTTGCGGAACACCCGGCTGCCGCGCGGAAGGCTAAGCCTTAAAGTTGGATGTGAAAGCCCGATGTGAGAGCTCGACTTGTAAGTTCGGAGGAAGGTAATCGATAGGTTCATAATCGCCGCGCGACAGGCCGGCGCATCTTCGTCACGGTGATCGTATGCAAACTCCCGCCGCTGCTTGTAATTGGTGCTGAAAAATCTGTTTTTTCCGCCGCCGCACTTTGACATAGACTACATAGCTGGCGACTCGGGGCGACCGCTGCGGCGGGGAGTGCCACGGGGCCGCTTTTGCAATGCCGAGCCATTCTGACTATGCGTTCTTGAGCGAGTTTCGCCGCTACGTCCCTCTGCACATCCAGTGGCTCGTGCATGGGCTGACGGCGCCGCTGGATGGGCCGCGTCGCACGACCGGACCCGGCGCCGTGCTGTTCTTTGACGTCTCAGGTTTTACGGCGCTGACGGAGCGATACGCGCAGCGGGGGCCGGCGGGTATCGAGGCGCTGTCGGCGCTGCTCAACACCTACTTCGGGACGCTCCTTACCACCGTGGCGGAACACGGCGGCGACGTCACGAGCTTCGCCGGCGACGCGATGCTTATTTTGTGGAGCGACCCCGACCTCGCGCGGGCGACGGAGCGGGCGGCCCTGTGCGGCCTTGCGATCCAGTCCCGCATGACGGCGGTCGCGGCGGCCGCGGCCGAGAAGCTCATGCTCAAGGTCGTCGTCGATGCCGGCGAGGCGACGATCGTCTACATCGGCGGCGTGGCCCAAAGGTGGGACTTCTACATCGGTGGCAGCGCCCTGGCGCAGGTGTGTGCGCCCGACCTCAAGCCGGTGCCGGGACGAGTGACGCTGGCGCCGGCTGCGGTGCGGCTCCTCAGCGCACGCGCGGTCACAAAGCCGCTGCCCGGCGGCTGGGCGCATCTGGAGCGCATGAGCCAAGTCTTTTTGCCGACGCCGATCAAGCCGCCGCCGCTGCCTACGGAGGCGACGGCAGCGCTCGCGGAGAAGGCGCTCCGCGGCTTCATCTCCGGTGCGATCTGCGCCCGCATCGAGGCCGGTCAGAGCAACTGGCTGGCCGAGCTGCGGCAGACGACCGCCCTTTTCATCAACCTCCCCGGCATCACGGCCGACACGCCGATCGAGCAGGCGCAGGAGATGTTCATCGCCACGCAGCGGGTGGTAAACCGCTACGCCGGGAGCGTGAACCAGATCTCTGTCGATGACAAGGGCGTGATGCTGGTGGCCTTGTACGGGCTGCCGCCGCTCACCCATGAGGACGACGCGCTGCGCGGCACGCTCGCGGCGCTGGACGTGCACGAGTCGCTGACCCGCCTGGCGGCGCGGGTGAGCATCGGCATCGCCACCGGGCGGCTGTTCTCCGGCACCATGGGCAACGAGGGACGCCGCATCTACGCCTTGATCGGCGATGTGATGAATCGCGCCGCCCGCCTCATGCAAGCCGCGGAGGGCGGCATCCTCCTTGACGACGCCACGCACCAGGCGGCGCATCACCGCACGCTGCGCGGGGCTGGGCCGAGCCTGCACATCGAGCCGCTGCCGCCGCTTCAGCTAAAGGGCATGGCCGAGCCGGTGCCGGTGTATCGACCCTCGCGCGCCGTCACCATGATCTCGCGGACGACCACGGCGCTCATCGGGCGGGCGGCCGAGCTGCGGCAGCTGACCGAGGCGCTCGACCGGCTCGCGGCCGGGCAGTCCAAGGTGATCATCATCGAGGCGGAAGCCGGGGAGGGCAAGTCGCGCCTCATGGACGAGGGCCGCGCCATCGCCCGCGACCGCGGCATTCGCGCCTTTCACGGCGCCGCGGACGCCATCGAGACGACTACGGCCTACGTCGCCTTTCGCGGCCTCCTGTCTTCGCTGCTCGGGGTCGACGACGTCGCCAGCGCCGAAGCCCGCGGCGCCGTGGTGCGGCAGCGCTTGGCGGGCCGTCCGGAGCTTTTGGCGCGGGCGCCGGTGCTGCAGGACATCCTCGCCCTGGGGCTCGGCGAGACCGATGAGACGCGCGGGCTGGAGGGCGAGGGGCGGGCGGCCGCGGTGCGCGCCGCGGTGATCGAGCTGCTCAGCCTGGAGACGCCGCTCCTCGTTACGGTCGAAGACACCCAGTGGTTTGACTCGGCGTCCTGGGCGCTGCTGCAGGCGCTTGCCTCGGCAGTGTCGCCGCTGCTTCTGATCATGACCACGCGGCCGGTGGACGCCGCGGCGCAGAGCCTCGAAGAGCGCGAGCTGCGGAAGCGGCCTCACACCGCGCTTTTGCGGCTCGGCGGACTCGCGCCGGAGTATACGGCGGAGCTGGTCTGCGCCCGGCTCGGGGTGGACCGCGTGTCGGAGGAGGTGACCCGCTTCATCGGCGGACGGACGGAGGGGAACGCCTTCTTTACGGAGCAGCTTACCCTCGCGCTGCGCGACTCCGGCCTGCTGGAGATCGCGGACGGCCGCTGCACCCTCCGCCCCGGAGTCGACCTGGCGGCCGAGGCGAGCGTACCCAACACCATCGAGGGCGTGGTCACCCAGCGCATCGATCGCCTAAGCCCCACCGAGCAGCTCTCGCTCAAGGTCGCCAGCGTCGTCGGCCGCGTCTTCAGCGCCGGGGTCGTCAACGACATCTTCCCGATCGCGGAGCTGAAGGGGCGGCTGGATCCGTACCTGCAGACCGTGATGCAGCAGGGCCTGACCAGCCCAGAGGGAGCCGGCGCCCAGACGAGCTACCTATTTCGCCATATCATCACGCAGGAAGTCACCTACAACCTGATGCTGTTTTCGCAGCGCCGTGAGCTGCACCGCTCGGTCGCGAACTGGTACGAGCGCAACTTCGCGGATCTGGCTCCCTACTATCCGCTGCTCGCGCACCACTTCGTCCAAGCCGAGGCGACCGAGCCGGCGATCAACTACCTCATGCGCGCGGGGGATCAGGCGCTGGCCAAGTACGCATGCGAGGAAGCCGTGCGCTTTTTCGCCGAGGCGGCACGGCTTGACGCGGCCCGCCCAGAAGGGGCGGATCCGGGACGCCAGTCGCGCTGCGCGATTCAGATGGGTCACGCCCACTATGCCCTGGCGCGGCTCGATGCCGCCGAAGCCGATCTGCGGCGCGGGCTGGCCGCTTCACAAGCGCCGATGCCAAGCTCCAGGCTGGGTCTGTGCTCCGTGCTGCTGCGCCAGGTCTGCGTGCAGCTTGTGCGGCGCCGGTTCCCCGCCCGCTTCCCCGCGCCGGCGCCCGAATCGCAGCGGCGGGAGCTGTGCGCGCTCTCGGACACCTACCACATCCTTTCCAAAATCGGGTACGTCCGCAACGACAGCTTGGCGACGGTGGTCGCAGGGCTGCGCAGCCTCGACTTGGCGCAGCGCGCCGGGACGCCGGCGGAGCTGGCCGTCGCGCTGGCAATCATCTCGTTTATGGCCGACGTTGCCGGGATCAAGGGCGCGGCCGCCGACTACGACGTGCGCGCGCGGCAGGTCTTGCAGCAGGTCACCGAGCCCTCGCGCCGCGCCAACGCCATCTTCGCGCTCTCGCTGCACCGCGCCAGCAACTGTGAATGGCGGAGTGCGGCCGCGGGGTTCGATGAGGTCGTGCGCATCTGCGAGCCGCTGTTCAACTGGCGGTTGATGCTCCAGTCGCTGCAGGGCGTCGCCCGCTCCAACCTGCGGGCGGGCAACCTCACGATCGCCGCGGACGCCTACCAGCGAATGGTGGAGCTTGGCCGCCGGGTCGATGATGGACAAGCGGTGGTTATCGGACTCGGGGGGCTTTTGCAGTCGCAGGTCGCGCCGCACCATGGGCGGTGGGAAGAGCGGCTGACTGAGCTCCGGGCCGCGCTTGCCGCGGAAGCGCGCCGCGATCACGCCGCCGCCGGGGACGTCGCCGTAGCGCGGGCCTCCATCGCCAGGGCGCTCTGCCGGCTGGGTCGCCCCCAAGAGGCGGAGCAGGAGGCGCTGCAGGCCGGCGAGCTCACCCTGCGCCTGGGCACGGTCACCACTTTCGTCGCCGATGCGCTCGTGTGGACGGCCGAGGTGCATATCGAACAGTGGAAGCGCTGCGGCGATGCCAACGGGGACAGGCGCAAACAGATCAAGCGGCTCTCCGATGCGATTTCGGACTACAGCCGGAAATACTCCTTCGCGTACCCGCTGTCCCGCCGCATCCGCGCCGAGCTCCGCTGGCTCGAGGGACGTGTCGCCCGCGCGGTCGCCAACTGCGAGGCCAGCCTGACCGCCGCGCACGCCCGCGAGATGCCCTATGACGTCGCCCGCTGCCACCACGCCTTGGGCGAGCACCTGCCGGTCGGCGATCCCCGCCGGCGCGAGCACCTCGACAAGGCCCGCGCCATCTATCAGCGGCTGGGGGCCGGGTACGATCTCGCTGCGCTCGATGCGCTGCTCTGACGCCTGACATTACGTAGCCCAAGTGGAAGGAGCGTAGCTCAGGTGGGTCTTGCGCGCAGTCTGCCGGACAGTTCCACCTGTGGGCCGGCGTAGGTCCGGATGCAAGGTTGATAATTCCCATTTACGATCTGTCCGGCATAGACCGCGGCCCAGACGTTGTTGGCGTCCGTTCCCCACAGGCTAATCACCTCGCCCGTGGTCCCGCTGGCCTGCGGCGACCAGGTCGTGCCATCCCACCGGCGGATCGTGCCACTGCGTCCGGTGGCCCAGACGTTGTTGGCGGCCGTGCCCCACACGCCGTACAGATCTTCCGTGGTTCCGCTTGGCTGCAGAGTCCAGGCGCTGCCGTCCCAGCGCGCGATGGTGCCGCCCGCGCCGACGGACCAGACGTTGTTGGCGGTCGTGCCCCATACGCTTAACAGGTCGCGCGGGGTGAGGCTCGGCGACGCCGTCCAGCTAGTCCCGCTGCCCTTGGCGATCGACCCGAACTGGCCGACCGCCCAGAGGTTAGTGGCGTCCGCTCCCCAGAGGCCGTTGAGGGTCGTCGGGGCGCCGGCCTGCGGCGCGGACCAGACGGCGCCGTTCCACTTGAGGACTCCGCTTGTGCCCACGGTCCAGATGTTGTTGGCGTCGGTTCCCCACACCGCGGACAAGCTCGCGGTGGTGCCGCTGGCCGGAGCGTTCCAAGCGGTGCCGTCCCACTGCAAGGTCGTTCCGGAGGCGCCGACGACCCAGACGTTGTTGGCGTTTGCTCCCCACACGCTGCGCAGGTTCTTGGTGGTGCCGCTGGTCTGCGTTACCCACGCCGTGCCGTTCCATCGGGCGATGGTTCCCGCCTGCCCGACCGCCCAGGCGTTGTTGGCGTCCACGCCGCCTATGCCGTAAAGGGGGACGGTGACGCCGCTCGGCTGGAGGGTCCAGGCGCTGCCGTCCCAGCGCTGAATCGATCCGTCGAAGCCGACGGTCCAGACGTTCTTGGCGTCGGCTCCCCATACGCTGTACAGAGTCGAGCTCACTTTCGCAGTCTGGGCGGTCCAGTCTGTGCCGTTCCATTTCAAAATGGTTCCGCCGGCGCCGACGGCCCAGACGTTGCTGGCGTCGGTACCCCAGAGGTTGGTCAGATCCTGAGTCGTGCCGCTTGGTTGCGCGGCCCAGGACGAGCCGTTCCACCGGATGATGACCCCGGCCTGGCCGACGGCCCAGACGCTGTTGGCGCTGCTGCCCCACACGGCAGAGAGGGTGTTGCCCTGCGGCAGCGGATTTTCCCAGCACCAACCATCGTCGCTACACACCTTTCCTAGACCCGACACGCGGTCCCCGGGACCCGGCCCTG
>CALFML010000017.1 GCA_937879845.1 uncultured Myxococcales bacterium
AAAGGCCGCTCCGCGCGCTTTTCACCGCGGCTGTCCATCCTCGCTACGGTTTTGATTGGCGTTCTTAGTCCCGGGCCGGCGCCGCCGCGAGCTTTTGGCCCTGCGGGCGGCCCAAGCGGTTGGCCAGGTAGACCCCCAAGAACACCCCGATCGCCGTGATCGCGATCCAGCCCAGGGCGCTGCCGAGCACGTACCAGAACCACTCGCCGCGCGTCGCCTGCTCCACCGGGCCGATCTGCGCCGCCAGCGTCGTCATCGGGCCGACCAGCTCGCCGGTCTTCTGCAGCGGCTCGTGCAGCGTCGCCACCCGCTCCATCGGACCGGACAGCTCGCGCAGCTTGGTCATCGGGTCGCGCAGCTCCGCCACCGCCTGCAGCGTCGGCTCCAAGCTCGCCACGTGCTGCATCGGATCGCGCAGCTCCGCCACCGCCTGCATCCGCGGCCCCAGCGCCCCGAGCTGGCTCATCGGCCCGCGCAGCGTCGAGACCTCGGCCATCGATTTTTGCAGCGCGTCAAACTGCGTCCGCATGTCGGCCAGCCGATCCATCGACTCTTTCATCTCCGCCAGCCGGCGCATCGACGCATCGAGCTCCGAGACCTTGTCCAGGCTCGGCTTCAGATCGCGCATGGTGGTGGCGACGCTCTGAACCTGCTCGCCGCTCTGCTTCATCACCGCGGTGGCTTCGCGCAGACCGGTGTTGGTGTCCTTTATGCCCATGCTGGTGTCGCGCACCAGGCGAATGATGTCGCAGCCGCCCGCTGGCAAAAGGGACAGCGGCAGGAGAAAAATGACGCAGAGGCGGAGCCCGCCGCGAGCGCTCTTTAGGAGCCGAGAACTGGAAGGCATTACTAAACCTCCATGCAGACGGTAGCACACGTTTCTGACCGCACCCGCCCGGCGCCCTATAAGTACGCGGGCAAGTTCGCGACTTGCGGCAACAATCCCCCTTGACGCACAAGTAAAATAACCCGCGGGTATGACGCAGCGCGGCACCGACCGGTAGGGGCAGCGGGCCGAAACGGCGCGCCGCGGCTCCAAGCCCCGCTTTTGCCGGCGTTGCCGAGGGTTTGCAGCGAAGCGTCGCGACGGCCTAGGGGCTAGTGGTACGATCGGGCCGCACAGGAAAGGGGGACCCTATGCAGGAGAGACACTCGCTCTTTTCCGGAGCTCATTCGGCACTGCCGCCCGGACCCGGCCTTATCACTTACAAGGACAAGACGCGCCTCGGGGTGCTCTTGCTGGCTTCGTTTCTTGCCTGCGGCGGGCTCGCCGGCCTCTGGGCGCAGGCGCGGGCGCGCGGCGGTCACGACGGCCGCCACGCCTGCTCGCTGCGGCCCGCGGCGGAGGCGTCCGACAGCGCGCCGGCGCCGCAGCTCAGTGGTGAGCAGCGCGCCCAGCTGGAGGCCGAGCACGCGCGCCTCCAGCAGCTGCTCGCCGGCTACGAGGACTCGATGGAGCACGGCCAGGGCTGCCGCATGGGCTTTGTGAAGTACCGCCTCGACCTTCTACGTATTGAAGAGAAGCTTGCCGGGTGCGGCTACAAGCGCGCCCACCTGCAGCGCCAGATCGCTCACCTTGAAGCCCTGCGCGCCCGCATGCTCACCGGCTACGGCGAGACCCAAGGCCCGGACGCCCACGACGAGTAACCGCGACGGCTCGCCCCCTTCCTGCGCGGCGGAGCCAAGTCCAGCACAACCTGGCCCCCAGATCTGCCGACAACTAGTAAAGGCAGTACTTGGGGGCAATCGATGACCTTCGAAGCAGGTCCGGGAACGGATAACCAGCAATCGTCTTCCGGCTCAGGCTCGGGCTTCAGCTGGGGTGGGGCGCTGCAGAGCGCGCTTCCGCCGGCTCTTCAGCTAGGACTTCCGCTCGCCGGGGGATTCGGCTCGGGCCTTCTCCACCCGACTCCGCATCAGGAGGCAGGGCAGGAGGCGGCGCCCAAAGAGGTCGGCAAAAAGGACAACAACTCGCAAGCGCCGGCGGACGCCCAGGCCAGCGTCCAGGCGAACCAGAAGAAGGAGACTCAGCCGCCGACCCGCGCTGAGCTCATGGCCAACCCCAAGAAGTACGGCATGCCCGACGGCATGAACGCCGCGCAGTTCGCCAACCAGTACGCCGACGAGTACCTCGCCAAGCTCGCATATAAGGATCCGACCGCGAAAGCCGACGATCCCAATGCGCCGGCGCCCGGCTACTCCAACGCCGACAAGAAGTTCCTCAGCGACTGGGGCTACAAGTTCTCCACCGACGTCCGCGACGCCAAGAGCGGCCTCTATGTCGCCAAGTTCGACCCCGTCGATCCCAAAAGCGGCATCGCCCCCGTCGTCGCCTTCCGCGGCACCGAAGGCGGCAGCCCGGACACGCGCGAGACGTTGAAGGACGTTCCGATAAACTACGACAAGCCGCAGGGGCGGGAAGCGATGGGGTTAGGCGGCGATCACTTCGTTCTCGGATGCGGCGGTAGCGGCGCGCACGAGCCAGCCGTCTAAGACGGCCAAGTCTCGGCAGCTGCGGATCTGGGTGCTGGTGCGCTCGCTGACGACAAACCCGCGCGCCTGCAGCACAGCCAGGATCGCTGCGGCCTTGCCCTTCGCTTCACCAGCCGCTTCTCCTTCCCGGCGTAAGTCAGCCTTCTCCTTTTCCCATCTCTTTCGTAGCTCCGTCATGACCGTTTTCTCCTCGGGGCTGAGGCCGGGCTCCTTCTCGATTAGATAGCGTACCTCGGCCAGGATATCAATCCACGGCTGCTGCTCCGGCGACTCGGTGGGCAGCGTCTCCAGCTCGGCCAGTACCTCCAGCTGCATGAGCGGCGGACCGAACATGCGCAAAAGGCGCGTCTCGGACGTCTTGGGAAGCTCGGACAGCACCACTACCCACGTCCGCAACACCGGAGCACAGAAATAGAAGCCGAGCGGCCAGTCGCCACCGCCGTCCCCATCGCCCTTTCGCGCCGGCAGCCCCGCGCACTCGGTGAGCACTTCACTTGGCCGGCCCGCCGACAAGACCCAGAGCACCGGCTTAGGCACCCGCGCATTCCTTTTTTGCTTTTTGAGGCTGTGGTGCAAGTGAAACTTTTTGCGCAGCAAGTCGTCGATGGCATCCACCGTCGTCGTCCCGGAAAACTGCTCCACCATCGAGCGCTTCTCCAGCTCCGCCATGCGCCGCATCACCCCAAGGTGGACAAGCTCGCTCGGCGGCGGCCGCTCCGCCCGCAGCTCGCAGTAGCCGTCTATGCGCTGCTCGTCCAGAGGGGCCACGGTCTTCTCCAGCTCGACGATCGCGATGGGGTCCAGCGCCTCTCGCAGAACGTGTTTGCGCAGAAGATCTTGCAGCTTCCGGGTGGCCATCGGCGCGGAGCTTTGTCTGGGCCGCTGCTGCCGTCAAGCCCAGCCCGACGGAGACTGCGCTGTATGTGTCTGCGTGCAAAGCGTCGTAAAAGATTGTGCCGGACGTTCAGGCCGACGCTTCCTATAGCTACATCGGCCAGAACCAGTACGAGTCCAAGAAGGCGGAGATCGCGGCGCTGTTTCAGGATAAAAACGGGCAGAAGGTCGATGTCACCGGCCACAGCCTCGGCGGCGCCCTGGCGCAGAAGGCGGTGGTGGACAACATGGCCCGCACCCGCGGCCTCACCACCTTCCAGGCCCCCGGCATCCTGCAGACCGATGCCGATAAGTTCGCCCAGGAAAACAAGAAGTACGGGATCGACGTCAACCACCACTACGTGACCACCGATCTCGTGCACCGCGCCGGTGAGGCCAAGCTCGGCGGCAACTTCTGGGAGCACACCCTCAACGACGACAAGGGCAACCCCCTAAAAGGTCCCGATCAGCTGGGCGGCATTAAGCTCCCGCACAGCATCGACGACATCAAGCGCGACCTCGCCCTGGGCAAGGACATCGGCGCCGGCATCGGCACCTCGCACACCACCCACGATCTGCTGGGCGGCACGAACCAGACCATCACCAAGCACGCGACCGATCCCCAGACCGATCGCGCCAAGTGGGAGGGGCTGCGCAAGGAAGCCGGCAAGCGCATCAACGACACCCACGCCTTCGACGTGGCGCAGGATGTCCTAAACGCCAAGCAGCACCTGAACAACGTCGGCGGCGCCTGGCAGACCGGCAAGGATCAGGCCGGCCAGGCGTGGAACCAGGGCGAGATCGGAAGAGCGTCGTGTAGGGAAAGAGTGTCTTCG
>CALFML010000018.1 GCA_937879845.1 uncultured Myxococcales bacterium
GCCGCTGAAGCGGCTGTTGACCACGCTGGCGCTCTTTCCGCTGGTGAACCCCCTGGACGTGGTGCCGCTGTTCATCGGGCTCACCGCGTTCAAGGGTGAGCAGGCCACATTGAGAACAGGCGCCGAAGCGGATACCACCTACAGGAAGGACCTTGCCCTGGCCGCCATGCGGAACACCACGCTCCGCCTGAATGTGACCGATGCCCGCACGAATGCTCCGCTGGAAGGGGTGGACGTCCAGGTGCTGGACCTGCTGAACAACAACAGTGAGGTACTGGATGGAAAGACCGATCTGAAAGGTGACCTGAGCACCGGGGTGGGGGAGAAGCCCGTGGGCGAGACCTTGACCTACCGGATCCGCTTGAGCAAGCCGGGGTATTTCCCCAAGCGCACCGTGTTCGACCAGCCGATGCCTGATGCCGATGAGGTGCTGGTGCACCGGTCCATCAACCTGTCCATGGAGCAGATCGAAGTGGGCATGGACGTGGGCAAGGTGATCGAGATCAACCCCATCTACTTCGACCTGGGCAAATGGAACATTCGGCCCGATGCAGCCACCGAGCTTGACAAGATCGTCGCCGTCCTGCGCGACGACGCCGCCTACGGCGAGCTGCGCGACATCACCGCCTGCGCCCGATCGCTCATCGATCGCTTGCGGCACTACTTTCTGACCTACAAGGACATGCCGCAGGGCAGCCTGCCGAGCGGCGCCCCCTCCGGCGAGCGCGCTCCGCGCCGGGTCGAGATCACCGATGTCTACGACGCCGCCGAGGCCGAGCAGATCATCCGCCTGGCGATGTCCGATTACCAAATCGAGATCTGCGCCGCCCCCGCCGCGCCCTGATTCCCTTTGATATGCGGCGCCGGCCATGAACCTGTCCCGCCTCTCGCCGGCGCATACGCACGCGGCGCTGGACGCCGCGGTCGCGACGGCCTGCGTCGGTTCGCTCCTGCTCAGTGGCTTCCTGCTGCGGGATCGGGCTGCGGTGCGGCCTTCGCCCCGGCTGACACACTCGGCCGCGGCCTGGCGACCGTGGGCGGCGTTTCTGGCGGTGTGCGGCCTGCTGCTGGCCAACCAGCTCGTGGTGAACGCCTACATCTTGCAGGTGCACGGCGGCAATCCGCACTTTGTCACGCGCTACCTCGGCCGCGGCTGGTTCGCCGGCGCGCCCGCGTGGCCGGCGGTGCGGTGGCTGGCGGCGAGCGTGCCGGGCGCGCTTTGGCGCGGGCCGCTCGCCTACTCCCTGCTGCGCGTCCAGGCGGTGCTGGAGCTGCCGTTCGCCTTGCTCGCCTATCTGTGCGTGGCGGCGCTGCTCGATGTCGAGCTGTACCGCCGGCTGTGCCGCAGCGCGCTGCTGCCGCTTGCGGCGATCGCGTTTACGTTCACCTTCTGCCTTATCGAGCTGCGCCTGTACAACCCGTGGACCCAGAGCGATCTGGGGGCGCGCTGGCTGGTGGCAGCTGCCGTGATCCTTTGGTGGGCGGCACGGCGGCGCATGAACCCAGTCAGCGCGGCCGGCTTCACGCTGCCGACCTTGGGGATTTCCGCCTTGCTGCTGTTTTTCATCGGCGCCGCCGCGGTGGGAGCGGTGGTGCTGGTCCTTTACGACGTCGCGCTGCTCTATAACCTGGGCCATCTGCCGGAGCGACTGCCGATCCTGGCCGCGGGCCTAGGCATCGGCTGGGTCGCGGCGCTCGGGCGGTCGCTGCAGACGGCCGCCGCGCCCGACCGCCGGCGCCCGCAGCCGGGTCTGGCGGGACTTACCGCGATCCTCGTCGCCTTCACCGCGGTGTTTTTCGTCCCCTCCTTGAGCATCCGCTACTGCGGCGAGCGGTGGAGCGCGGTCGGAGGCGCCGCAATCCTATTTCTCGCCGCGCTGCTGTTGGGACTCAGGCTCGCCTTGCGGCAACAGGCGGCGCTGGGGCACCCGCGGTGGCGCGTCCTGTTTGGGCTGCTCGTCGCGCTGGCGAGCGGGCTCGGGCTGATCTTTACCGATGCCGCCGGACGAGTGTTCGGAGAGGAGCCGCCGATCTTCGAGCTGCTTCTTTTGGAGCAGGCGGCGCTCGTGTTGCCGCTTGCCGCCTGCGCGGTGTATCTGAGCGATCTGCTCCTGGCGCGCGCACCGTCGTGATCGTCGCGCCGTCCTTGCCTAGCCGCGGCCGCGGCCGCGGCCGCACCACGACCGCTTGCGCCGCCGCCGCGCGAGTAAGCTCGCGCGCGGTGCGTCCATGATGCAAACGTGGCGCGGCAGTCGCGGCGGCCAGGTCTCGGCGATCTAGGTGGGGGCGGAGGCTGCGGTTTTTTTGCCAAAGCGCGGGGCGTAGGAGTGGAGCTTCCGCGGGATGGCAGCGAGCCCGCCCTCCGGCAGTCCGAGCTTCTGGCGCAGCTCGCCGACCGTCATGTCGAGAAGCTTATCGGCGTCGTCTTCGGCAAACAGCGAGGGGCCGCTCCCGCCGGCGCGGAACGCGGCCAGCGTGCGCCGCGGCGCCAGCATGAACCCGAGCACGGTGCCCGCCGTCACGATCCCGCCGACGTACAGCCCAAGCCGCCCCAGGCCCCGCCGCAGCTCCCAGGCGGAGATCTCGCCCTCGCCGATGTGGTCGGTGCCGTAGCCGGTGGCGACGTGATGCAGGTCGTGCATCATGATCGCCCAGCGATGCCGCCGGGTGTTGGGCACCGCGACCTTGAGGCCGAAGATCGACGCCTCGGTCCACGGATCTTCGTAGGCTTTCACGGTAAAGCCGTTTTCGGCAAGGTAGGCATCGCGTCCGGCGCGCACGCTCAAGGACGCCGGCAGCGGCTGGTCCAGCGGCAGCTCATTTTCCATCGGTAGCTCCTGCGAATTCTCCGTCCTGAGTATAGGGTCGGACCAGACGAAACAGTCGATTTTCCGCGGCCACTTTGGATAAATAGGCGCTCTGTGAGCAAAGTGAAATGGAATCGGTTCGCACGCTGATCATCGGTGCCGGCATCAGCGGCCTCGCCGCCGCCGCAGCGCTCGGGGACGAGGACTACCTGGTCCTTGAGGCCGATACGGAGATCGGCGGCTACTGCAAGACCGTGCGCAAGGCGGGCTTTGTCTGGGACTACTCCGGCCACTTTTTCCACTTCAAGCATCCGGAGATAGAAGCCTGGCTGCGCCAGCGCATGCCGGGGCAGAACGTGCGCACGGTCGAGAAGCGTTCGTTCATCGGCTACAAGGGCCGGCTCATCGATTTCCCGTTTCAGAAAAACATCCACCAGCTGCCGCAGGACGAGTTCGTCGACTGCCTGCACGACCTGTACTTCGCCCGCGCCCCCTACGAGCTCCAGCGCGGCGCCGACGCTCCGCCCGCGCCCGAAGGGAACTTCAAGGAGATGCTCTACCGGCGCTTCGGCCGGTCGATCGCCGAAAAGTTCCTCGTCCCCTACAACGAAAAGCTCTACGCCTGCGATCTCGCGCGGCTGGATCCGGAGGCCATGGGGCGGTTTTTTCCCCACGCCAACCTGACCGACATCATCCGCAACATGAAGGTTAAAAGCAACGCGAGCTATAACTCCACCTTCACCTATCCCGAAGGCGGCGCCATCGAGTACGTAAACGCCCTGGCGAGCGCGCTGCGGCCCGGCGCGATCTCTTTGTCCGAGCCGCTTATGGGGATCGATCTGGCCCGCCGCATCGCCCGCACCCCGCGGCGCGAGCTGCGCTTTGAGCGCCTGATCTCTTCGGTGCCGTTTAACCGCCTGCTCGACCTCGCGCGGCTGCCGCACGATGAGGCGGTGTGGAGCTGGAACAAGGTCCTCGTATATAACCTCGGCTTTGACCGCAAGGGCCCAGAGGTTCCGCACTGGATTTACTATCCGGATCCCGACTGCGTGTTTTACCGCGTCGGCTTTTACGACAACATCTTCGACACCGACCGCCTGAGCATCTACGTCGAGGTCGGGCTGCAAAAAGACGCGGACGCGGCGGTCGCGACGACGCGGGAGCGCGTGCTTTCCGATCTGCGGCGCCAGGGCATCCTCTCTTCCCATGAGCTCGTCGCCGAGCACTCCGTGGTGATGGACCCCGCGTATGTGCATATCACGCAGCAATCGCTGGCCGAGCATCGGCGGCTCGGCGCGGTGCTGCGCGCCAGCGGCGTTTACGCGATAGGGCGCTACGGCGGCTGGACCTACTGCTCGATCGAAGACAACATCGTCGAAGCGCGGCGGCTCTGCGCGGAGCTGACGGCCGATTCGAGCGCACCGCGCCGAGCCAAGGAGTGACCGTGCGACTACCTCTTGCGTTTCTATCTCCCGAAGGTGCGGGACAGGCGGCCCGGATCGCGCTGGCGGCGGCGGGAATCGGCTTGGGATCGCTGCTCGTCAGCGGCGGCGGCGCGGCGGCGAGCGCCGGCGAGCAAAAGCCGGCCTTTGGTCCCAACGACATCACCACCCTGTTTTTCATCAGCAAAAGCGACGACCGCAACCGCGTCGACTACGGCATGCGCCTTGACGCCAATTGCATGCCGAGCGGCAAAGAGCCGGTGTTCCCCTACTGGCGCGAGTTCGAAAACTCGCCGCCCGTGCGCACCCATCCGCTCGGCTTGCTCGAGTACTACCCCTACGGCATCGCGACGCAGCGCATCGTCGGCAGCTCCAACCGCGGGGCCGAGTACTTCGTCCGCTTGAAGCGCATCCACCGCGACCTGTACGTAACGACCACCAAAGAGGCCGACGGCCGCTGCACGGCGATGGTGCGCACCACGATCGCCGGCCAGGATCGCAGCGAGCTCTTAAGCGCCTACGTCAAGCTGCGCCGCGCCCTGTCCGTCGAGTACGTCGACATCCACGGCCGCGCGCCGAGCACCGGCCAGCCGATCGAGGAGCGGATTACGCAATAGGCTGCGGGCGCCCGCGCAGTCGGGCCGACAAACGCCCCCCCACAAACGCCTGCGGGGAGCGGTGCCAAGTCGGTGCGCAGCAGGCGCTGGCTACGCTCGCAGAGGACGCGGTACACTGAATCCTTTCGGATGACCGCGTTTTCCCAAGGCCCCCCTAGCATGAAGAGCCGCGTCCCCGGCTGGCTGCACCGGGCGCTGTCCGGCACCGTCCATTATCGCGATGGGCTGCCGGTGCTTCCCGGCGCGCTGCCGGGGCTCGGCCACTTTCCGGCGATGGTCAACCACAGCGCGGAGCTCATGCGGGAGGCGCGGGAGCGCCTTGGACCGATGTATCACCTGCACCTGGGTCCCACCGTGGGCTGGTACATGCTGTGCTCCGGCCCCGAGGCCTTTGAGATCATCCGTCTGCGCTCCTCCTACATTCCGATCACCACCAACGCCGCCACCGAGCGATTTCTCGGTCGCCACGGCCTGCTGGTCCTGCGCGGCGACCAGCACCAGCGCATGCGCGCCGCCCTCAACCCGCCGTTCGTGCCGCGCGGGCTGTCGCTCGCCGGCGTGGGCCAGCTCATGGCCGACTGCATCGAGCGGCGGCTGGCGCAGCTGCCGCTCCCCGGGCCGGTGCCTATCTTGGAGCAGACCCAGACGCTGGCGCTGGAGCTCATCTTCCGCCTCATCAACGTGCCGACGGCGGAGCTTGACGCCTGGCGCGAGCAGTACCGCCGCTTCATGGAGATCCTGCTGCCGATCCCCTGGGATCTGCCGGGTCTGCCGATGCACCGGGCGCTCGCCGCCAAGCGCTGGCTGGTGGCGCGGCTTACCGCCATGATCACAAACGAGCGGCAGCTCCCGCCGAGCAGCAGCCTGGTGAGCGTCCTCGCGCACGCCCGCGATGAGTCCGGGACGCCGCTCGGCATGGACGAGCTGGTCGATAACCTGCGGCTCCTCATCCTGGCCGGGCATGAGACCACGGCGTCGGTGCTGGCGTGGATGGTCATCGAGCTCGGGCGCGATCCGGAGCTGTGGCGCGAGCTTTTGGCGGAAGCGCAGCGCGCGGGCGGCATCCCCAAGACCCCGCAGGCCGCCAAGTCCTGTCCCCTCGCCGAGGGCCTGTTCCGCGAGTGCCTGCGCCTGCACCCGCCGGCCTACGTCACCATCCGCACGCTCGGCGAGGAGTGCAAGCTCCACGGCAAGGTCCTGGCCAAAAACCAAGTGGTGGCCATCGCCCTAGGCGACATCGCCCGCGACCCGCGCGTGTTCCCCGATCCCGAGCGGTTCTCCCCCCACCGCTGGCTCCCCAAGCTTGGCGAGACGGGCTCCCGCGGCGCACCGGCATCGCCGATTCCGCCAACCCCGATTGAGACCTCGCAGTTCGGCGGCGGTCCGCACTTCTGCCTCGGCTACCACTTGGCGGTGTTCGAGGCGACGCAGTTTGCCGTCGGCTTGGCGCTGCACCTGGGCCGACGCGGCCTCCGCCCGAAGCTCTGCGGCCCGGAGCCGCGCTCGATCTACTACCCCTTGAACCACCCGAGCGCGCGCACCACGATCGAGTTTGTCTGACAGCGCCCGACTAAGGGGCACGGCTGCTTCACTAGCGGACGCGGCCGCGCGCAGCGGAGCTTGACCGGCTGAGCCCGCATCATTGCATCAGCGGCGCCCAAGAGTTGGCTATAATGGCTCTACCTTCGTCGAGCGCCGGCTGGTATCGTCTTTTCTCGGTGCCGCGGCTCCGTAAATGGCATGCTAGGCACGGCGTTTGGAACGAAATTCAAGGCTTAACCCGCTCCCCCGGCGAAAGACCCCCCCAGCTAGGAGTGAAAAGATCGTGCAATCACACATCCGCAGCTTCATAAAGCGCAGCTTGATCGCCCTCACTCTGTCGTGCGCCATGCTGCCTGGACTGGCGCGGGCCGAGCTCAAGGTCGGCGACACGGTGGAAGCACCGGAGCTACGCGACGCCAACAACAAGCCAGCGACGATCCCGGATCTGGGCAAGAAGGTGCTCCTCATCCTGTACACCGACCCCGGCGTCGCCAACATCACCGACAAGTTCGCCGATCGGGTAAAGGAGCTGAAGCTGCCCGAGGCGCACTTCCGCTCGGTCGGCGTCGCCAACATGGCCGATGCCAAGGGGCTGGCCGACTGGCTCATCCGCATCGTCGTGCGCGGCAAGATCAAAAAGTACAACGTCACGATCCTCACCGACCCGACATTGCTCTTAAAGAACCAGTGGCACCTGGGCGACACCGATGACAAGTCGGTAGTGCTCTTGGTCGATGGCAACCGCAAGATCCGCTACATCCACACCAACAAGAAGAGCAAGGATGAGCTGGTCGGCGCCGAGCAGGACGAAGCGGTGAAGATCGTCCAAGACGTGGTCGCCGAGCAGTCGGGCGGCAGCTACACGCCGCAGCCGAGCGCCACCCGCAACTAGTCCGCGCTCCCGCTCATGACGGGTCCGGACCGGGCCCGCCCCGCCATCCTCTGCCTCCCTGCCTGTTTGCCGATCGAATCCCCAAGCCGCGCGGCGGCAGTTACAGGTGACTTTTCCTGCTAAATCCCACCCGCGCCGGATATGCTGGCCGCACAGGAACGCGGACATGGACACTAAGAGGCTCTTTTTCTTGATGGGCTCGACGGGTTCGCGCGAAAGCGGCGGGGCGCGCGGGCTCGGTAGGCAGCTGTTTTCGGTGCTGCTCGGGCTCGGGCTGGGGGCGTGCGCGGCGACCAACGAGACGACCCTTTCGCAGCTGGAGCAGCCCGGCCAGGTTCTGGACGCCAACGCCGCGCTCCACTGTCCGCGCGGCACGGTGATGGCGGCGGGACAGACGCAAGGCCGCCTGAGCGCCGTGTGGTGCGAAAAGCCCGATGGACAGCGCCACGGCCCTTATCTGGAATGGTGGGAGAACCACCAGAAAAAGAGCGTCGGTCTGTACCGCGACGGCTTGCGGCAAGGGCTGTGGACGTTCTTCCTGATGGACGGCCAGCGCGACTCCCAGGTCGAGTACCGCAACGGTGAGGCCGTCTCGAGCCCCGCCGCCGCGAGCCCGCCGCGTTAACCCCACCGCTTACGCTCCGCGGCCCCCAAGACCGCTCCGCGCCGGCTACCACGGCTACGCCTTCAAGCTACGTTTTTGCGAGCGTTCTGGGTGCGCCGCGCGGCGCAAGCGCCTGCGGCTAGGGGGAGCGCACCACGCTGTAGCCCTCGGCGCCGACCGCCATCAGCTCCGGGACGCGATCGCCGTCCAGATCCAGATTTATGAGTCCGCTCGGCGCAAGCCCGATAGGCAGGGCGATGGGCGGCTGAAGCGTGGCATCGGGCTTTCCCAGCAATAGCTGCAGCGTCGCATCGCCCTCCGCGCCCACGACGACATCGGCATATCCGTCGCGGTTTACATCGACCGCGGTCAAAAAGCGCGGCGGCGGATCCAGCGCGACACGCTGGGAAACGGCAAAGCGTCCGTCCGCCTGACCGAGCAGAAGCTGCAGCCGCCCGCGCCGCCGACTGGTCACCGCCAGATCCCACACGCCGTCGGTGTTGGCGTCGAAAAAAGTCATATTGTCGGGCGCCTCTCCCGCCTCTCCGACCAGCGTCGTATACAGATTTCCGGCGGCATCCCGCCGCAGCAAGCGGACGCCGTCCTCCGCCAGAACGACCGCATCCCGCCGCCCGTCCCCATCGACATCCAAGGCGAGCAGCGCCCGCACCGCCGCTCCGACCGGCACTTTGAGCGGCGTTTGCAGGGAGCCGTTCCCAAGCCCCGCCAGCACCCGCAGCTCCGTATCGCGCGAGGAGCCGACGATCACATCCAGGTTCTGATCGCCGGTCACCTCGGCGGCGGCGAGAAGCTCCGGCCGCGTCCCCGCCGGGATCGAGATCCCCGGCTGAAACCGCGACGGTCCGACGCTGATGAACAGGCTGACGCTGCCGGCGTCGGGACACGCTGCGACCAGATCGGGGACGTAGTCGCCGTTCAGATCCGCCACCGCCACGGCGGCGGCTCCGGCGGCAGTGGCCAGGGATGGAAGCGGGATGAACGCGGGCTCGCCGGCTTGGCCGGCTTGACCGGCTTGGCCGGCTTGGTTAATCAGCACGCGCAGACCCCCCGCCGCGGCATCGCCCCATACCGCATCGACCAAGCCGTCGCCGTCCGCATCCGCGGCCACGGCGCCCCAAGGGGTGCCTTGGACGCTGAGCTCGCGGCTCGGGCCAAAGTCTGCGCCCGCCAGGCTGCGTACGGAGAGCGGTCCGCGGTCCGGGTGGGCCAAGACTAGCTCGGGCAGGCCGTCCGCATCGACATCGAGCGCGGCGGCCGCGCTCACGTTCCCCGCAACGACGAAGTCCGCGCGCAAAGTGAGCTGGCCGGAGAGCGCGGTGAGCAGGGAGCCGGCGCCGCCCGCTCCCAGGGCCGCGATCGTAAGGCCGCTGCCTTTTCGCGGTAGCGCCGCAAGATGTTGCGCCGGCGCCGCCACCGCGGTCTTGGCAGAGAGAGTCAGTCCCACCGCGGCATCGTAGGCGAGGATCCGTACGTCCGCGTTGCCCGCATCCGCGACCAGCAGCTCCGGTCGGCTGTCTCCTGCGACATCCGCGGGGAGCAGATCGACCGGCTGCCGTCCGACCGCCACCGCGACCGGTGGCCGAAACCCACCGCCGGGGCTGCCCCACAGGACGCTCACGGTTCCCGCCGAGCGGTTGGCCACCGCCACATCCGCCGCGCCATCGCCGTCAAAATCCGCGCTCACAATCGCGGCCGGATCGCTGCCGACAGCTAAGGGCTGGGGCGGATCGAACAGCGGCGCTCCGGCTCGGCTGCCGCTGTTGCGCAGCAGTCGCGCGCCCGCTCCCATCTCCATGCATAGGACGACGATATCGACCCGCCGATCGCTTGCCGCCACGGTCGCCACCGCCCCGACTGAACAGCCCACTGCCCACGGCGAAGTGGCAATCAGACTCCCATCGCTACGCCCCAGAAGCACCCGCACCGTCCCCTGCCCGGCATCGGCAACGACCAGATCCGGCTGCCCGTCTCCGCTTACGTCCGCCACCGCCAACGCGATCGGCTGCGAGCCCGCATCGGCGCGCTGCGCTGCCCCAAGACTCCCATCCGGCTTTGTGAGCAGCAGCGTCACGGCAGCAGGATTGAGCGCGGCCACCGCCAGATCGGCGCGGCCGTCGTGATTGAAGTCCGCCACCGCCATCGCGCGCACGTCGGCCGGTGGCAAAAGGTGCGGCTCGGCGGCGCGCGGCGGCGCGTAATAGCTAAACAGATCTTCGCGGCTCACTTCCAGCCCGTCGGGCCGCTGTATGCGGACGGACACCGGACCCTGGCGCAGCGGTCCCGGCGGGACCACGGCGGAGAGCTCTTCCGGCGAATCAAACTGAACCTCCGCCGGCTGCTCGGCAAAAAGGACTCTGGTGCCCGCGACATACCCTTGTCCGTGCAGCCGCACGGTCGCACCGCCGCCGAGCGCTGCCAGCGGCGGCGAGATCTCGCGGACAGAGAAGAGCTCCGGGCTTGGCGGCGCACATGCGGTGACCAGCACGCCCGCCAGCAGCGGGCAGAAAGAGCCCATCCAGCGCATCGCGATCCCCCAGTTTGACGATTCTCAGAGCCTGCCGCTGCCGCCGCCCCAGAGGCGGTCCGGGGTGAGCGCGGCGAGAGCAGCGCCTCTTTATCGTATCATTTTCTGAAGGAAAATCGTCACTTGGCGGCGCGCGGCTCCTAAGTCCGCGAGATCGCTTGGGAATTCGCAGCGGAAGACTTTTTGTGCCGAGCCGCGCCGCACAGTGTCTCAATACCGCTCGGGTCCTAGTAAATCCCTTATGCGTACAGGCTCCTCGGTGAGCTCCTTTTTCCGGGAGGCATGCAACTTGCTCCACGCAAGGCCAGCGCACGGCGCAATCAGTTTAGGAATGAAAAGGAGAGAACCATGAAGACCCATCACGGAATCCTGCTTCAGATGAAGAAAATCCTCCTCCCGGTGAGCCTCGCCTCGGCGCTGCTCGGGCTCGGCGGCGTGGCGCTGGCCGACAACAAGGCCGATAAGACCGCCGATGAGCTGTCGCGGAATTCCAAGGATGTTCCAAATGACTCCTGGCTCACCGCCAAGACCAAGATCGCGCTTCTGGCCGACGGCCGCGTCAGCGGAACCCGTGTCAATGTCGAGACCAAGAACGCCTGCGTCACCCTGCGCGGCAAAGTCGACACGATGGACGCCAAGACCGCGGCGGCCGATATCGCCCACAGCGTGAGCGGCGTGCAGGAAGTGAAGAACGAGCTCCAGGTAGTCGCCGCCAGCAAGCGCAAGTTCGTGGACGCCAAGGACGACTACATCACCTCGGAGATCGGCAAGCGCATAAAGAACGACAAGATGCTGAAGTCGGCCAAGGTCGACGTGCGCAGCGACGCCGGCGTCGTCACGCTAACCGGTCAGGTGCCGGGGATCCTGGCCAGCCTCCGCGCCTCTGAAGTTGCGGACGGGGTGGACGGCGTACGCACGGTGAAAAACGACATCATGGTGGACGCCGCCAAGTAGCCGCGCTCGGGAAGCGATTCAGTGCTCGATGTTGATGACGCAGTCGGTGGTCGTCAGGGTATCACCACTGCGCAGCGGCGCCGGGCCTAAGACGGTGGTGTGGTCATGCCGCTGCCACACGGCAGTGGGATGGCCGCTCCACCATAGCTCGCGCTGGGCGACCCAGATCTGGCCCAGGCGCATGGCCCCGCCCAGCCGCTCCAGCGGCGAGCCGCGCAGCTGCAGCTGCTGCCACAGCATGAGCGTCGGCGGCGCGCCGACCGCGTAGGCGTCGCGCCGGGTCATGAAGGCGCCGGGGCTGTCGTAAAGCAGCTCGGCGGCGCCGTCGCGCTGGTTGGCGCTCGGGTGGCCAAGCAGCGTCACGTGCACCGTCAGGTGCTCGCCCAGCCGCACCAGCGCGCCATCGGGCAGCGCGGTGAGCCGGGCGCCGATTCGGCGATCGTTGACCGAGGTGCCGTTGCTGCTCTGATCGAGCACGGAGAGGCGGTTGTCCAGCCAGATCAGCACCGCATGTTCGCGGCTGATCTCCGCCGTGACCAGATCGTTTTCCGGCGACGGCAGGGCCTGGCATACAAGATCGCACTCGCTCTGCTTGCCAAGGACCGTACGCGGGCCGACCACCACGTCGATCGCCGAGGTCGCATCGCCCGCCCGCGACAACCGATACCAGCGCGGCGAGCGGCGTTTCTGCGCCGGGGTGCCGCGACGCTGCCGCGAAGTTCCAAGGGCGACGACGAACTCCTCCATCATCGCCATGGCGCTCGGGAAGCGAGCTTCGGGCTGCTTGGCCAGGGCGCGGACGAAGAACGTATCGAGCGCCTCCGCCCGCGGCAGCCGCGGCACCAGCGTGCGCAGCGGCGGCACCGGCGCGCTCTTGTGCAGCTGCATGAGCATGCGCGGGTTAGAGGACACAAACGGCGGCCGGCCGGCTACGGCCTCGAACAAAAGGGTCGCCAGCGCGTAGCGGTCCGAGGCCGGCTCCACATGCATGCCGTCCTGGCACTGCTCCGGGCTCTTATACAAGAACATCCCGGGCAGCGAAGGCAGCTCGAGCAGGTCGCTGGCCAGGACCTTGGCCAGCCCCAGATCGAGCAGCACCAGCCGCGGCGGCGCCGAGGGCTCCTTGTGCAGGAGGATGAGGTTGCTCGGTGAGACCTCCCCGTGCACGAGCCCCAGCGCCGCGGCGCGATCCAAAAGATCCGCCACCGGCATGAGCAGCGGCGCCACGGCCTCGGGCGACAGGCCCTCGGTCAGGTAGCTGCGCAGATCGGGGCCTTCCACCGGATCGACCGCGATCCACGGGATGCTTGGACCCACAAGGCCCACACCGCCAGCGGCTGGCGACGACTGTCCGACCCCGGCGCTGTACTCAAAGGTGCTGCCGGCGCCGGCTTCGCGGCTCGGATCGGCGTGGCTGGGGAGAAGCCCGAAGGCGTGCACCGCGGCGGTGTGGCGGTGCGACATGAGCATGGCGCGCTCGGCGCAGTGGCGGAACCGCTCGATATAGGCGGGGGTGCGACAAGCGTCGGCGTGTAGGACTTTCAGAAGGACATTGCGGCCTTGCGGCCGCTGCTCCGCCAGGAAGCTCTCACCGTGCAGCTCTTCGCCAAGCCACGACAAGAGCTGCATCTGCGCATTGAGCCAGCGTCCTGGACTGAGCCGCATGGAGGTCTCCAAGCCCTAGCTTATACTCAGCCCGCCGCCGCTGCGGAACATTTTCCATCTGGCCGGACCGGTGCGCCAGCGCCTTATCAGCGACAAGAAGAGCGGCCTTCACAAGGCCAATTATTTCCGCTGCGGACCCAAGGCGGTCGGTCGAATTTTCGTATGGCCGGGTCTACCGATCGCCTGATCGCCTTGCCAACGCCAGCCTCAGAACCAGCATCAGGGCGCGCTGCGCAGGCTGCCAAGACCTACCCAGAGAAGTCCGGTAGCCACGAGCGCCCCAAGCCCCAGGGCCGCCATCACCTGCCCGCGCCCGAGCGCCACCGCCGCCAGGACGGCATAAGCCAGCCCGAGCACCACCTCGAACCGGGCCAAGGCGTCGCGCACGGGACGATAAAGGCGCGGCGGCGCGGCGTCACTTGCCGCAGCGGCGCGGGACGGACTCACGCCGCCGGTCTTGGGCGTCCGCACAAACTCCGCAGCGCGCCCGCCGGCGATCCCGCGCCACAGCGCCACCGTCAAGCTGACCGACAGCCCCATGGACAGACCCACCAAAAGCGGCGCCAAGACAAGCGCCCACAGCGGTGAGCGTCCGGCGCGCCGCAGCGCCGCTCCGTAGTAAAGAAAGAGCGCCGCGTGCAAGAGCAGCACCCCGCCCAGGAGCCCGCCCGGCGGCGAGTACGCCGGCGGACAGAGACCCAAAGCCAGCACCGGCAGCCACAAAAGCGACAACAAGAGATACGGCTGCCGGGCATGGCGCAAGAGGTGGCCGAGCATCGTCAGCCGCTCACCGGCGCTCAGGGTTCCGCCGCGCAGCTTGGCGAGCAGGCTGCCCAGGACCTGGGCGCCGCCGCGCACCCAGCGCTGCTGCTGGCTACGGAAGGCGGCCATCGACTCGGGCAGCTCGGTCGGCACGGCGACCTCCGGCATGTGCCGCGAACGGTAGCCGCACAGGTGCACGCGATAGGAGAGATCCAAATCTTCGGTGACCGAGGCCGCCGCCGCGCCACCCGGCCCGCCGTGCCCGACGAAGCCGCCGGCCGCCACGAGCACGCTCTTGCGCCAGATGCCGCCCGAGCCGTTAAACTGCACCGGTCTCCGGTGCGCCGACAGGTAGGCCTGCTCGACCAGCATCAGGCCATACAGGATAAGCGCCTGGACGCGGGTGAGCAGGTTCTTGTCTTCGTTCAAAAACGCCCACCGGCCCTGCACGAACGCCAGCCGCGGGTCGCGCTCCAGCGCAGGGATGAGGCGGCGGAGAAAGTCGGCCGGCGGGACGAAGTCGGCGTCCAAGATGGCGATAAACTCGCCGCGGGCGCCGGGCAGCGCGTAGTCGAGATGGCCGGCCTTGTAGCTTGTCCGCTCGCGGCGGCGCACCACCGCCACGTCATGACCCAGGCGGCAAAACTCCTCCACCGCCGCGTCCACCACCGCCACCGTATCGTCGTCCGAGTCGTCGAGCACCTGTATCTGCAGCCGCTCCGCCGGCCAGTCGAGCGCGCACGCGGTGGCGATCGCCCGTCGGGCGACAAAGCGCTCGTTGCGCATCGGCAGCTGCACGGTGACCATCGGCACTGCCGATCCCGCCAGTCCGGCGGCATCCGGCGCCCGGCCCTCGGGTTCAACCGGCGCCGCAAACATCGCCCACCGGGCGAGCTTGAAAAGCTGCACGCTCGCCGCCAAAAGGAGCAGCCACAGGCCAAGCTGAAGGAGCGCCAGCCCGCCGCTCACCACCGGCATCAGCGCCGGCGCCCACGTCCCCGCGGGCGGTTCGAGGCGTCCTAGCACCGCAAGCCACATCGCCGGCACTATCACATACCCCTAGGGCCGCGAGGCGGCAAAATGTTCCGCCCAAGGTCGCCCCAGCGCCAACCCACCCGGCAGCCGCGGCAATGGCCAGACCCCAGCGGACGAGGGCGGACGCGGCTCGGCGCGCTGGGGTTTGACCTGGGCGCCTCGCACGGTCTACGCTCGCTATGCGATGACTGCACTTGCCGCATCCTCGACTGTTGCTCTTTTTTTGGCCGCTCCCGCCGGTAAAGAGCTGGATCTATTCCAGCTTGTCCTCAGCTCCGGCGGCGTGGTCCTCATGGTGCTATTTCTCCTGATCGCGTTCTTCGTCGTGACGACGTTCGTGATCGGCTACAAGCTGTACCAGCTCCAGTGGGCCGCGCGGGAGACCGACGACTTTCTCGACGCCTTCTGGCGCACCAAGCGCTTCGAAGAGGTCTACGAGAAAGCCAAGCAGCTGCGGCGCTCTCCGGTGGCGGCGATCTTCCGCGCCGGCTACCTCGAGCTGATGCGCCTGACCAAGCAGAACGCCGGCGGCACGGAGACCAGCAGCGACAGCCTGGAGAACATCGAGCGCTCGCTGCGCCGCAGCACCATCGCCGAGATGACCGTGCTCGAGGGGCTGACGCCGTTTCTCGCCACCGTCGGTTCCGCCGCCCCCTTCATCGGACTGTTTGGCACGGTGTGGGGCATCATGGACGCCTTCCGCAACATCGGCTCCAAGGGCTCGGCCAACCTCGCCACCGTCGCTCCCGGCATCGCTGAGGCGCTCATCGCCACCGCCATCGGCCTGGTCGCCGCGATCCCGGCGGTCATGGCGTTCAACTACTTCGCCCGCAAGATCAAGGTCCTCGCCAACGAGATGGACTCGTTCGGCAACGACTTCCTCAACGTCGTCAAGCGCAACTACTTGCGCTAAGTCCCGGCATCGTGATGCTGCGCCAACGACCGCTTAAGCCGCTCGGGTTTGCCGGGTTGGCGCTTTTGGCCGGGGCAGTGTGCGGCATCGCGCAGCCGGTCCGGGCCGCGACCGATCAAAGCCCCGCAGCGACGGTGACGCCCGCCGCGCCGTCCAGCTTGGGCAGCGACGCCAAGCCCGATGCGGATCCGGAGCTTGCAAGCTATGACTCGCCGGCCGCGGCGCTCACCGCGATCCTCAAGCGGGCGGAGACCGATGCCGGCGGCAGCGCCCCGCGCGTCGTCGCCTTCGGCGAGTATCACGAGCTGAAAGGCAACTCCGGCATCAAGTCGGCGCTCAAGCGCTTCGCCGAGCAGCTGTTGCCGGTGATCCAGCCGGCGACCTCGGATCTGGTGCTGGAGACCTGGGTCACCGCCGGCGGCTGCGGCAAAGAGGAAAAGAGCGTCGTCAAAGACGTGCAGAAGACCACCAAGCGCCCGGTGACGACGGAAAACGAGCTCGTCACCCTCATCAAGCAGGCCAAAGCGGTCGGCGTTCAGCCGCACATCTTGGAGCTGTCGTGCGAGGAGTATCAGGGCCTGCTCGACAAGGAAGGCGGCGTCGATTACGAAAAGATGCTCAAGCTCCTGGGCGACCTTCTGGCCAAAAAGATCGCCCAGGTCAAGGTCCGCCGCTCCGCCGCCGGCGTGCAGAAGATCGTCGCCGTCTACGGCGGCGCCCTGCACAACGACCTGTACCCGAGCGCCGACTTCCGCCCCTACACCTTCGGCCCGAGCACCGCCATCGCCTTCCCCGGCCAGTACCTTGAGGTCGATCTGTACGTGCCGGAGTTTATCGACAAGGATCCGGGGCTTGTCAAAGAGCCGTGGTTTCCCAAGTACGTGCAGGCGCGGCGCGGCGCCGGGGCCAAAGACGGGCGCGGCAAGACCTGGGTGGTGCGGCGCGGCAAGGGCTCGTTCATCCTGCTGTTTCCGCCGACTCGCAAGTAATAGGCGACTGGTCGCCGCCCTTCTGCAGGGACTTCCAAGCGCCGCCGGCCGTGGTACGGTCCCGGCCATGCGCACAAAGGACGTAGATTTCGCCGCTCGCTCGCCTCGGTCCGGGGGCTTGGGTTTTCGCTGGGGAGCGCGCCTGCTCATCGGACTGCCACTCGCCGCCTGCGGCAGCGCGGCGCCGCCCCTGGAGCCAGCGTCCGCGACGCCGCCGGCCGTGCTCACCCGCGTCGAGCAGCCGAATCAGTACGCCGATCCGTTCATCGGCAGCGGCGGCTTCGGCTTCCGCGACGGCAGCTCCTTTCCCGGAGCGGCCGCGCCGCACGGGCTGGCCAAGGTCGGCCCGGACACCCGCGGCGCGGCGTTCGGCACGGTGCGCTTCCTGCACTTTATCGGCTACTGGTACGGCGACGACGTCATCCAGGGCTTCTCGCACCTGCACTTGCACGGCACCGGCGCCTCGGACTACGGCGTGCTGTCGGTCATGCCGGTGCCGAGCTTCGACCCGGCCAAGCTCACCGCCGAACAAAACGAGTCGCGCTTCCAGAAAAAATCGGAGTCGGCCTCCCCCGGCGCCTACGCCGTCACGCTCGACAGCGGGCCGATCCGCGCCGAGCTGACCGCAACCCCCCGCGCCGCCCATCACCGCTACGCCTTCGCCAAGAGCCCGGCCGGAACCCCCGCCGCCCTGCTCTTCGATCTGGCCAAGCACCTCGAAGGCGGCGAGATCGCCGACGCCGAGATCAGCGTCGACAAGGCGGGGCAGCGGATCTCCGGCCGGCTGCACAGCCTGGGCGGGATGACCGGCGGCTACGGCGGCTATCAGGTCTATTTCGCCGCCCGCACCCGCACCGCTTTCAGCGATTACAAAGTGTGGAGCGGCGGCAGCGCGCCGGAGACCAAAGACCACGCGCAGGGCAAAGACGTCGGCCTCGCGCTTTTGTTCCCGACCCCCGCCGATGGCGGCGCGGCCACGATCGAGCTGCAGGTCGCCGTGTCGCTGGTCTCGGCGGAGTACGCGCAAAAGAGCCTGGATGCGGAGCTGCCCGACTGGGACTTTGACACCACGCAGAAAAAGACCGCGGCGGCGTGGGAAAAGCTGCTCGGCGTCGCGCGGGTGACCGGCGGCAGCGAGCGCGAACGGCGGATGTTCTACTCCTCCCTGTACCGCTGCTTCCTCATGCCGACCGTCCACTCGGAGAGCGATGGGACGTATCTCGGGTTCGACGGCAAGCGGGGGACGGCCGATGGGTTTGATTATGTCTCGGACCTGTCGCTGTGGGATACGTATCGGTCGCTCAACCCGCTCTACTCGCTGCTGGCGCCGGGGCGGGCGCGGGATGTGGCGCGCTCGCTGCACGCCATGGCCAAGGCCAGCGGCGCGTTCCCCAAGTGGCCGCTGGCCGGCGGCGACTCGGGCTCGATGATCGGCGCGCCCGCGGAGTTCGTGCTCGCCGACACGTATCTCAAAGGCATCACCGACTTCGATGCCGCGGGCGCCTACGACATCCTGCGCACCGCGGCGATGAGCGGGCAGTCCCCGCCCGGCGGCCGCGGCGGCCGCGATCACGCGGAGGACTACATGCAGTACGGCTACGTGCCGTCCCAGGTCGGCGGCTCGGTGTCATGGACCACCGAGTACGCGCGCGGCGACTTCGCCCTCGCCGAGCTGGCGCAGGCGCTGGGCAAACAAGCGGACGCCGACGCCCTGCACGCGCGGGCCCGCAGCTACCGGCCGCTGTACGATCCGAGCGCCGGCTTCCTGCGCGCCCGCAAGGCCGACGGCAGCTTCCCCTGGACCAGCTTCTCCCCCGAGTCGTTCAGCAACGACTACATCGAAGCCAACGCCTGGCAGAGCCTGTGGATGAACGATCACGACGTCCCCGGACTCGTCGAGCTGCTGGGAGGGGCGGAGCCGTTTATCGCCAAGCTGACCCAGATGTTCGAAAACACCCGCAGCGCCTATGAGGCCGAAGATCACGAAAACCCCACCCTCGGCGCCGATCGCCCGCCGTACTACTGGCACGGCAACGAGTCGGACATCCACGCCCCGTACCTCTTCGCCCAGGTCGGCCGCCCGGAGCTCACCCAGCGCTGGGTGCGGTTCGTGATGCAGACGCAGTACAGCGACCAGGCAAACGGCCTGCCGGGCAACGACGACGGCGGCGCGCTGTCGAGCTGGTACATCTTCTCCGCCCTGGGCCTGTACCCGATCGTCGGCAGCGATCGCTACGTCCTGTCCATCCCGCAGTTTCCCAAGCTCGAGCTTGGCATCGGCGGCGGCGTGTTCACCATCGAGGCGGTCACCGCGGCCGGCGAACCCGCCGCGGCGCTCCTGGCTTCGGGCTACGTGCAGAGCGCGACCCTGGACGGCAAGCCGCTGGCCAAGCCGGAGCTGCGCCACAGCGACCTCAAACCCGGCAGCACCTTGCGCTTTATCATCGGCAGCGACCCGGTCAGCTGGGGCCAGCCGTAGCTAGATCTTTTGCGCCAGCTCGGCGTGGAGCTCCGGTGAGAGGTTGCCGAAAAACTCCACGTCGTTGCGCGACAGCGCCTGCACCGTCTGGTAGCGCGGGCTGTAGCCGGTCGCGGTGAGGTGGTAGCGGGCGAAAGTGCCGCAGAGGCTCGTGGCCCGCCGGCTCAGGTAGCTGATGAGCAGCGGCTGCTCATAGTTACCGCGGCTGAGCAGGCGTAGGGCGGCGAACAGCTGCGACAGCGAGACGTTGAAAAACGGCGGATCGCACAGGATGATGCCGAACTCCTCGCCGAGCCACTCGGGACGGAACAGGTCGTAGCGGCGAAATCCTGGCGTGCGGGCGAAGCGCTCATCGATGTCGAGCACGCGCACCGGCACCCCGCGCCGTCCGAGCTCGGCACCGACGCTCGGGGCGCAGATGCAGCACGGGTTTGTGAAGCGGGCGGCGAAGTCGGCCAGCCGCTCCGTGGTCTTGGGCGTAAAAAAGTACTGCTCGTTTTCGTGGCGCTCTTGCATGTCACATCCGCCGCGCAACTACCCAAGCCTACTTTATCGGCACGCCGCCTATCCGGTTGCTGGTTGTCGGTGCGGCATCCGCGGTCAGCACGACATCCACCGGCTGGCCATCGTCGTACTCTGGGGGACTTATTACGCGCGGGCGCTGACAAAGATGGGCCAGCGCCCCCGGCCGCGCCGCCACCGATGCCGCGGCCGGGACCTGGGCGATGGCCGCCCGCAGCGCCGCCGCATCCGCCGCATCGCGGAAGTGGTCCCAGGAAAACCGCGCGCTGCGCACCGCCAGCGGCGACCCGCCATGAAAGATTTGCGCCCACACCGACAGACCAAGAAGTCCCGCCGCGAGCGCTGGCCCCGCGTCTGCCGCTTCCCCGACGGCGCGCCGGACTAGGAGCCGCAAGCGGCCGCCGCCTATCACCGCGGCGGCGAAGATAAACGGCACCATCGCCGTGGAGTAGTGCGACTCGATCGTGCGCACGCGGGGAAAGCTCGACAAAAAGTTTATCGCCAGAATCGGCAGCGCCCCGCACAGCGCGCGCGGGGCGAGCAGCGCCACAAATCCCACCGGCCACAGGAGCGCCGCCACATAGCCCAGACGCTCCGCGCTCACCACAAGACCCAGCACCGCCTGCGGATGGCGCATAAGCGAAAGCAGCATGTCGCGCCCCGACCCGACCGCCGGCGCGCCTTTGCCGCCGCCCAGGCTGGCGAAGTGGAGCCCATAGGAGCCGAACTTTGGCAGGTACCGCGGCTGTACGACGACGATGTACGTAAGAAAATAAATAACCAGCAGCACCGCCAGACCGGCCAGCGCCAGGCGAACCGCGGCGGCGCGCCGCACTGGCCCCGCGGAAGGCTCGTCCGGCGCCGCAGCGGCGCGCGCGAGCGGGGGTACGGCATAGGCGAACAGGCTAACGGCCAGCTGCAGCGCGATGTCTTCGCGGCAGGCGAGCGCCAGCGCGGCAAAAAGGAGCGCGCGCCGCAGCCGCCGCGGGTCGGGCCCTCCGCCGGCCGCGGTCTTGGGAGCAAAGGCGGCATCGAGCTCGCTGATAAACGAAAGTAGCGGTGTCAGCGCCAGGGTCACCGGGTGAAAGTCGTGCAGCGTCGCCACCGTCACCGTGGGATAAAGCAGCGCCGCCGCGGCGACCGGCAGCGCCGCGCGCTCGCCCAGATGCCGCCGCCCCAGGCACCACGCCGGCCACGCCAGGAGCGCCACCGCGGCGGCCTGCGCAAAGAGCAAAAGCGGTACGAGCGGCACCCCC
>CALFML010000019.1 GCA_937879845.1 uncultured Myxococcales bacterium
GCATCAGAGTTGTTCTCCTCCCGAGTTCCGCCGGGGAGGTGTCCGCCTCTTCGCGGACGGAAGGGTCAAGCTGCGTTGGACCACGGGCGTCCCGCCCGCTCGTGCTCGCGATCATGTGCCGGCGAGACGCCCTGCGGTCCGGCAGGCCACGCCCCTCCGTCGCCAGAGACGGCGACACCTCCCCGGACTACCGGGGAAGAAAGGGAGACGACCATGGTCAACGCCGGCTTGCGCTACTTCGCTGCGGTGGCGCGGCACCGCTCGATTCGCGAAGCGGCGGAGGAACTGCACATTGCCCAGTCGGCGCTGAGTCGTCAGATCCACAAGCTCGAGGAGGATTTCGGTGTGCCGCTGTTCCATCGCCACGCGCGCGGTGTCGAGCTGACGTCGGCCGGCGAGATCTTCCTGCGCCATGCGCGCTCGAGCTTGCGTCAGATCGAGCGCGTGCGTTCGGAGCTCGACGCGCTGAAAGGCCTGCGGCGCGGCACTGTCACCATCCAGTCGATCGAATCGCTGGTGCAGCACCTGCTTCCGAGGGCGATCGCGCGCTTCAGCGAGCGCCATCCCGGCATCTCCTTCGACGTGACCATCGACGGCAGCGACCATGTCGTCGCCGCGGTGCTCAAGCTGATGAATCTTTTTGAGCACGTCTTGGATGTTGCCACCATCCGTCGACGGAAAATCCAGCATGATCTTCGCTGCTTCGGAGATCACCTCAGCGTGATCTTCAAACAGCTTGAAGAAGCGATCGTCCTTGGGGAGCAGCCAACGGATAAGTGCTTGAATCGGCATTCGCTGCGGTCCTCCGAGATAGAGCCTAAGCGGCGCGGAGTCTGCCTTACGCGCAGTGATGATACCAGTACAAAAATGTCTTGCGGAAGCTACGATCGCGGGATCCCTGACAATCCTCGTCCGCACCGTCGCCCGGCAGGGACTTGCGACGAGGAGCCGCGGCGGCGAGGAGGCGGCCTTTAGCGCCTTTTTCCCAGCCTGTCACACAAATGTCACAAAGCGGGCGGCGCGGCGGGGCCGGAGGAAACGGCAGAGGAGTCGGTGCTCGTCGGGAAGTAGCCGCTGGCGATGAGCAGATCGAGGTGCGCCTGCCGGACCGCGTCCTCTTCCAGGGCGGCGGCCAGCGCCGCGTCGCGGGCGCGCCGCTCGGCATCGACGACCTCAAGATTGGTCGTCGCACCGGAGCGGTAGGCGATGAGCGCCAGCTGCACGGATTCGGCCGCAAGCTCAGCGGCGCGGCGCGATGCGGCGCTGGCTTGCTTTGCGCGCCGCAGCGCCTCGTGCGCGACCCGCACCTCTGATCGGACCTGGCGCTGCGCCTGCTGGATGTTGAGCTTGGCCTGGTTATAAAGCGCCCAGCGCTCATGCTGGACGCCGTAGCGCAGGCCGCCGTCGTACAGCGGCAAGGTCAGCGCCAGCTGCGCCTGCCAGCCCCACAGCGGCTGGGTCAGGGTCGGCGGGTTCTGATAAAACGGACTCAGGGAGCCAATAAGCGTCGGCAGATAGTCCACCCAGCTGTCGCGCACGAGCCGCGCCGCCGCCCACGCCCGGACCTGCAGCAGCCGCAGATCGCCGCGCAGATAAAGGGCTTCCTCGCCCAGCCGGCCGACCGCAGCCGGGACCGCCGAGTCGGGTCCAAGCTCGGCTTCGGCCCGCAGCTCGGCGGGCAGCGGCAGCTCGGGCTCATCGGCGCAGTCCACCGCCTGGTCCATCGCCACCAGCACGCCGAGCGCCTCGCGGGCGCGGAAGAGCGCAATGTAGGCCGACTGCAGCTGCGCCTCGCTCTGCGACAGCTCTTGCGCCGCGCGCACCTCATCCAGGCGATTTCCCACGCCGCCGTGATAGCGCTGGGCGGCGAACTGCTGGTGGGCCTGGGCGACCTCGCGGGCGCTTATGCCGACCTGCACCAGGCGGTGCTGCGTCACCACCGCCAGATACGCCCGCGCCGTCGCAATCGCCAGCAGCCGGCCGGTCTCTTTGGCGCTGCTCTGCACCACCTTGACGCTGTCGGCGGCGTGCAGCCACTGCGCCCACCGCGCCGGCGCGAGCAGCGGCGCCGCGACGTTCAGCGACCCGGCCAGCTGGTCCGCTCCGGCGAGGAGCCGCCCCGGCGTCCCCGGCTGCCCTTCCAAGACCCGATCCGCATCCAGCCGCAGATAGGTGGCGGCGGCGGTCAGCGTCGGCAACGAGCTGGCGCGGGCCTGCTCGACCAGGGCGTAGGCGCGCTTTATCTCCTCACGTGCCGACAAGATCGTCGGGTTTCTGTGCAGCGCCTTTTCCACCGCATCCGTGAAAGTCAGGTGCGGCGGCTCTTCCTCCCCCAGCGCCGATGGCGAACGCGCGTCCTTGGGCAGCAGCGCTTGCCGCAGCTCCTGCTCCGCCGCCGACGGCAGGGCGCTCTCCGCGTGCGCCAGGCCGAAGCCGCCGGCCGCGCCGAAGCCGACTAGCGCGGCCCCGGCCACGCGACTAAAGCGTAACAAGATCGCCAGCGTGCCGCTGCGCACGGCCCCGGAAAAAGTGATGTCCACGGCTTCATCTCTAGGTGAGATGCGCCCCAAGGTCAAACCCGCGCGGTCCCTTATAAGCGCGGAACTCCGGCGGTGGCGCCGATCGCGGTGCAGGCCTGCGCCCCCAGGTGGTTGCCGCGCAGGCAGGCGCGCTTGAGCTGCTCCATGGTCAGCGCCCGCAGCCGCTCCCGCAGGTCGTCGGGACCCGGCCCGCCGAGCTGGCTCAAGATGCCGCAGAGGAGACCGGCGCTGTAGGCATCGCCGGCGCCCGTCTTGTCCACCACCGTCACCGGCTCCGCGGCGAAAAACGCCTGCCCGGCCGGGCAGTCGAGATAGCTGCCGCTCTCACCGAGCGTAATCACCACCACGGTCGGCCCGAGCTTGCGCACCGCGGCGGCCGCGGCCTCCAGGTTCTCTGTGCCACACAGCGGCAACAGCTCCTCCCGCGTGAGCTTTACCAGATCGCAGCGGCCCAGCGCCTGGCGGAGAAGCGGCGGCGCTTCGCGGAACTCCGGCCACAGGTGCGGCCGCAGGTTCACATCGCACGAGACGAGCTTGCGCCCGCGCTTTTGGGTCGCCAGCTCCAGCGCCTTCTGGGTCGCCGCCCGCGCCGGCTCACGCGACAGGGTCGAGCTGCCGAAGTGAAACACCCGCCCGCGGCTGACCCGCGCCGGCTCGATATCCGCTGGCGAGATCATCATGTCGGCGGAAGGGTGGCGGTAAAACAGGAACGACCGCCCGCCGGTCGCGCTCACCGAGACGAAGGTGACGCCGGTGCGGGCGCTCTTGTGCGTGCCGATGCTGTCGGTGACCACGCCCTCGTCGGCCAGCTGGCGCTTTACGAAGCGGCCGAAGGCATCCGTCCCGACCATCGTATAAAGCGCCGCGCGCACCCCTTGGCGGCACAGATTGACCGCCAGGTTGCACGGTGCCCCGCCCAGGTGGCGCACGAACTGCTCGACCTCTTCCAGCGGCAGCCCCGGCTTGTCGGGAAACATGTCCACGAGCGCTTCCCCGAATACCAAGACATCGGCCGGCAGCACCGGCACCGCCGGATGAGCAGTCGCTATGGCAGAGGGATTGGCAGACGGCATGTTCCCCTAGCTTAGTACAGCGCCCCGCAAGTTGGGGCCTTCCGCTGCACCATGGCCCCTTAAGAGGCAGCGACGCCAGCGGCGTTGAGCTTGGCGATGAACTCGACGGCCCGCAGGTTGCGGCCAAGGTGATGCTGCAGCACCGCGACAAGGAGCTCGCGGCACAGCCGCTGCACCGCCCGCGGCAGCACCCGCTCCGCCAGCGCATCGGCACAAAGCGCGGTGTCTTCCAGCTGGAGCAGCGCCGCCCGCACCTGTGCCGCCAAGCCGCCGCCGAGCGGTCCCAGATGGGTCGGAATCGGCCCCAGCCAGCACGAGTCCGGACACAGGACGCCGCCACGCCCGATGTCGAGCGGCACATAAGGCCGCTCCGGCACATCATGGCCGCAGGCCGCGCACTCGCGCAGCTGCAGCCCGAGCCCGACGGCGCGCAAAAGCCGCAGCTCATAGACGCGCAGCGCCTCGGCCGCCGGCCGCGCCTCTAGCGGCAGCCCGTCCAGGTACGTAAAAAGGTGCAGGGTCTGCGCCAGGACCTCGGGCTCGGGCTCGTGCGGGGGGCACAGGTGCAGGCAGAGCTCCAGCGCGTAGCAGGCATGGCTGAAGCGGCCCAGCTCCTGCGGCAGGCGGGAGAAGCCGCGGCTTGTATGCAGGTCTTCGAGCAGCCACAGCTCCTGCCCGCGCCGCTCGCGCAAGGTCGCCTCGCCGAAGCCGAACGGCGACAGCGCCGCGCCGAAGCGCTTCTTGCTCGTCCGCGCTCCTTTGGCCAGCGCCGACAGCTTGCCGTGCGCCGCGGTGAGCAGGGTGACGATGCGGTCGGACTCACCGAAATTTACCACCCGCAGCACCAGGGCCGGGGTGACGGCGGCCGGTTGAGCGGCGGCGCGCATCGTCAGCGGTTCCGATACCAGGCGATGGTGCGCAACAGGCCCTCTTCCAAGTCGAACCGGGGCTGCCAGTCGAGGATCTCGCGCGCTTTGGAGATCGCCGGCACGCGCAGCTCCACGTCCGGGTGGTTCCACTGCACAAACTCCACCGCGGAGTCCGACTCCGACAGGCGCTTGATGAGCTGCGCCAGGTGATACACGGTCAGCGTCGAACGCGGGTTGCCGACGTTGAAGGCGTGGCCGATCGCCGCCGGCGCCGTGGCGATGAGCAGCGTCGCATCGACGATGTCATCGACGTAGCACCACGAGCGGATCTGCGCCCCGTCGTTGTGAATCTGCAGCGGCTCGCCGCGCAAGGCGCGGACGATGAAGTGATGCACCGCCCCCTCGCCGACCTGCCGCGGTCCGTAGATATTGAACGGGCGGATGGTCACGGCGGGAAAGCCGTACTGGCGGTGGTAGGTCATCGCCAGGTGCTCGGTGGCGAGCTTGGCCACCGCGTACGTCCAGCGCGCCTCGCCCACCGCGCCGAGCGTCGTGGCGTCAAACTCGGAGACCTGGTAGGCGA
>CALFML010000020.1 GCA_937879845.1 uncultured Myxococcales bacterium
GGCGTGACTGGAGTTCAGACGTGTGCTCTTCCGATCTCATCTATATACCTCTCGGCGGGTCGAGGGTGAGTGAGTTAAAAGGATATTTCAATCTTATCATTACTTTTGTATTGGGCGGGCTCTGGCATGGCGCATCTTGGATGTTCGTGGTCTGGGGCGGCTTGCACGGTTTCTACCTGGCGGCAGAGCGTGCCATCCGGCAACGGTTGCAAATACCACAAGCCAGGACGGCGTCGCAGCCCGCTATCTGGCTGGTTCTCTTCACCTTTCTGGTCGTCAGCCTCACTTGGATTCCGTTCCGCGCGCGCACGCCCGCGGAGGCTGAAGCGGTGCTGGGCGCACTGGTTCGCTTTTCTGGCGCCCACACCGTATCGACTTATGCCATTGCGCTGGCAATGGCTGCCTTGGCGGTCACGATGAACTGTCCGTTAGGTGAGTAGGCAGCGCTGCGCAGCTCTGCGGTGTGACCCCGCAACACCAGGAGCATCTGGCCAGACTGAGCGTCCCATATCCGCGCGGTCCCATCGCTGCTGCCGGTGACGATGCGCAGACCGTCGGGGCGGTAGCTCGCGCTGTTCAGGAAGCTGAAGTGGCCCTGCAAGGTGAGCAGGAGCTGGTTCGGCTGGGCATTCCACACGCGCGCGGTCTGGTCGCTGCTGCTGGTAACGATGCGCAGGCCGTCGGGGCGATAGCTGGCGCTGGACAGACTTCTGGTGTGGCCCTCGAAAGTGGCCACCGGGTAGCCGCGGTAGGCATCCCATATCCGGACGGTCGCGTCGTTGCTCGCAGTGACGATGCGCTCTCCATCGGGGCTATAGCTGGCGCTGACGACGGAGTTGGTGTGACCCAGGAGGGAGAGGAGCGGCTGACCGGTCATCGCATCCCACACCCGGGCGGAGGCATCGCTCCCGGTCGTTACGATCCGCTTTCCATCGGGGCTATAGCTTACGCTGGAGATCGACCCGGTGTGGCCCGGCAGGCTCATTAGCAGCTGACCGGTCATCGCATCCCACACTCGTACGATGCGATCGTCGCTCCCGGTCACGATGCGGAGTCCATCGGGGCTGTAGCTGGCGCAGTAGACGAGGGTCCGCGGTCCGGTGATGGTGAGCAGCGGCTGCCCCGTCTCGCTGTCCCATACCCGCGTAGTGCCATCCGAGCTGGCGGTTAAGATTCGCTGCCCATCCGGACGGAAGACTGCGCTCTTGACGGTGCCCGCGTGCCCTTGCAAGGTGAGCTTCAGTTCGCCGGTCTGGGCTTCCCAGATTCGTGCGCTATGATCGTCGCTGCCGGTGACGATGTGTCGTCCGCTGGGGCTGAAGTTGGCGCTGAGGACGGACCCGGTGTGGCCCTTGAGGGCAAGGAGCTCTGTGCCCGCCTGGGCATCCCAGACCCGCGCGGTTTGGTCCTTGCCGCCCGCTGTGACGATGCGCAGTCCGTCTGGACTGTATGCAGCTTGAGGCAGTGGCGAATGAGCCGGCAATACTAGCTCGAGCGCCTCCAGCCGCCGCGCTGCTTCATTGAGGAGCTCCTGCAAGAGAGGAGACCGCGCACCGAGCAGGTAGGCCTTCATGAGCCGCAGCAGCGTCTCCCCGGCGAGGTCGCGCTCGATGAGGAGTCGGCGTCCATTTTCGACGACCAGGGTCAGCTCGCGCTCCTCGGCCAGCTTGCGCGCAGTCTGGGCAATCCGCTGCTCCTTGATGGCGTAGGCAGCAACACTGATAGCGGCCAAAAGAGAGGCTATAAGGAGGACCACGCCGATGCGCAGCCAGCGCGCCCGCCGCTGTTTATCTGCCAGTTCTGCCTGCTGCGCCACCTCCGAGGCGAGGAAGAAATCCTCATCAAGATCCGACAGATCTTCGGGCTTGCGGGCGCGAAAGCTGCGCAGCAGATCCAGATCCGGTGAGCGCCAAAGCCGTCCCGATCGGCTCCGGTCTTCGTTCCAGAGCTGGGCGGCCTGGGCGACCCGATCGTGGAAGCGGCGGTCGGCTCGGCTGTCGTCGATCCACTTGCGGAGTTCGCTCCAGCAGTCAAATAGGGCCTCGTGCGCCACCTCGGCCGTGGTCTGCGCGCTGTCGCTTGCGAGGGTCACCATACGGGCGCTCTCGGCGGCGAACCGACGCAGCACGGTCAGCACGTCGGCCTCGCGCTCGCCGCGTCCGCACAGTTCAGCGACCGGAGCGCGGCGGCGGGTGTCCCGGGTGCCTTCTCCAAGCTGCACGAGTCGAGTGAACGCCCGCCGCGCTGTAGCCTGTTGGCGCGCCTCAAGGGTACCGTAGATCTCTTTGGCCTTGGCGGCCAGCGCTCCTCCCACCCCTCCGAGCTCGCGCAGCGTGGCCCCCGGCGGCGTGCCGGCGAGTATTCCTTCCCAGATGCGGGCCAGGGCGAATGAGACCAGCGGCAGCGCGCTCTGGCTCACGCGGGCTTCTTCCAGAATGAGGGCTACGGTGTCGGCATCAAGGGGCCGGCCGATGCACCGCGCGGGCTCGGCGATGACCTCTCGCAGCTCGCTGTCGGTGAGCCCGGGGACCAGCTCGTGCTGGGCCGCGATGAGTTGGTTCAGGGCTTGATGATGACGCTGGGTCTCACCGAAAAAGTCGCTGCGCAGCGTCAGCAGTACCGACATCTGGCGCGTCCGATCGCGCGCCGCGTTCAGCAGCCACTCGACAAACGCATCGCGTTCCGCCGGATCCGAGCAGAGCGTGTAGATCTCTTCAAACTGATCGACCAGCACAAGCTGGGGCGAGTCCGCCGGAGCATCCGACAGCGTGGCCACCGCGCGCTCCAGCTCGCGCAGCGGTCGCTCGCCGGGCTTGAACACCACGGGCCGCATCCTTTCCATCCCAGGCAGCGGGTGCCGCAAGAGCTCGGCCAGGAGTCCCGCGCGAGCGACAGAAGATTTCCCAGAGCCCGAAGGCCCGAGGATGGCCAGCAAGCGGACCGCCTGCGGACCGCCGAACAGCTCGCGGCAGCGCTGCCAGAGCTTTTCGACGAGTGCGGTGCGACCGAAATAGAATCGGCGTTGCTCGAGGTCAAACGATTCCAGACCTTGATACGGTCGAAACACCACCGGTCGGGTGTCCTCGCCGTCCGCGGAGCGAGCATACAGCTGCACGCTTGCCCAGTCGGCGTGGATTGTTTCTTGGGCGAGCTCCTCCCGCGCGCGCAGGAGAGCGCCTTCCAGCGAGTCCAAATCTTCCAGCAGGTGCCGATAAAGCGTGTCGCCAAGTAGCACCGAGCCGGCTACCGAAAGCGGGTAGCGAGATGCCACCACCGATCCGATTCCAGCGCGGTGGAGCGTCTGCGCAACGCTCCCGAGCTGGTTCCCGAGCGCGCCCCCGTTGGCGCTATCGCATGCCATCAGCACGACTAGCCGCACCATGTCGGCGTAGGGCGCGAGCAGCTGCCGTAGCCGCCCTGCATCAACGAGCCCGCCCTCATCGCCGAGGCTCTGGTTGTCGTGATCCAGGACCAGCCCGAACGTGCTCATGACTGGACCGCCATGCGCCAGCAGGTGCAGTACCGCGATCGGCTGGTTGTTCTTTTTTGCTGCGGCCAGCGTCTCGCCCAGTGTGCGCAGGGACGCATTTGCCAGCTTGTCGCGCATCGGGTCAAAGGGCACCTTGCCGGCTCGGCAGGCGCGGGCGATGGCGCGCCCGTGCTCGGTCGCTGGCACTGCGCCACCCGCGGCCGACCAGGCCAGCAGGATGCGCCCGCTGCCCTGACGCGGCACCGGCTGTTCCTTCCGCGTGGTCGTCTCCGGCCACTCGTAACGCAGGAGTACGCCGGCGAGCTCTCCGATGTGCTGGCCGCTGGCCTTCAGGGTCAGTAGCTCCCAGGGCAGGGCATAGAGCTCCGCAGCGGCCGAGCGGATGGTCAACAAGACCCGGCGGCCGGCATGCACGGCTTTGAGAATCTGCGCCGACAACTCTCCCCAGCCAAGCGGCATGAGAAAGGCACGGAGCGTCTCCCCCAGGCGCTGCATCACCACGGGATCGTGTCTTGGCTTGCGCGCCGCATCCAGGTCCGCATGGAGGGCGGTGTCCCAGCTCAGCTGCGCCCGCTCGAACCCGCCGCCGGCCGTGCGCAACAAGTAGTCCTGCGGGGCGAAGCGGAAGCTGTAAGGATCGTCGGCCTGCTCGACCCGAGCAAACTCCAAGGACAGGAGCAGCGGGAGGGCACTGGCGGTGTTCATCTTATTCCCGATTCAGAATGAGCCACTTGGTCTCTTTCTGGCAAGGATGGTCTGCTGTGCCGCTTAGCGGAGGCTTGGGCGCGGCCTGCTTGCGGCAGGCCTGGACCCGCAAGCTTCAAGCTGTCAGCTGGCGGTGTTCAGTCCTGGGCTGCGTTGGGTCCAGGTTCGAAGGGAAGGGCACATGCATGCTGGACGGATTCGGCCTGTCGCCCTACATCGGTATCGAGCGTGTGCGGCTCGGGGTTCGCGGAGATTCGCTTCAAGCAGGGCGCTCGACCGCAGCTCAGCAGCCTTGACCCAAGGTCTTGCTAGAACCGGATAGGGGACTGAAAGCGAACACCAAGGGCGTCGCAACACGAGTGTCGCCCCAAACTCGACCTTTGGAATCGGAATGACTGACCGTACCTTGCCAGGGACGCACGGTACTAAAGTATATGGCAAGTAATAAAGTCTGCTCGCCGGCTCGTCAATGCGATTCATTGATGTAGTCATAACTGCGATGCGTTTGCCAATCAACGAGCTCTCAGTTTGCTGACAAACGGAGAGAATCGTTTGCTGACAAACGGATTCCTCCGTTGCCCATCAACGCAGTCAGCAAACGGGAAAGTCGAGAATTCTCAAGCCTTATGCTCAGTTATATGAGCGATCGGTTGACCGCAAATGTTTTCCGACAAACGGATGGTCCGTTTGTTGACAAACGGACCGCCAACTCATCAACAGCCACGAGAAAGACTTGGCACGGCAAAAAAGCTACGCTTGTCAGCAAACGGAAGAATCAAGGAAGGAGGGCGGCCGTCTTGGCATGAGGCTCTCTCCTGAACGAGCATCCATCCTCAATTCGCAGCGTGCGGAGTCGGTTGTGGCTGATGGGCGCCGGCAGGATGACTCAGAACTGGTGTGAGATCTCGGCAGCGCTCGGACGGCCTCGGAAGCGATCGACAGCGATCGGTAGCACTCCGAAGCGATCGGAAGCGATCGGCGGACATCGCGTTAGACATAGTGGTAGACATCGGCTGCGATCGACAGCGATCGGTAGCACTCCGAAGCGATCGGAAGCGATCGGAAGCGATCGGCGGACATCGCGTTAGACATAGTGGTAGGCATCGGCAGCGATCGACAGCGATCGGAAGCGATCGGCAGACATCGTGTTAGACATAGCGGTAGACATCGGAAGCGATCGACAGCGATCGGAAGCGATCGGCAGACATAAAGTTAGGCATCGGCAGCGATCGACAGACATCTTGAGGGCGATCGGAAGGCAGCAAGCGCTCGGTTTAGAGGAGGGACGCTTATCCAAAGCTATTTGGGACTGGTAGGCTGGGTTGACGTGGGCTGCGTCCGTACTCAGGCAGACCAGACGAGTGTCCGATGTGGCAGCGGGTAGTGGTGGGCGGTTACCGGCCGCCGGTGCAACTTGAGCGGCAGCCATGGCAGCTGGCGTCAGGATCGTGAAGGGGGAAACGTGATACGTGCGGAGCGTGGCGATCTCGATGTGACGACCCATAATCCCAGGGGTCGCTTCGTTGAGACTGAGTTGCCGAGACAACCTCACGAGTCCGCAGAGCGACCAGCGGCTGGCTGCTGCGTGACGAGCCAGCAGGAGACAGGGCAGCGCAGCGCCAGCGCGCGTCACAAGGGGCATTAAGATCGGAAGAGCG
>CALFML010000021.1 GCA_937879845.1 uncultured Myxococcales bacterium
TCCGATCTAAGCGTACGGTCTGCCGGACCTGCCGGACCCAGTAATCAGCCGTGATCAGCTCCTTGTCGGTGGCTCGTACCCCGGTGACATTGGAAATGATTGGAATACGCGGCGGCTGGTAGTGAAGGCTCGCGGCGACCTCTTGGAAGGCCTGCAGCATCCCGTCCATGTGCGGCGAGTGGAAGGCATGGCTCACCCGCAAGCGGGTGGTATCGCGCCCCAAGGACTCGAAGTGCTGCGCGACTCTCTGGACCGCCGCGGCATCGCCGGAGATTACGGTGGCCAGAGGTCCGTTGTTCGCCGCCAGGGAGAGCTGCCCCTGCTGCCCGTTGAGCAGCTCCCGGACTTCCGCCTCAGACGCCTGCAGCGCCACCATGGCGCCGCCCGGATCGAGGGACTGCATCAGCTGGGCGCGCTTTACGACCAGCGTACAGGCATCGGCCAGGGAGAGCACCCCGGCGACATGCGCTGCCGCCAGCTCGCCGATGGAATGACCGAGCAGCAGGTCGGGTTTGAGCCCCCAGGCGGAAAGGAGCCGGAAGAGGGCGACCTCCAGGGCGAATAGGGCAGGTTGAGTGAAGGCCGTCTGGTCGAGCAGCGCGGCCTCCGGAGAGCCTTCCGCGGCAAAAAGGACGCTGCGCAGCGGCCGCTCCAGCTGCCCATCCATGTGGCCGCAGATCTCGTCCAGCGCTTCCCGGTAGGGCGCAAAGCGGCGGTACAAGGCCTGGCCCATGCCCAGGTACTGACTGCCTTGTCCGGAAAACAGCAGCGCCAGCTTGCCCGCCGTCTTGGCTTGCCCGCGCATGAGGTGAGCTGCAGCGTGTCCCTGCGCGAGCGCGCGCAGGCCGGAGAAAAGCTCGTCTTGATTGCTGACCAGCAGCGCCGCGCGCTGGTCGAAGTGGGAGCGGGTGGTGGCCAGGGCGCCGGCCACATCGGCCAGGGCAAGATCCCGGTGCGAGTCCAGGTGGGTGAACAGCTGCGCTGCCTGGGCGCGGAGCGCCGCTTCGTTCTTGGCCGATACAAGCACCGGCATCCAGGACGGCCGCTGCGTGACCGGGATGCTCTGGCGTTCCCGGGATTCCGACGGCGCTTCCTCCAAGAGGACATGGGCGTTGGTGCCGGAAATTCCGAACGCCGAAATGCCGACTCGGCGCGCGGTGCCGCGTTCGCGCCGGGGCCAGGGGTGCATCGCGTCGATTACCTGGACCGGCAGGTTTTGCCAGTCCAGATGGGGGTTGCGCGGGGTCGTGTGAAGCGTCGCCGGCAGCGCCTCATGATGCAGCGCGGCGACCATCTTGGCGACGCCGGCAAGACCGCTTGCGGCTTCCAGATGCCCGAGCTGCGTCTTGAGGGCGCCGAGGCGCAAAGGCCGCTCCGCGGCGCGCCCCTGGCCATAGACCGCGGCCAGGGCCTGGACCTCGATGGGATCGCCCAGCGCGGTCCCCGTGCCGTGGCATTCCACTACGTCGATGTCGGTCGGAGAGAGCCGGGCGTCCTTTAGCGCCGCCCGCAGTACCTTCTGCTGCGCCGTGCCGTTGGGCGCGGTGATTCCGCTGCTCGCCCCATCGTGGTTTATCGCGCTGCCGGAGATGACCGCCAAGACGCGGTGCCCGCGCGCCTGCGCATCGCTCAGCCGCTCCAGGGTGAGCACGACCACTCCCTCGCCGCGGCCGTAGCCGTCGGCTTGGGCGGAGAAGGTCTTGGAGCGGCCGTCGGGAGCCACGGCGCGCAGGCGCGAGAGAAGGACAAAGGACTCCGCCGCGGCCATCAGGCTGGCGCCGCCGCACAGCGCAAGCTCGCACTCCCCTTGCCGCAGCGACTGACAGGCCAGATGCAGCGCGACCAGCGAAGAAGAGCAGGCCGTGTCCACCGCGAGCGCCGGCCCGCGCAGCCCGAGGCTGAACGCCAGCCGGCCGGCCGCGAAGGAAGCGTGCTGTCCGGTGACCGCGTAGGCGTTCGCCTCCGACCCGGCCCGCTGCAGCAGACCGTAATCGCCTTGACTGATTCCGACAAAGACGCCGGTCTGGGAATCGCGCAGCGCGGCCGGCACGATGCCCGCATCCTCCAGCGCCTGCCAGGCGGTCTCCAGAAGGAGCCGATGCTGCGGATCGAGCTGCACGGCCTCCCGCGGACTGATGCCGAAGAACGCCGCGTCAAACAGATCGATGCGGGAGAGAAACGCCGCTTCACGCACGTAGCTCTTGCTGCGGGCGTCCATGTCCGGATCATAAAGCTCGTCGAGACTCCAGCCGCGGTGGGCCGGCGCCGGGCCGACGAGGTCGATTCCCTGCGCCAGGAGCCGCCAGAATCCATCCAGGTCGACCGCCCCTCCCGGCAAGCGAAGTCCCATGCCAATGATCGCGATGGCGTGATCGTCGGCGGGAGCTCTCGCGGCGGACTCCGCCGCCGGCGGGCCGCCTTTGGGCTGTTCCGGTTCGGCGGCGGCAGTTTGATCGAGAAGGAAAGTAGCCACGCGGTGAGGCGAAGGATGATCAAAGGCCAGGGTGGCCGGCAGCGGCACCCCCGTGGTCTGCTGCAGCCGCCGCCGCAGCTCCAGCGCCATAAGAGAGTCAAGGCCGAGAGTACTGAATCCCGTGTTGGGATCCAGCTGGGAGGAATCGGCTTGACCCAGAACCCGCGAGGTCTCTGTGAGCACGCGCGAAAGCAGATAGGGGAAGCGCTCATTGGCGGCGAGGCTCAAGTATTGATGCGGAAGCTCCGGCGGGAGACCGCTGGGCGACGCCGCGGCGATGGCCGGCCGGGCTTCCGCCAGCTCATCCAATAGCGGCCGCGGACGCGCGGAGGCATACGAGCTGGCAAACCGCGGCCAGTCCACATCGGCGACCACCAGCGTGGTCTCATCATGATCGAGCGCCTGGCGCAGCGCCGCGATGGCCAGCTCGGGCGCCATCGCCGAGAGTCCGAGCCGCTGCAGATAATCGCGATCCGTTGCATCGCCCATACCGCTTTCGCCCCAGCGGCCCCAGGCGATCGCGGTGGCCGTCCCGCCTTGGCCGCGGCGCTGCTCGGCCAGCGCGTCCAAGAAGGCGTTGGCCGCTGAATAGGCGCCAAGGTGGCTGCTTCCCCAGACTCCCGAAACCGAGGAAAACAGAACAAAGGCATCCAGAGGAGTCGAGTCGAGCAGCTGGCTCAGGTGCAGCGCGCCGGCGACCTTGCTCGCGGCGACCTCCGCAAACTCGGAGAGAGGGAGGGCGGACAGCACGCTTTTGCGCGAGATGCCCGCGGCGTGAATCACCGCGCGGAGCGGTGGACCTTCGGCGGCAAGGCGGTTGAGCAGCGCCGCAACTGCCTGCCGGTCGGCGACATCGCAAGCGGCCAGAGTGACGCGCACCCCAAGGGCGGTGAGCTCCGCTTCCAGCGCGGTCGCTCCCGGTGCGTCCGCCCCGCGGCGGCTGGTCAGCACCAGGTGTGCGGCGCCGTTTTTAGCCAGCCAGCGCGCAAGATGCGCACCGATTCCGCCCGTGCCGCCGGTGACCAGCACGCGCTGGCTCTTCTTGGCGCAGTCGCGGCATTCCGCGATCAGGTCGTCGACCTGCTTCTCGACCGGCCTGATGATCACCGTCGGGTCGATCAGGCCGGTCGGCCGGATCACCTGCTCGATGAAAGCGCCCTGCGTTCGCTCCATCTCCCATGGACCGGGCGTTGCGCTGACGAACATGGTCTGCGGGCGCAACGCCTCCCATTCCTCGAACTTGAGCGGCCGATTGTCGATCGCCGAGGGCAGGCGAAAGCCGAACTCCGCGAGCACGCTCTTGCGATTGAAGTCGCCGCGGAACATGCCGCCGATCTGCGGCACCGTGACGTGGCTCTCGTCGACGATCAGCAGCGAGTTCTCGGGGAAGTACTCGAACAGGGTAGGTGGCGGCTCGCCCGCCTTGCGTCCCGTCAGATAGCGCGAATAGTTCTCGATGCCGGCACACGCGCCCGTCGTCTCGAGCATCTCGATGTCGAACAGCGTGCGCTGCTCCAGCCGCTGCGCCTCGAGCAGCCGGCCGGCGCGGTTGAGCCAGACCGGCCCTCAGTCCTGGCGGCTCGACCCGCGTTGATGGACTGCCCCCGGCGGCCCGGGCAGCCGGAGTTCATGCCACTTGAACGGCGCGATGTGGCGGTTGTTGGCGCCTGGACGGTCTCACCTCGGATCAGACCCATTCCGAGGAGATTCACCCCATGACGTTCCCGTTTCCCCGAGCCTTGACGACCCTGAGCCTGGCCGTCGCGGCCGCTTGCGCACAGGCGCAGCCAGCGACGTACGACTTCGACATCCCGGCCCAGCCGCAAGCCCTGGTCGAACTGTCGCTGCTGCTCGCCGAGGAGGAGATGAACCTCGACGCGGTGGCACGGCTGATCGAATCCGACATGGCCCTCGCCGCCGCGGTGCTGAAGGCGGTGAACTCGTCGCTGTACGGGCTGAAGGGCCGCGTGCAGACGGTGCACCAGGCCATCACCTACCTCGGCACGCGCGAGGTCGTCGGCATCGCCTACGAGATGGGCCTGCGCGCCGCGTTCGGGCCGGCCGCCGAGCTCGAGGAGATGTGGCAGCGCGCCGCCATCCGCGGGCTCGTGATGGGTCGCCTGGCGCAGCGCCTCTCGCTGGACGCCTGGGCCGCGCACTCGGCGGGGCTGTTCGAGGAATGCGGCAAGGCGGTGCTGTTCCGCCATGCCGTCGACCACTACCGCTCGATGCTGCGCGCCGCCACCAGCGACACCGAGCTGCTGGGGCTGGAGAAGGTGGGCTTCGGCGTCAGCCACGACGCCCTGGGCGCCGCACTCTGCGAGAGCTGGGGCCTGGCCCCGGCCGCCGTGACCAGCGTGCGCCACCACGTCGCGGTGCAGGCCAGCGGTGTCGTGCCGCCCGACCTGCAGCGGCGCACGCTGCTCGCGCTGTCGGGCATGACGCATGCGCTGATGGCAGACGACACCGAGGACGCCGAGGAGATCTGCGGCGCCCTGGCGGTGCAGGTCGAGCTGGACGAGACGCTGGTGCTGCGCGCCGTGCGCGGCGTGGCCGAGCAGCTGCAGCTGGCCAAGGAACACGCTCGGGCTGCCTGACGGGCGGGGGGGACACCCCGCGGCCGCTGGGGTCCGCGCCGGGGGGAAGCCCTGCTGGCGGTGGCCGGGTGGCTTGGGTAGCCTCGCTCCCCCGAACTCCTCGCCTGCCCGCCCTGCGGGCCC
>CALFML010000022.1 GCA_937879845.1 uncultured Myxococcales bacterium
AGCCGCCGCAGGCCGACTCGCATCAGTCGCGCAGCGCGGGCCACTCGATCCGCGGCCGGCGCCTGCGCAACGATCGGCTCAAGCGCGAGCTGGGGATAACCCTGCGCTACCCTTCCTACAAAGAGGGAGAGCTCTTGCTCGACGCCTGCGAGAAAGGCGCGCCGCTCCCTTCGCTACGCATCACGACCGCCGATCCCAGCGACAAACCAGCTGCGGAATCGCGCAGCGCCGCCGCCGACGCCGTTGCGCCGCCTAGCGCAGCAGGGCCGCCGGCAGCGCCGCAGTCGGCTCCCGCGGCCGCCCCGCAAGCAGAGGCCGGGGCACAGCCGGCGGCGGCTCCCACCGACTCCCCCGCGCCGGTGGAACCCAGCGCCGCCGCGCCCGCGCCCGCCTGGCCGCGGCTCGTGCTGGGAGAAGATCTGGGCATAAGCGCCGGGCAGGGGCCGCTCGGCGCGCAAGTCCGCTGCGTGCTGCCCGGACAGCGCGCGGACGCCGGGCCGCTGTATCTCGTGCTCAAGGGGCAGCTGCGCGCTACGCTCGGTGAGCGGACGGCGCAGCTCGGACCGCAGGAGCTTGCTCCGCTTGGCGCATCGGTGCATAACGATACGGCGGAGCCGGCGCTCCTCCTCAGCCTGGACGCGGGCCGCCTGCCTACGACCTGAGCGCCGTCGGCAGCCGGTCAAAGGACCGCGCCGCTCCTTTTTTGTTTACTCGGGAACCGCCCAGAAGATTATGTGCTCTAGATGCGTGTAGTCTGCATCAGCGACACTCACAACCAGCTGAACAAGGTGAGCGTTCCGCCGGGGGATCTGCTCATCCACGCCGGGGATCTGACCGGCCACGGCTCGCTCAAGGAGCTGCGGCGGGCCGACCGCGACCTGGCCGAGCTGCCGCACCGCCACAAGGTAATCATCGCCGGCAATCACGACTGGGCTTTCGTCCGCGAGCCCGCCGCCGCCCGCGCGAGCATAAAAAGCGCCATCTATCTTGAAGACGAAGCGGTGAGCATCGAAGGGCTGCGGCTGTACGGCTCGCCGTGGCAGCCGTGGTTTTTCGACTGGGCTTTCAACTACCCGCGCGGCGCATCGCTCAAGCCGGTTTGGGATCGTATCCCGGCGGCGACCGATATCTTGATCACGCACGGGCCGCCGCTTGGCCACGGCGACTGCACGACGCGCGGCTCCTGCGTCGGCTGCCCCGACCTGGCCGATGCCATCCGCCGCATCCGGCCGCGACTGCACGTCTTTGGCCACATTCACGAAGGCTACGGAGTCACGCCGGAAGGGCCGACCGTGTGCGTCAACGCCAGCGTGTGCCGCGTCGACTACGCGCCGCTGAATCCGCCGATCGTGATCGATCTGTAAGATTTCTGCTCGCCGCTTTGGTGGGTCACATCGGGTACGCGGCCGGGATGGTGACGCCGGTGACGTTGCCGCTGGCGCGCACCTGGATCCGGCCCATGCCGCCGCCGCCGCCGGGGTAGCCGGAGCAGCCGCCGACCGCGCCGCCGCTGCCGCCCAGAGCCACCACCCGGCTTGCCGCCAGCGCCACGCTGCCGCCGCTCAGGATGCGGATTCCGCCGCCGGCGCCGCCGCCGCCGTTGCCCATGCCGGCGCCGCTGCCGCCGCACGGACCGGTGGCCGAGCCGCTGCCGCCGTCGGAGCCGCTGGCATCGATGGCGCCGCTGGCGGCGTTGACGGTGAGGTTGCTGACATAAAGGGCGATGACGCCGCCGCCGCCGCCGCCGATGCCGGGGTAGGCGCCGGACTCGTCGGGACCGCCCTCGCCGCCGGCCGGACCGAGGAATATGCTCTGGGTCAGGTCGGCGGTTCCGAGCACCGTTCCTGCCAGCCCGCCGCCGTGCAGCCCGCCGACGATGCACGTACCCAGCGTCCCATCGGCGCCGGGCGCGCCGCTTGTCCCATACGAGCCGCCGCCGCCGGCCGCGCAGTCCTGGCCGCGCGTTCCGCCGCCGCCGCCGCCGCCGTTGTTGCCGCCCTTGCCGTTTACGTTCATGGCGCTGAAGTTGAGCGGTCCGGACTCGGACTCGCCGTAGCGGCCGTGATTGAGCAGACAGCCGGGGGCGCCGGGGAAGCAGACGTTGGCGGCGCCGGCGCCGCGGAAGCCGCGCCCGCGCATGCTGAGGGTGCCGTCGATGGTGACGCTGCCGTTGCACTGGAACACGAGGATCCCGCCCTTGCTGCCGTCCCAAGCCGGAGCGGTAAGGGTCGAGCCGGTGCTGACGGTGACGCTCGTGTACTGCGGTACGACGATGGCCTGGGCGCCGGTGCCGTAGTTGTTGATGAGCGGAGTCTGCAGCGTCAGCGTGGTGCCGGATACGTCCGTGATCAGATTCAGCTCGCTCTGTCCGGCTCCGGTGCCCTGAGTCTGGTGGACAAAGAGAGACTGTCCTTTGGCCATTCCGCTCGCGCTCTGTACCGTTAACGTGGTTCCGCCTTTGACGCCTGTGGCGGCGCTGGCGGTCTGGTTGATCGTAAGGGTCATGCCGGCGGTGACCCGCTGTATGCCGTCGCGGCCGTCGCCCAGGCCGCAGCGCTTGTTGCTGCACAGCGCGGGCGAGCAGTCGCTGGGGACAAGGCACGCCTGGCCGACGCCGCACGGGCCGCAGCTGCCGCCGCAGTCGATGTCGGTCTCGCTGCCGTTTTTGAAGCCGTCGGTGCAGGTCGGATTCTGGCAGGTGTCGTTTACGCAGGCCGTAGACTCGCAATCGGTCCCGAGTATGCACGCGGCGCCGAGCGGGCAGCGGGTCGGACACAGACCGCCGCAGTCGATGTCGGACTCGCCGCCGTTTTGGATCTTGTCGCTGCAGCTGGGATATTCGTTCGGATCGAAGCAGCGGCCGCTGACGCAGCTGTCGTTCAAGCAGTCGGTGTTGGAGAGGCAGCTCTTGCCGATGCTGCATACCTGGCAGCTCGGACCGCCGCAGTCGATGTCGGTCTCATCGTTGTCTTTTATATCGTTGGAACACCCCGGCCGCGCCGGTACGGCATCGCAGCTCACCGCGCCCAGGGAGAAGCCGAGTATCAGACCCAATGCCACAAGTCCTAGCTGCAACCGGTTTTTATATGCTGTCATTTGATTACTCCGACTCTTGTCTAAGTACCGACGGTGATTCCGCGTTTTACGGCCGGCCTGTCAGCGATTCGCTCAAGCCACGTGCGGACGCTGGGGAAGGCCGCCAGATCTTGTCCCAGGCGCTCGTGCTGCCGCGCCCACGGCCAGCTCGCTATGTCGGCGATCGAGTAGTCGCCGGCCAGATACTTCTGTCCGGAAGACAGGGCCCGCTCCAGTACCCCGTACAGGCGGGCGCACTCGCGGGTGAAGCGCTCGACGGCCGGCGGTGAGAGCTCGGTCTGACTGCGGAAGAAGATGGTGTGCCCCGCCGCCGGACCCAGCCCGGACATCTGCCACATCACCCACTTTAGGACCTCATAGCGGCCGTGCAGGTTCTGCGGACAGAAGCGGCCGGTCTTTTCCGCCAGGTACCACAGGATCGCTCCGGACTCGAACAGGGTCAGCGGTCCGCCGGGCGCCTTGCGGTCGATGAGGGAGGGGATTTTGTTGTTGGGATTGATCTTCAGATAGTCGGCTTGGAACTGATCGCCTTTGCCGAGGTTGACCAGGTGGATGTTATAGGGGAGCTCGCACTCCTCCAGCATGATCGTGATCTTCTGACCATTTGGAGTTGGGAAAAAGTAAAGCTCAAGCGGGGTTTCAGAAATCGTACTCATAGGGAGTCACCTGAAGACGGCGGCACTGCGGGAGTCCGCGTAATTTGAGCACAATTTGGCACGAACCACTAGCCTCAAAGTTCCGGCGGCACGTAGCATCGGACCATGCGGATCAAATTTCAGCGCAGCTACGCGGTCTCCGCCATAAGGCTTACTGCGGCGGCGCTTTTTCTTGTCGCTGTGACCCGGCCAAGCGGGCAAATCGCCGCGGCGCCTGCGCCTGCGGCGGCAGCGTCTGCAGAGCTTCCGGCGGCTGCCGTGGCGCGGTTTGCTGAGCTCGCGCTTGCGTGCGTTGGGCGCGAGTACCCAAACAAGCTGGCCCATGTCATGAGCGGGGATGCCGACGCGCTGCCACCGCGGCAGCTCACGCCGGCGTTTTTTGGCTGCTTCGACTGGCACTCCGCGGTGCACGGGCACTGGCTGCTTGTGCGGCTCGTCCGGCGCTATCCCCAAGCGCCGTGGGCCGAGCGGGCGCGCGCGGCGCTGCGGACAAGCCTCACCCCGGAAAAGCTCCAGGCCGAGGCGGCGTATCTAAAAGGCCCCGAGCGGGCGAGCTTCGAGCGTCCCTATGGTCTGGCCTGGCTGCTGCAGCTCGCGGCGGAGCTTGGGCAGTGGGATAGCGGCGAAGGACGCGCGTTTTTGCAGGCGATGCAGCCGCTGCAGGACGCGGCGGTGCTGCGGCTGCGCACCTGGCTGCCCAAGCTTTCGCGGCCGGTGCGCTCGGGGGAGCACAGCCAGACGGCGTTTGCGCTTGGGCTGTTCTGGGACTTCGCCCAGGCGCAGCGGCCGCGCGACCCGGCGCTATTGGCGCTCCTTGCCGAGCGGGCGCGCAGCTACTACCAGGCCGACGTCAGCTGTCCGATCGACTATGAGCCGTCGGGGGAAGATTTCCTGTCGCCGTGTCTGGCCGAAGCCGATGTGATGCGGCGGGTGCTGCCGCCCGAGGAGTTTGGCCGCTGGCTGCAGAAATTTCTACCGGATGCGGCGCTGTCCGCACCGGCTCTGCGGCCGCAGGTGGTGACGGATCCGACCGATGGCAAGCTGGCGCACCTGGACGGTCTTAACCTGTCGCGCGCTTTCATGCTGGAGGGCATCGCGGCGGCGCTGCCGTCCGGGGATCCGCGGCTTGTTCCGCTGCGCCGCCTCGCCGCCGCGCACCGCGAGGCGGGGCTGCGCGCAGTCACCGGCGCCCACTACGCCGGCACGCACTGGCTCGGAAGCTTCGCGACGTATCTTGTAACCGGCCGCGGACTCACGCCGCCGGCTGTCGCGCCGCGACCGCAGCCGACGGCGCAGTGAGCGCGGCCGGCGCGTGTAAAAACCCGCTCGGGGTGCTTGCCGCCCAGGGCGGAGCGCTGGGCCCAGAATGCGCGCGGCTCGGTGGCGGCACGCAGGAGTACGGGCCGCCATATCCAGGTGGTGGGAAAGGTGGTGGGAATCTTGGCGGCGGCCGGCCCGGCGCCGATCCCGCTCGTCCATAGCCAGTTCCCCTCCGGAAACGTACCGCGGGCCCGCTCGCCGCCGTCCGTCCGCACGACCCCAAGGCCGCTGCGAGCGGGCGCCGCACCGATCGGGGCTTCCTCGCTACAGCTTCGGGATGGGCACTGGCTACGGCGGAAGCTGCGGCGGCGCCAGCAATCGGCGCACGGTCGTCAAGATCTCCTCCGGATCGGTTCCCTTCACATGGACGGCGGCGAAGCCCGGCCGCAGCTCGGCTAGGTCGTTGGCGCCGGTCAAAAGTACCGCCGGCGGCCGCGGGTGCAGCCCCTCTATGAGAGGCAGAAGCTCCGTGCTTACGCCGTCCCCCAGGTGATGATCGAGCAGCAAGAGCGCATAGCGCCGGCCTCCGAGCTCCGCCCGCGCCGCCGCTACCGAGCCGGCGGTATCGACGACCACGCCGATATCTTCGAGCAGCGCCGCGAGCGTCAGCGCGTTGCTCGGATCATCCTCCACAAGCAGGACGCGCCGCGCAAACCCCCCAGTCTCTTCCATGGCTTACGCATTTCTCTGGATCATGGGCCGGTGCAGGGAGCGCAGCTGGGCCGTTGCCACTGCGAGCCGCAGAGAGCGCAGGAGCGCCGCCGGATCATAGGGTTTGCTCAGCACCGCAAAGATGTTCCGATCGCGATCGGCGGTGCGCACTTCCCGCTTGGACGTATGTCCGGTAAGCAGAATCGGTACGACCAGCGGGAATCGTTCGAGCACCAGGGTGATGAGATCCACCCCGGAGCGGCCCGGCATGTCGTAGTCGGTCAAAAGGACCTCGATTTCCTGCGTCTCGAGGATGCGCTCCGCCTCCAGCGCGTCGATTGCGACGATGACATCGTACAGATCTCCCAAGACCGCCTGCAGGGTCAGCCGCGCGGCGATGTCGTCGTCCACGACCAGGATTCGCGCTCTCTCCGCTATGGCACAGCCTTGTTGCATCAGGTTGTCTCCACGTCTATCGGCGAGCGTGCCGCCGGCGCCCGCGCTTGCGGCAGAACCAGGGTGACCCGGGCTCCGCCGAGCGCCGCTTCGCACGCCGAGTTTTTGACTGGCACCGCTGCGGGATCGAGGTGGATCTGTCCGCCGTGATCCTTGACGACCCGCTCAACGATGTTGAGGCCAAGGCCCTGGTGGCCAGGCTTGGTGGTGAAAAAGGCCATGAGCGCCTGCTCCGTCGCTTCGGCGTCAAAGCCGCGGCCGGAGTCGCTCACGACCACGACGACATACTCGGCGGCGGCGGCGGCGGTAATCGCGATCCGGCCCGCCGGAGCGGCCGCCTCGCAGGCGTTATCGATAAGGCACAACAGCGCCACGCTGAGCTCTTCGCCGCAGCCGGTCAGCGCCAGCTGCGGATCGCACTCCACCGCGACTGCGACCTGCGGCGGCGGCGGACGGAAGGACAGGGCGCTGGCGATGCAGTCGCGCAGAGACACCCGCGCGGGGGTGGCGATGCTGTCGGCCGTGCGCGGGCGCGGCTGCCCCAGGGACTGATCCGCGGCGCACAGCTCATCATCGATGAGCTGGAAGAACGTGAGCAGGCGCGGCGGAATCGGCGTGGCGGATTTTTCCAGCGACCGGCGGATGAAGAAGGCGGCGTTGCGGACGCTCCCGAGCTTGTTGCGCACCTTGTGCCGCACCTTGGATCCGAGCTCCTCGGCCAGCAGCCAGCGCTCGGTCATCACGAGCCGCTGTCGATTCATCGGCGGCGCTCCAACATTCTTTTATGGCGGAGAGACATCATCCCGGGTCCGTTACTTGCGGATGACATGCCGTCCCCGCGCCGCGGAGATTCCTTGGGCCAGCGCCGGACCGCTCACCGGCCGCCGCAGCCAGGCGATCGGTCCATCGCTCGCCAGCTTGCGGATGAGCTCCGGCACATCCTGGCCGGTCAGGGCGATGAAGGACAGCTCGGGCGACAGCTCGCGCAGCCGCTTGATGAGCGGCGGCTCACCGGCGTTGGCCATGGGCAGATCGACGACGCAGACATCGACCGTCTCATCGCGCAGGGCCTTTATCGCCGACTCTTCATCAAAGGCCGCGCGCGCCTTGAGGCCGATGGCGCCCAGGGCCTCCACGGCGGCGATCGCCTCTTGTCGCTGGCCGTCGACGATGAGCGCCGTGGGGCGGGCCGCGGCGTGGAGCAGGGTCTTTAGGACCTGATCGATATCAAAGGGCTTGGGCAAGACCGTAAAGGCCCCTTCGCGGATCGCCTGCTCGATGAGCGATTCCATGGCGAAGGCGGTCATGAGGATGAACGGCAGCTTGGGATGGAGCTTGTGGATCTCGCGGAACAGCTCGACGCCGTTCATCTTGGGCATGCGGACATCGGAGAGCACCAGATCGAACGCCTTATCCCGCACGAGCAAGAGCGCCTGGGCGCCGCTGGTCGCGGTCTCGACCTCCAGGCCCTCAAGCTCCAGGTTCGCCGCCAAGGTGAGCAGCATGGACGGCTCGTCATCGACCAAAAGGACGCGCAAGGCGCTCATGGCTGTCTCCCTTCGGGAAGCGGCAGCTCGATGGTGAACGTGGTTCCTTCGTTGACACGGCTCGACACGCTGATGGTTCCCTTGTGCGCGCGGACGATGTTCTGCACGATCGCCAGACCAAGGCCGGTCCCTTTGACCTTGGTGGTAAACAGCGGCTCGAAGATCTTGGCGATAACGTCTTCGGGAATGCCGACGCCGCGATCGGTGATTTGAATCCGCAGCGGCTCGCTTCCGCCGCCGCAAGCGCTGACCGTTACTTTCTGCGGACTCTCCGGAGGCGTCGCGTCCACGGCGTTCTGCAGCAGGTTTATCATCACCTGCCGGAACAGCTCGCGGTCGAGGCTCGGCACGCTCAGCTCTTTGGCAACCTGATTATCGATGCGCTCCGCGCCGTCTGTGACGACCTCGATCGACTCCTCGACGAGGCGGTGCAGCTCGCACGGACCAAGGACCGGCGTGCGCTCGCGGGCGAAGTCGAGGAGATCGTTTATGATCTTGCTGCACGCGCCAAGCTCGCGAAAGATAAGGCCGAAGAAGTGCTCGACCTTGGGATCGAGCAGCGCGGGAGGCCGCGGCGATCCCGTACTGGAAGACTCGCCGCTTTTTTGTTCATGGACCCGTTTGGAGATGTAGGTGACCGCGTTGCGCACCGCGGCGAGCGGATTGCGCAGCTCATGTCCTACCGAGGATGCCAGCTGTCCCACCGCGGCCAGCTTTTCCGCCCGCAAGAGGGCCGCGTGCTGCTCCTTGAGCTGCTGCAGCGCGCGGTCGAGCTCCTTGGTCTGCTGCGCCAGCTCGGCTTCGGCGCGGCGGCGCTCCGCGATCTCCGCTTGCAGCTTGGCGTTGGCCTCACGCAGCTGCGCTGGGTTAGGAATCGCCCGCACCCGCGGCACGATCACCACCAGCAGCACCGCCGTCAGGATGGACGCGGCCGCGGTCAGCGCCTTCCAGCTTCCGGAGATCCAGTACACCGGCTTCCACAGGGTCACGACCTCCATGAGATGGCCAAACCCGCAGGCGATGATAAACCCGCCGAAGGCCATGAACATCCAGTCAAAGGGAAGGTCGCCGCGCTTGCGTACGATATAGACAATCGTAAGGGAGATCGTCATGTACGAAAGCCAGATGAGCACATCCGAGCTTACGTGTAAGGCGACCAGACCCGGCAGCCATAGGTAGCAGTGGCCGTGCGGCATGAAACCGTTGCCGGTCAGAGCGTGCAGCAGCACCTGCGGGAAGAGCAGCACGCTGGCGATGGCGCCGAGCATGACGGCAAGCGCGAAGGCCCACTTCCCGCCGCGTCCTGAGTCGTTCATGTGCCAACGACCTCCAAGGGCGACCAGCTCCTTTTTAGGAAGGAGGATGGTCGGTTTATTCAAATAGTATGGGGCAAGGAGGCCGAGTCAAGGCGGCGAATCGAAACAAAGTCCGACGCAGAGCTCACGACATCTGTAACATTGGCGCAGCATGCGGCTGTCCGACGCTTAGGTGGAATTACTAGGAGGCGTCGTAACTACTTTAGGCCTGCCACTTTACCGTCAGTTCTTGGATGAGATTATTTTGAGGTACGCAGGTGAGGTAGGAATCGCGCAGCGTAGGGTCGGGGATTGCTTCGGCATAGCTTTTGAGCCGCTGTAGTGCGGTGCCAAGGGTCGCGCGGGCGAGCTCGGTCTCACCCCCGGCATGCTGGGCCTGCGCGGCGGCGAGGAACAAACCAAGCTCCGCATAGTTCCGGATGCCGAGCTTCTGATACGCCGCCAGGGACTCCGCTGCGATCTGCTGCGCCGACTCCAAGTCATTGCGCTGGAGCAGGACCTGAATAAGCTGCGCATCCACTTCGAAGCGATGCCCGCCAAAGGGCCGGACGCTGTCGCAGCCGCGCCGCGCCCAGGACTCGGCATCGGCAAGGTCGCCGCGCCGGCAGGCAAGCTGCGAAAGCACGGTGCAAGCCATGCCGATGGGATAGGGATTTTTCCCGTTTAGGACCAGGCGGGCCAGCTGCTCGGCTTCCGCCAGGTACGGCTCTTCCCTATACGCCGTCAGTAAGGCTGCGAGGATGGCCGGCAAGGTCATGGCGATAAAGCCCGGATCGATCTGCGCCGCCAGCCGCAGCGCATCGCGGAGCACCGTTTCCGCTTCGGCGTGTCTACCCAGCAGTAGCAGAGTATGTCCATAGGAGCGGCGGTACACACACAACAGATGGCGATCCCCGCCGTCGAGGAAACGCTGCGCCGCATCCAAGCTGGTACGTAAGCTCCGCCCAGGGTCAAACTCCAGAAGGAAGCTGCTGGTCGCATCGGCGGCCAGGAAATAGCCCTGCGTGAGGTGATCATCGGCGGCCACGGCGGCGTGGAGCTTCTGGATGCGCGTCCGGAACTTCTGAAAGGAGCGCAGATCTCCGCCGATCGCCGACACGACCATGTACCAGCCGGAGGCCAGGATATAGGCCGATAGACCCGCGGGCTCCGGATCGACGGTCAGAAACCGCTCCACCAGGGAGCCGAGAAGCTCGCGCTGCCGCCGCATCAGCGCGGCGGGAAACAGACCGCTTATCAGCCGGCACCAGCGGGTGCTGCCCTGCGGCAAAAGGTCCAGGGCGGCGATGCCGACGGCAAGAGTCTCATTCCAGTTCTCCCGCCAGACGCCGGCGGCAAGCTTGGTGCCGAGCAGGGCGCCGCGCAGCTCTCCTTGCGGCTGGCAGGAAAGCCCGTGCTCCGCGTGGGCCTCCGCGGTGTCGCGATCGAGCGCCTCGAACGCTTGGTCCGCCGCCTTCAGGTAATAATGCGCCGCGCGCTCCGGGTCCTCGCCGCGGCGGAAGTGCTCCGCCAGCTTTACCGCGTCCGTCTCGCCGTGCGCCTCCAGATATTGACCGGCGAGGAGATGGCAGCTCGTCCGGTCCTCTGCGCTGAGGAGCTCGTACGCGGCGTCGCGCATCAAGGCGTGGCGGAAGTGGTACTCCTTTTCACCGGGAATGACGCTCGACAGCCGCTCCTGCAGGATCTCACTGCGGCATAGGAGCTGCATCCGCACCCCCAGCGTCGTTCCGTCGCCCAGCCGCCCGAGCAGCGAGCGGATGCCGCCGAGCCAGCAGGTCTCGCCGAACACGCTGGCCGCGCACAGCGCGCGCTGGCTGCGGGCTTCCAGGCGCTCGATGCGCTCCTGCAGGATCGCCAGCACGGTCTTGGGCAGCAGGCTCCCCTTGCCATCGGCCACCGCGCGAATCAGCTCTTCCAAGAACAGCGCATGGCCGGCCGCCTGCTCGACGATCCGCGCCAAGGTCGCCGCGTCGGCCTGCGCGCCCAGCATAAGCCGCGTCAGCTTCTCGCAGGCGCGCTTGCTCAGCGGCCGCAGCTCGATCCGCTGCGTCAGCTCAGGGAACGGCTTGGGCAGGAGCGCTTCGACTTCCGGCCGTCCCAGGGCGAGCACGCACAGGGGCTGGTTCTTCAAGCGCTGCAGCGCCAGGCGGCACAGCTTTACCGTCAGCGCGTCGCCCCAGTGCAGGTCCTCCAGCACCAGCACCACCGGATGCGCGCCGCACTCGGCGGCCAGAAATTCCACCCACGCCAGGCCCGTCTGATCGGCCATGACCTGCGGGTCTTGCCGGGCCGCACGCAGGATCCCGCCCGCGTCATCGGGGAACGGCAGGCCGATAAGCTCGCCCAGGAACAGCGTCACCCGCGTCGCCGCGGCGGCCGGCACGTGCACCGCCACCCGTCGTTTGAGCTTGGCGCGGCGGCAGTCGGCGGTCTCCCCCTCTTGGATCTCGCACAGCTGCCGCAGCCCCTGCCCGAGCAGCCCGTAAGGCGTGCCGATGCTCAGCGAGTCGCCGCGCCCGAGCATGATCACGGCTTCCGGGGTCTGCCCGCGCACCCGGCGCAGGAACTCATGCCGCAGCCGCGACTTGCCGATTCCCGGCGGCGCCGTCACCAGCATCGCCCGCGCGCGCGGCTCGTCGATGCACTCGCCGAGCGTCGCCTCCATCATCCCGAGCTCAGCGTCGCGGCCGACGCACGGGGTGGGCTTGCCGAGCAGCGGCCGCGACTCATCGGCCGACAGCTCCGCCCCTTCCAGGGCGAAGCTCCCCGTCTCATCGCTGCGTACGATGAACCTGCCGTCGAGCAGTCCGGCGGTGACTTCATCGAGGAGGATTTGCCCGGTGCGCGCGGCGGGATGACTCCCGCGCAGGCCGCGCAGCGCCCGCTCCACCACCTCGCCGATCGGGATGCGGTCGCTGACCAGGCCCCGCCCCGTCGCCAGCATCACCCGCGCTTCCGGCCACGAGTCGCGCACCCCCAGCGCCAGCCGCGCCGCCTGCGCCGCCCAGTCCTTGACCGTGGTCGCGGCGATGTCGCCCTTGCCGGCCAGCGTGGCGACCAGAGAGCCGTCCGGCATCATCTCCGCCGGGGCTCCAAGCTGCGCCATCGTCCGCTGCAAGCTCACAAGCCGCAGCCGCCGCCGCTCCGCCGACTGCGGGTCGAGCGTCGCTCCGCCGGAGGCATCTTCGGGCGGCATCACCACGAGCACGCTCACCATGCGCTCGGGCAAAACGTCCAGCGGCCGCGCCGCCAGCTGCTCTGGCGACCGCGCCTGCGTGGCCGGCCCCGCCAGATCGGCCGGCACCTCCAGCTCCGCCAGCAGCAGCAGCAGGGCGCCAGCGTCGGCGGGCCGCGCCGCGACATCTTTTTGCAGCATCCGATCGAGGAGCTGCTCCAGCTGCTCCGGCATCTCCGGCCGCACGCTGCGCAGGCGCGCCGGCTCCTCCTGCAGGATCCGCATCAGCACGATGCCGACATGCTCGCCGTCAAACGGCGCCCGGCCGAGCAGGCACTCATAGAGTACGCAGCCCAGGGCGAAAATATCGGAGGCCGGGGTGAGATCGCGGTGTCCGCGCGCCTGCTCCGGGGACATGTAGTGCGGCGTGCCGATCACCACGCCGGTGCCGGTGATCCCGTCAAGGCCGGTCCGGCGCGCCACGCCGAAGTCGAGCAGGGTGACTCCTTCCACCTTGCCGTCGCGCAGAAAGAGATTGGATGGCTTAAGGTCGCGGTGGATGATGCTGCGCTCGTGCGCCTCGCTCAGTGCGGCGGCGACAAGGCGCAGGAGCAGCAGGCTCTCGGCCACCGTGAGCGACTGGCGTGACAGGCGCTGCGCCAGGTCTTCGCCGTGCAGCCACTCCATGACCAGGTAGGGCTGACCTTCGGGGCTGCGGCCGTGGGCGATGTAACGGACGATGGCGGGGTGGGTCAGCTCGGAGAGCAGCCGCGACTCGCGCTGGAACCGATCGACGTCGTACGCCCCGCCGCTGTCGTGAAAAAGCTTGATGGCGACGAGCTGGCCGCTGGTCACATCCTGCGCCCGATACACCATCCCCATACCGCCGCTGCCGGCGAGGGTCTCGACCCGGAAGCGCTCGTCAAAGAGCGTGCCTGGGCGCAACCGTTCCTGTTGCTGCATGTACCTTCCTACTAGGGTCGGGGGATCAAAAGGCAGACAGGGGTAGGCCCTCAGATTAGCAGATTCCCTAGGGCGCGGAGCAGGGGGATCGCCGGGTCTTGGCCCCCCGCTGTAGGTGCTGAGAGCAGGACGCGGCGGCGGCTTGTTCGGCGGCGGACTGCTCGGCGGCGGCGCTGTTGCGGTCAGCTGCTCTGCTGGCGCCTTGCCCGCTGGCAGCCTTCGTGGATCTGGGAGAGCTGTTTCCCCAGGTGCTCGATCAGAAAGTCGCGCAGCAGGGCGACGCGCGCCGGGACTTGGCGGGCGGTGGGCAGCACCACGAACAGCGACGCGCCGCCATAGGTGAAGCGCGGCAGCACCTGCTCCAGCTTTCCCGCCGCCAGCGATTCGGCGGCGATGTGGACCGGCAGCATGGCCAGGCCGGCGCCCGACTCGACCGCCATGCGGCAGAACGTGATGTCGTCGGCGACCAGGGACGCTGCGACCTCGAAGGACTGCTCGCCATCGGGTCCGGTCAAGGTCAAGGCGGCGCGGCCGCCGGTGGCGCGGTAGAGCACAAAGTCGTGGCCGGCCAGCTCGGCGATGCTCTTAGGCCGGCCGCGCTTGCGCAGGTAGGACGGCGCCGCCATGAGGCCGGTCTCAGTGGCGGCGATGCGGCGGGCGACCAGGCTGGAGTCCGGGAGCCGGCCGGCGCGGATCGCCAGGTCGAAGCCTTCGGTGACCAGATCGACATAGCGCGAGGTCACCGACAGCTCGACGCGAATCTTGGGGTACTGGCGGCAGAACTGCGCCAGCGCCGACGCCAGCGCGCCAAAGTCAGGGGCGGAGCTCACCCGGATCGTGCCGCGCGGCTCGGCCCCGTGCGCGCGGGCGGCGGCGTCGGCCTCTTCGATGGTGGCGAAAGACGGGCTCACCGCGTCGTAATAGGCCTGGCCCGCCTCCGTCAGCGCCAGCTTGCGCGTGGTGCGCTGCAACAGCCGCACCCCGAGCTCCTGCTCCAGGCGCGAGACGCTGCGGCTCACTGAGGACTTGGGCAGGCCCGCGGCCGCGGCGGCGCCGGTGAAGCTGCCGGCCTTGATGACGCGGACGAACAGGGCGACGCGGTTATAGTCCATTGTTGGCATCCTAGCAACAGCGCTGCGCCGCGTCGATAGTCGGTGAGCGGCAGAAGCAAGGTAGCAGCCATACACGCGAGCCTGGGTGCGCGGGACCGTGCCAGTGGACCGCCGGCCGTTATTGTTGCCAATCGGCGAAAAATTCGTTCGTCCCCCGGCGGCTAATCGTCCGCCGCAGCGCTGACTAGTTTGATCGCCAGAAGGTGCTCTACAGTTAACCAAGCTCCATCGAGGTGTTCCATGAGCCAAGACTCCGTACTGAGTGTGAATCCGCTGGGATTCCCGTGGGCGACCGCCGATCCGTTCCTCTTTTGCGTGTATCACGAGGACGCCTACCCCGCAGGCGACGATAAGCTGGGGCCTGCCGCGTCGCTTGCCGGGCGCAGTCTCGGAAGCGATTTCGCCGGCAAGGACGGCTGGCGCATGTATCACGGCGACGTGGTGCCGGGCTTTCCGCAGCACCCGCATCGCGGCTTTGAGACCGTGACCATCGTACGTCGCGGCATTATCGATCACGCCGACTCGCTGGGGGCCGGGGCGCGCTTTGGCGCCGGCGATGTGCAGTGGCTGACCGCGGGCAAGGGGATCGTCCACTCGGAGATGTTCCCGCTGCTCGACCCGACGCAGCCAAACCCGCTGGAGCTGTTCCAGCTGTGGCTCAACCTGCCGCGGGCGAGCAAGCTCGTCGAGCCGCACTTCACGATGTTCTGGCGGGACGCGATTCCGGTGCACAAGATCCAAGACGCCGCCGGCCGCACCGTCACGGTCACCGTGATCGCCGGACGCCTGGGCGAGCTGGCGCCGCTGCCGCCGCCGCCGCAGTCCTTTGCCGCCAGCCCGCAGTCGGAGCTCGCCATCTGGACGATCAAGCTCGAGCCGGGCGCCCGGTGGTCGCTCCCGGTCGCCGCGGCCGGAGTCAACCGCACCGTCTACGTGTTTGCCGGCGGCGGTCTGCGGGTCGGCGAGCAGAGCGTCCCCGTCCGCAGCAGCGTCAGTCTGCGCCCGGATGCCGCGGTGACGCTGCATAACGGCGCCGAGACCTCGGAGCTGCTCCTCTTGCAGGGCCGGCCGATCGGCGAGCCGGTCTCGCAGTACGGGCCGTTCGTCATGAACACGCCGGCGGAAATCCAGCAGGCGTTTGCCGACTACCGCCGCACCGGCTTTGGCGGCTGGCCGTGGCCAAGCGACGGCCCGGTGCACGCCCGCGGCGAAGGCCGATTCGCCCGTCACCCGGACGGCCGCATCGAGCGGGCCGGCTAGAGAAAGTTTTTCGCTGCCCCCGCGCCCCGCGCTTGCCTGAGCCCCTTGTCGCTGTATGCTACTTTATTGTCGGATGGGAGCTTCGCCTGGCGCCTTGGCCAAGCCTTGGCGCGGCGCTGACTTTCCCAGGGATTTCACCACCTCAAATGCTGGGGATTTTTCTATGAAGGCTCTGCTTTTTGCTGCTGCCGTTTCGCTCGTCATGCTGTCGGCGCCCAAGGTTCATGCTCAGGCTTGGCGGGTGCGCGTCGCGCCGCCTGCGCCGGTGGTGGAAGTGGTTCCGGCCGCTCCGTCGCCGCGCCATGTCTGGGTGCCGGGCTATCACCGCTGGAATCGCGGCCGCCATGTCTGGGTGCCGGGCGTCTACGTCGTCCCGCGCCCCGGCTATCGCCGGTGGGAGCCGCATCGCTGGGAGCAAAGAGGTGGGGAATACCACTTCGTCCCCGGCGGCTGGCGGCGCTAGCGGCGGGCCGGAGCCGCGCAGCCGGTCCGTGGGCTTAAGGTCCTAGCGGCCGATGCGGCGATAGCCGAAACGTGGCGCAAGGCCGCTGGCGCAAGCGCTGGTGGGAATAGGCGCGCCGGCTGGAGCAGCAGGGATGCTTCACGCCGGCCGCGAGGCTCACGCGGCGCGCGCTGCGGCTGGGCGCATGAACCCGCTCGGGGTTGTCCGCCGCGATGCTTTTTCTGATGCCGCAGTGCCGCCTGCGCGCGCCTGGTAAAGCTCTCTTATGCGGTGCTGCCGAATTTGTCGGCAGCTTTACCTTGAGGCTCGCTGCCGACAAGCCGCTATGCGGCGCGGCCCAGCCGAATCGGACGAGCGGTTTTTTTCAGGTTAACTTGGCCGCATGGAGATGGCGGTGCCGGTCCTGACCGGCGTTGTGCTGGTGCTGTTCAGCGGGTTTGTGCTGCTGCGGCTATTGCGCAGTGTGCGGCGCGGGCTGTCGATCCGCATGCAGGTGTTCGTCGCCATGACCTTGGTCTCGGGCGGCTTTGCGGCGCTGCTCGGGGTGATCGCGGTGCAGCGCTTGGAGCTGCGCGCGGCGCGGCTTTTCACCGAGGTCGCCAAAGAGCACGCCGAGCTCCTGGCGCGGGTTCTGTCGGCGACCGACCGGCCGCTGCGCGAAGCGGTGCCGATGCTCGCCAAGGCGCGCCTGTTCGAGCTGCGGCCCGAGGGCCTGCGCGTCGAGGTGCGCGATGGCGGCGGCCAGCTGCTCTATGCCGCCGGGCCCGAGCGCCGCATCGGCCTGCCGCAGACCGCGCAGGTGCTGACCGCCAGCGATGGCTCGGTGCTCGGTGAAGTGCGGGTGCTGCGCAAGAGCCTGGGGCTGCGGCAGATCCTGCGCGAGGTGGCGGCGCGGGCGGTGGTGATGGCGCTGCTGCTGCTCATGGGCACCGCGTGCGCGTCGGCTCTCATCGGCCGCGCCATCGCCAAGCCGATCGAGCGGCTGACGCAAGCGGCGTCGCGCATCGCCCAAGGCGAGCGTCAGGCGGTGCTGCCGCGGCCCTTTGGTCGTGAGGTGCGCACCCTGACCGCCGCCGTCGAGTCGATGCGCCGCGAGCTGGAGGGCCGCCACCTCGCCGAGCGCCTGGCGGTCGATCTCTCGCACGAGCTGAAAAACCCGGTCGCCGCCATCCGCGCCGCCGCCGAGGTTCTGGCCGATGGCGCGCTCGAGGAGCCCGAGACCGCCCGGCGCTTCGTCGGCCGCATCTCCGAAGCGACCGAGCGCGTGCTTTTGCTGGTAAATAACCTGCTCATGCTGACGCGGCTGCAGGCCCGCGGGGTGGCCGCCGAGCCGGTGGATGTCGCCGACTTGGCGCACAAGTCGGCGGACTCGCACGCCGCCCAGGCGCACAAGCGCAAGCTGCAGCTGCGGGCGGAGACCAGCGGCCCCGCCGTGGTGCGCGGCGATCCGGTGTGGCTGCGGCGGGCCATCGACAACCTGGTGGACAACGCGCTGGCGTTCGCCGAGCCCGCCGCCGCTTTTGCGCCCTCCGCTCCGGACGTGCTTATCGTGGTCCGCCAGGACGAAAAACAAGTGCGGGTTGAAATCCGCAACTACGGCCGCGGCATTGCAGCGGAGGTCCGCGACCGACTATTCGAGCGCTTCGTCACCACCCGCCGCGACCACGGCGGCAGCGGCCTGGGTCTGGCGATTGTCGCCGCCGTGGCGGAGCAGCACGGCGGCAGCGTCGAGGTGGTGGCCCACGGACCGCCGCAGACCTGTCTGGCGTTCGTGGTGCCGCGCATCGCCTCCCCGCTTCATCAGATTTTCCCATAGCCTTCGTGCGTCCTTCACGTGCTAGGGCCACAGTGGTAAGGAAGCGCCCAGGCGCATAGGTGAAACACGATGTCGGTCAGCAAGTTCTCGGCAGTACTTATTAGTTACGGAGCTTAAGTTAGATGAAGCGACTACCAAACCACGTGGCCATCGTAATGGAGGGCTGCGTCGACTGGACGCAGCGCTGCGGGCAGGACCTCAAGGGCGGACTGCTGGCAGGAGCGCGAGCGGCTTATGAGACGATCACGGCGGCGCAGGATCTCGGTCTGCGCTATCTCACCCTTTTGCCCGGCAAGGAGCACATCGACCCGGAGCTGGCGTGGCGCATGCTTTCTGAGTCGCTGCGCACCTACGGCGATGAGCTGCGGCGGCGCGGGCTGCGTTTCTGCGCCGTCGGCGACGTGATGTCCGCCCCGGAGCCGGTGCGGCGGCAGCTGGCGGCGCTGCGGGCGACCAGCGCGGGCGGCGCGGGCATGCAGGTGAGCCTGGCGCTCGGCTACAGCGGACGCGGCGATGTCGTGCGGGTGGCGCGGCAGCTCGCCGTGGCGGTGGCGGCGGGGCGGCTGTTGCCGGAGGCCATCACCCCCGAGTCGATTCAGCGGCTGCTCGCCACAGTCAGCTTGCCGGAACCGGACCTCATCATCCGCACCGGCGGCGGCCGGCGCCTGGTGGATGCGCTGACGTTCGAGGGCGCCTATGCCGAGCTTTTTTTCTCCACCGCCCTCTGGCCGGATTTCACGGCCGCCGAGCTGCAGCGGGCGCTGCTCGACTACGCGCAGCGTGAGCGCCGGTTCGGCAAGATCTCGGAGCAAGTCCAAAGCGGTCTCGCCGCCGTGCCTTGGCAGCCCTCGCTGGTCAGCCCTTTGTAGAAAAGGATAAGCACACCCGAGGCTGAGCTTCGGGTGTGTTGTGGCGAGCCAAAAGAGCCGCCTCTATCGCTTTGGCCGGTAGATGGAATGCCAGCAGCCAGCCTCCCGGGTGGGAAAGCCGGCTGCGCTGGGTCTTCACAAGCGGGCTGATAGCTAGTGGCGGCCGGGGCTCGGCGCCGGATGGTGGGCTGGCGCCGGAGACGGATGGTAGGACGGAGCCGGCGCTGGGTGATACGTGGGCGCGGGCGCTGGGTGATAAGTAGGCGCCGGGGTCGGATGATACGTGGGCGCGGGTGGGTGATACGTAGGCGCCGGGGCCGGGTGATACGTGGGCGCGGGCGCCGGGTGATACGCAGGCGCCGGAGCCGGGTGATACGTGGGCGCCGGGTAAGACGGCCGATTGTAGGCCGGCGCTGGGCTGGGGTAGCTCGGCGCTGGGCTGGGGTAGTTCGGGCGCGGATAAGCTGGGGCCGGACCCGGGTGCGGATAGTTCGGGGCCGGGCTGGGGTAGTTCGGGCGCGGATAAGCTGGGGCCGGACCCGGGTGCGGGTAGTTCGGGGTCGGGCTGGGGTAGTTCGGGCGCGGATAAGTTGGGGCCGGACCCGTATGCGGGTAGCCCGGAGTCGGTCCGGGGTAGCCGGGACGCGGGTAGGAAGGCGCGGGCGCCGGGTAGCCCGGTCGCGGGAAAGACGAAGGCTGATAACCCGGACGAGCATGGGGGATGTAGTAGGAGCGCTGCTGCAGCGGCACCCCGGGGCGCACCACGACCTGCGCTCTGGGCATCGCCGAACCCAGGCTGCCAAGCGGCAGCGGATTTATCCGCAGCGACGGCAGATGATGCGCCGGCGGACCCACGATGATGCGCGTCGAGCCGATGGAGCGATAGTCGTTGGCAATCACCGTCCGGTGATACAGGCCGGGCAGAAGCGGCGGGGCCACGCGGACCAGCCGCGGCGCATTCAGCTGACCGGCGACCACGAAGCTCCAGCTGTGGCGGCCGCCGTAGATCGGCGGAGCGATGCGTACGCCGCGCGGCGGCAGCGGCGCCCAGCCGACGTAGCCGCCGCCCGCCCGCCAGTGCACCCAGGCCGGACCCCAGACCCGGCCGGGAATCCAGCTCCACCCAAGGCCCCCCAGCTGCAGCCAGCGCCCGTAGTGAAACGGCGCCCAGCCCCAGTTGTAGTCGGAGACCCAGGTCCAGCCGTAGTCGCTGAGGGTCCAGTGGCCGCCATTGTAGTAGGGCGTGAAATCGGTCCCGACTGTGGCTGCGGAAGGGACCCAGACCTGGCCGTACTGCGAGTTGTCCACCCACTGCCCGTAGGGGCTCAGCGTGTCGCGGAAATCCTGATAGGCCGTGGGATCGTAGCCGTCGTCGAGCTGGTTGTACTGACTGAAGTCTTCGTCGCGAGAGCAGTCATAGCTTTGATTGTTGTCGTCAAAGCAGACCCCCTCCGGAGGCGGTTGATAGACCTGGTCGCCCGGCGCCTGGCCCGGAACCTGGCCCGGCGCTTGGGGATAGGAGCCGGCGTTTGGGTCCTGCGTGTCGTATCCATAGTCTTCCGGGCCGTCAGCGGCGGCTTCGCCCGGTGCCACACCCGTCGAAACCAGCAGTGCGGCGGCGGTCAATATGTGGCCGATCGTGGTCTTCATAAAAGTTCTCCTGGATCTTAGAACGAGTGTACGCCGCACATCATTCAACGGTCAGAAAGCTCACCTAAACCCGCAGCGCGCCACGCCGATTCGCCGCCGTCCCATCCTTTTCCCCGCAGCGCCAGTGTTTTCGCCAGTATTTCCGATAATGTTTCCGCCAGTGTTTCCGACTGGCAGGCCGCGGATCTTTGCCATCCCCTGCCGCGAGATCCGAGATATTTCAGGCCGCTAAGTCCGGTCGCTCGTCGAGCCGCGCCTGTCACATTGTCTAACTATGGCATGTCTTGCGGGGGCTCAGCTAGCGGTCCGCAGGCGCGCGTATCTAATAAAGCGATGAACCAGCCGTTAAGAAAGTGTCTTGCCTTGCCCCGGAAAGGCTCCTATCGTTGATCCACTTGTGCGTCCTAAAGCCACGCCAATCCGAGGCTCGGACCCTGCGAAAAAGAGAAGCACGAATCGAGCACTCCGTCAGAGTAGGACCCAGACAAGCGCTGCGCGAAAGAGGCAAAAGAGAAGGAGCAAATGAGTACTAAGTTGTTTGTCGGCAACCTGTCCTACTCCAT
>CALFML010000023.1 GCA_937879845.1 uncultured Myxococcales bacterium
AGACTTGATCTTCGGCCTCCGGATCGGCGTGACGCTCGTCCTCGCTCGGCGGGACCAGGAAGACTGCGCCGGGGGTCAGCTGGCGATGCGCTCCACCGGCGCGCGCGATGGCCTGCAGGGCGCCGCCCACTTCGCTCGTGATCTGAAGCGCGATGTGCAGCGGCAGCGCGTGCCCGGGCTGAGTCAGCAGCCGCGCTTTGAGCGACTCGCCGTGCAGGCGCTCCATCGCGATATAGAGGTAGCGCTTGCCCTTGAGCTCGACCGTGCCGACTTCCAGCACCGGCACCAGGTTCTTGTGCTTGACCGCTGTCGCCTTCTGCACCTCGGCGACGACCTTGGCGGCGGTGTTCTTGTCGCGCAGGTCCTGGCTCAAGACCTTGACCGCGGCCGGCTTGCCGCCGGCAGTCGGCTCGGCCGCGTAGACCGTGCTGCTGCTGCCGCGCGCCAGGATGTCACCCAGCCGAAAGCCACCTACGGTCTTGCCTGCGAGGTCGCGCGACATCTACGCTCCTCCTGGGCGCTGGGCCGGCGCGCGGTGCAGCGGGCGGACGCAGCCTGCCCCGTGCCCGCGGCACCTCCCGTATGGCGCACTTCGGTGCCCGACAGAGGGCTGCTTTATCATCGCAATCAGACTACCAAAAGTCAGGGCCGATCGCGAAGGCTTTTTCGTACATCGTATCAGTGATCTACGTTACATAGGTGGGCGGTCAAGCTGCGGATTTTGCCGCGCCCGCAAAAGCCGCCCAGGGTTGCAAACCGCGAAGGTCCACCGCACGATGAAGCTATGAAAGCGGCCATGGGCGAGGTGACAGGTTAGGCCATGCGAGTCGCGCTGTTTGGTGGCAGCTTCGATCCGCCGCATGTCGGCCACCAGCTGGCCTGCCTGTACGTGCGCCTTACGTACGGGGTCGATGAGGTCTGGATGATCCCGGTGTTCCGCCACGCCTTTGAAAAGCGCTCGGTCGCCTATGCCCACCGGGTGGCGATGTGCGAGCGGGCGACGGCGGAGCTCGGGCCTTTTGCGCGGGTCTGCACGATCGAACGGGAGCTTGCCGGCGAACAGGAGCTTGCCGGGCCAAGCTATACGCTGCTGACGGTGCGGGCGCTCAAGGCGCGCTATCCCGAGCATGAGTTTGCCCTGATTATCGGGGCGGATCTCATCAAGGAGCGGGAGCGCTGGTACGGCTGGACGGAGCTCGCGCAGCTTGTGCCGTTCCTCATCCTGGCGCGCGGCGGCAGCGACAGCGTGCTACGACCCCTGCCGCCGGCCCGCGATCAGTTTCATCCCGAAGGGGTCTTGCTGCCGGAGGTCTGCTCGACGGAAGTGCGGGCCCGGCTGCGCGCCGGCCAGCTGCCGCGGGGCTGGGTCTCCCGCGGGGTGCTGGCGTACATCTGCGAACAGGGACTGTACGGGGCTAGCGAGGCCTCCTTTTTAAATTCTCGTTCCGATTCCGGAGCGGTGCAGCAGCTGGAGCCGCGACCGGAGAGCGCCGGAGACGGCCAGCGGGGGAGCGAATAGATGAGTATTTTTTCGACGTTGTTTGCGCCGACGCAACTAGACGACTCCGGGGAGCCGATCGCGCCGCCGCCGGTCCGCCGCGAGCGTGTGCTGGTCATGGGCGCCGGACCCGTCGGCCACGCGCTCGTGCACTGTCTGCAGCAGGCCGGCTACCCGCTGCGGCACTGGTCGCGCTCGCAAGGTCCGTTGTGGCAGGAGTCGATCACCCGCGAACCGGCCGATATCGTGATTCTCGCCGTGCGCGATGAGGCGATTGCCCACGCGGCGCAGTTTATCGTCGAGCACGGAGCGTGCGGGCCGACCTCGGTGCTGCTGCACTGCGCCGGTTCGCTGGCCCCCGAAGATGCGTTCGGCACGCTGCGCGAGCGGGTCGCCGGGATCGGGATGCTGCATCCGCTGCGATCGTTCGCCCAGCCTGTGCCGAGCACGCGCTCGGATGCGCAGCATGCCCTGCCGGTGGATCTGATCGGCACGGTGGTGGCCGTGGCCGGGGATGAGCCCGGAGTGCGCACCGCGGAGGCATTGGCGCAAGCCATGGGCGGTATCGTCGTGCGGCTGCCGGCGGAGCGGTTGCCGGCCTATCACGCCGCCGCGGTCCTTGCCGCCGGACATGTGGCCGCGCTGCTGGAGACCGCGGTGCACTTGATGCGGCGCATCGGCTTCGAGCAGCGGGTCGCCGAGCGCGCGCTCGCTTCACTGACGCGCTCTGTCATCGACAATACGGCGGAGATCGGCCTGCCGCAGGCGCTGACCGGACCGTTTGCGCGCGGCGACGCGGCGACGGTGGGCAAGCATCTCGAGGCGCTGACGCGGATAAGCTGTGAGGCGACGACCATCTACCGCACGCTGGGATACACCGCGGTGGACATGGCGCATCACAAAGGCACCGCGGCGCCCGAGGCGCTAGACCGCATCCGTGAGCTCCTCGACGCCAGTGAGATTCCGCGCCGCCAAGGATAAAGATCGCCAGTGCTCCGCGCGCGCGATCTCGGTGCGGCGGGCCGGCGTACAGCGCAAGCGCTGCCGCCGCGCGTTTCCAGGCGGCGTGCGCCTACGTCCCGGGCGACAGTGAGCTGACCCGGCCCGTCTTCGGGTGGTACACCGTGTCGACAAGCGCCGCCACCTCATCCGCCAGCTGCGAGGTGCCAAACGGCTCGTACTCGCCCGCCTCATAGGACTGGCAGCGCCGCAGCGCTTCATCGCGCGAGTAGCCGAGGCGGCGAAGCAGGCTGGCGCGCTCGCTGATCTCGTGGCGGCGCATCTTGAGAAATGCCGCTGCAAAGGTGCTCTTTACGGAGTCCGGGATCTTGGCGTGCACGTGGGACAGGGGCATCGTTGCTCCATGAGTCGCGGGTTGACGGCGCGCCGGAGCGGGTCCGCCGCCGTGTCCGGCCATGCTACTCAGGCTTGCGGGCGCTGCCCAGTCCAAAGCGCCGGGCTACGGCCAGTCGTCGTCGCGCTCTTCGTACACGTGCGAGTACAGGTTGAAGTCGCTGCCGGCGATGCGCAGCTCGTTTATCGGGCACGGCGACTGCTTTTGGCAGCGGGCGTGCAGGAGGCGCAGGCGCTCGGCGTCATGGGCGTAGACGTTCCAACCGCCTAGCTTCGGATCGACGATGTCGAACAGCCAGTCGAGCTGCGAGCTCCGGCTGTCCAGCGAGCCGACCGCTCCGGCGAAATCGACGAAGCCCGACTGCATGTACCCAAGGTCGGTCTCCGATAGCACGCCCTGCAGCAGATCGCCGTCGGGGTGGGTGTGGTAGGTGCCGATGAACTGCTCGCCGGCCTGCAGCGCCCCGAGGTTGGCCGGTTCGAAAGTAACCGTGTCGCCGGTGAAGCGGAACGGTGGAACGACGATGCGCGTCACATCGACGTCGGCGCCGCCCGCCAGCCGGCGTCCGAGGATGAACGCCGCCACCTCCGCCAGCCCGCGCTCCCCGTATCCCGGCTGGGCGGCGGAGATATGCTTGAGCCGCTGCAGCTGGCACACCGCCTGCGCTCCGAACCGCACACGCGACAGCTGACCGCCGAGCAGCACCGCGAACGCCCGCGCCCGCGCGCTGCAGGAACCGCCCTTTTCGCCAAGCTCGGGATGCGGAACCAAAAGCAGCGCTTCGTTTAGCACCGCGGCGTTGGCCATCGCGTCATCGGCGTCGAGCCGCGGCACCTGCGGCGCGACTTCGCCGCGATGCAGCGCCCGCGCCAGGGCCGATATCGGCGGCAGCGCCGGACGCACGCGCACCGCCAGCGCAGCCGCGAGAATCAGCAGACCGATGCCGTAAAGCCCGCACGTCGCGTAAAACTGCGCTGGTGCGGACCTGCGGGCATGCCGCAAGTCTTGGACCCTATCCCCCATCTGATCGTCGGTGAGCGCCGACTTTTCAGTATCGCTGGGATGGCCGTTAACTTAAAAAAGAAAATTGTAAGTCGCGGAAATCGCTGCGAGTTCCGGCGGCCTGCTCGATAAGGATGGTTGCGGCTAAGGGGCCGGTTCGGACAGAGGGGTCGTAGCGGCGTCCAAGACCTGGATAAGCCCCTGGACGGGGCTGCCGCTCTCGTCGCTCAGGTGGCGCTGGCAGGCGGGGCAGGAGCTGATGATCGGGGTGGCGGCGGCGCTCGGATCGCGGTCGCGGCGGCGCTCGGCGGCGATGGCGGCGGCCAGGGCGGGGCTAGTCTGCGGGAGGAGTCCGCCGCTGCCGCAGCACGTCGAGGCCTCATGGTGGTGAAAGAACTCATCGAGCTGGGCGGCGGCGCGGCCCAGGAGCTGGCGCGGCGGCTCATAGCAACCAAGCCGCCGTCCCAGATGACAGGGGTCGTGATACGTGGCGCGCGGCAGCGGGCGGGTCACGGGCAGGGTCGCGGCGTGCGGGGCGAGAAACTCCGACAGGTGGCGGATCTCGGGGCGCAGCGGCACGCCGTGCTCGGGGTACTGGGTGCGCAGGAGCCAGGTGCAGGCGGAGCAGCTCAGCACCAGCGTATCGAACTCCGCCACTTGCCGCGCCAGCGACTCGGCGTAGAGGCGGAATGACTCGGTGTGACCGCCGGCATATAGGGCGTAGCCGCCGCAGGCTTGCGGCAGCATGGCAATGCCGGTCGGCGGCAGCGACGCCCCGGCGCCGTGCAGGCGGTCAAGGACGCGCAACGTCGCGTGCGCCTCCGCTGCCGGGCCGTCCACAGCCGGCTGCG
>CALFML010000024.1 GCA_937879845.1 uncultured Myxococcales bacterium
CTCGATGCGATGCGTGATGTGCTGGCTGCCAACATGGGCGCGCAGGTCGCCGCCGAGAAGGCGGTGGAAAGCGGCGCGTACAAGGGGCGCGAATTCTCGGTTGCCGGCATGCTCGGACGCGGCAAGGATGCGAAGCCGGGCAGCATGCGCGCCAGGCGCCGCAGCATGGGCGTGGGGCGCATCGTCGGCACGTAGGTGCGGCCAAAGAGCGAGCGCAGGGCCTCCTCGGACGCCTCTTGGACCGCCTTGCTCGCGTGCTTGAGCGGAATCACGATGTCGCTCGGGTCGCTGAGCAGGCGCCCGACATCGATGAAGCCGCGCGGCGGATTTTCCCAGCGGTGGCCACCAAGCTGCGCCAGCTCCGCGACATCCAGTCCTTCCTCGCCGCTGACCAGCCGGCGGAGGTCGCCGGTCAGCTCCTCCCAGGTGCGGTACAGAGCGTCGTCCACGGGCAGCGGCATCGGGTGGTTCTTCTGGCGCGGGCTTGGCACCCACTCGCGATCGTCGTCATTTTCCGCCAGGTATTCGCGCCGCGCCCGATCGGAGTGCGCGAGGCCGTCCAGTATCAGCTCCCGCGCGCCCGTGATCCGCCGCTTGCTGCCAAGCCGCAGGGTGATGGTGGCGTCCTCCTCATGCTCGATGCGGGCGAAGATCTTGTCGACTTCTTCCCAGTGCCAGGCTTGCAAAATCTCCAGCACGGCGCGCTGGAACGCGATCATCGCGCGGGCCCAGTACACATCCCCCAGATCGAAACGGAAGGTCGGCCGGCGGCGCGGATCACCGTCGGGAAGCTCCTCGCCGCTCTCATCCACCTCGATCTCGAGCAGGCGCTGGTCGCCGTCATCGACCCGGCCGTTGTGGTTCCAATCGACTTGCCAGCAGGCCAGGCACAGCTCCAGATCCACCCACGGCGCCGCGGCGGCGACCGCCAGGTGCGCTTCGACGCCGGAAAGCGCGGTCGCGGTCTTCTCCAAGGTGAAGCGCAAGTACTGGTGGTTGAAAGAACGGCTGAGCACCTGCAGCGGAATGGTCCGAATGTCGGAGCTGAACTGGTGCGCGGCGGCTTTGTAGCTCGTGAGCGCCGCGACAAGATGGGCCTGCGGGTTCTTGGCGTCGGCGTGCAGCACCTGGTCGGCGGCGCGGGCGGCTTCGTCGAACCGGCCGGCTTGCAGAAGGGCAATCGCCGGCTGCGCCGCCTCGCGTCGCTGCATTACCGATATCGATGATGCGCAGCCGCCGGCGAAAAGGGTCAGGAGGAAAATGGGAATCAGGCCGCGGAAATAGGGAAGTTGGCCGAACCAGCGCGGCCGGGAGCCGATACAGGGCAGGGGAGTCAGCAGGCGCATCGGTACCTCTTCCAAACATCATACCGCTTATGGCGGCGTCGGTCGTCCGGCCGGCCAGGCAGCGCGAGCGGGGGAGCCATGTCGCGACATGTAGTAGGATGAGACAAATTTTGCCCTTGGACGCAGAGACGTAACGCCGATGGATCTCCAAACCCTGTTCGCCCAAAACCGCCGCTGGGCCGCCCGGATGCTCGAGGGCGATGCGGAATTTTTCAGCCGCTTGGCCAACTTGCAGGCGCCGCGGCTCCTGTGGATCGGCTGCTCGGACAGCCGCGTCCCCGCCAACCAGATCTGCGGGCTCGAACCCGGTGAGGTGTTCGTCCACCGCAACGTCGCCAACCTGGTCATCCACTCCGATCTGAACTGTCTGTCGGCGATGCAGTATGCGATCGACGTCCTGCGGGTCGAGGATGTCATCGTCTGCGGCCACTACGGCTGCGGCGGCGTCCAGGCCGCGCTCATGGATCTTTCCCTGGGCCTCATCGACAACTGGCTGCGCCACCTGCAAGACGTGAGCGATGCCCACGCCGCGCGGCTCATCCGCGCCGCCCCGGCGCAGCGCTGGGAGCTTCTGTGCGCCCTGAACGTCATCGCGCAGGCGCGCAACGCGGCGCAGACTACGATTGTCCGCGAGGCCTGGAAGCGCGGCCAGAAAGTCCGGGTTCACGGCTGGATCTACGATCTCAACGACGGCCTGCTGCGCGACCTCCAGTGCACGATGTCGGCGGTGAGCGAGATCATGGCGCAGCAGCAGGCCGCGGTGGCGAAGCTGCAGCTCGGGGCGCCGCGTGAGGTGCTCGCCAGCGGCTCCGGCGCCTCGCCCGGGTAGCCACGGAGTCGCCGCGTGATTTTATCGAGTCAGCCCATCGCCAGCCTGACCCAGTACTCGCTGCTCGGGCGCTCCGGACTGCGCGTCGCGCCGCTGTGCCTTGGCACCATGACGTTCGGCACCGAGTGGGGGTTTGGCTGCGGCGAAGACGAAGCGCGGGCGATCTTCACCCGCTACCTTGCCGCGGGCGGCAACTTCATCGACACCGCGGATCTATACACCGGCGGCACCAGCGAAAAAATGATCGGCAAGTTCGTGCGCGAGCTCGGGTGCCGCGATGAGATCGTGCTGGCCACCAAGTTCACCTTGGGCGGCAGCGCCGGCGATCCGAACTCCGCCGGCAACGGTCGCAAGAGCATCCTGCGCGCCATCGACGCCTCGCTGAGACGGCTGCAGACCGACTACATCGATTTGTACTGGCTGCATGCCTGGGACGGGCTGACGCCCATCGAAGAGGTGATGGCGACCCTCTCTGGCCTAGTGCGCGCCGGCAAGGTCCGCTACATCGGCCTGGGCAGCGTGCCCGGCTGGTATCTGGGACGGGCGCAGACCCTGGCGGAGCTGCGCGGTCTGGAGCGGCTGAGCGGCCTGCAGCTGGAGTATTCGCTGGTCTCGCGTGAGATCGAGCGGGAGTTTATCAGCGCGGCGCAGGAGCTGGGGCTTGGTCTGTGTGCGTGGAGTCCGCTCGGCTGCGGGCTCCTCACCGGCAAGTACCGCCGCGCCCAAGACGGCGGACCCGGCGGCGAGGGCGACGGCCGGCTGCGCCTTACCGGCAGCGGCGGCCATCCCATCTTCGCCAAGTTCACGGAGCGCAACTTTCAGATCGCCGACGCTCTGTTTCAGGTCGCGGCGGAGATAGGGCGCTCCCCGGCGCAGGTCGCGATCAACTGGATCACCCGCCGTCCGGGAGTCAGCGCGACGATCCTCGGGGCGACGACGCGCGGCCAGCTGCACGACACCCTGCAGGCGCTGGAGTTTGTCATTCCGCCGGAGCTTTCGCAGCGCCTGGAAGCGGCGAGCCGGCCGGCCGACAGCTACCCCTACGTCCTTTTCAGCGGGGAGCAGATCCGCGAAACCGCTGCGTTCACGCGCGTCACGGCGCGGCCGCGCGGACCCCGCCCCTAGAGTTTCGCCGCGACGCGGCCAAGGCGGATTATTCTCGATGGTGCACCAAAGTGAAAGGATGCGTCATGAGAACCACCTGGCAGCACCCGTTCTCGCGTTCCCTGGCTGGCGCGCTTCTGGCATCGGCTCTGGCCGTGAGCGCCGGCTGTTCTTCGAATAACACCGGCAGTCCGAATAATCCCAATAATCCTGATAATCCCGACAACCCCAATCCCTCCGGCTCGCCCGGATTTTTCCATACCCAAGGGAGCCAGATCGTCGACAGTAGCGGCAACCCCGTACGCCTCACCGGCGTGTCGTGGTTTGGCATGGAGACCGGTACGTTTGCGCCGCACGGGCTCGATCGGCGCTCGCTTGGCTCCATGCTCGATCAGATAAAGTCGCTCGGGTTCAACTCGGTGCGGATTCCGTTTTGCACCCAGATGTTCGACAGCGGCAGCAATCCGAGCGGCATCGATTACAGTAAGAGTCCGGAGCTGCAAGGGAAAAAGCCGATCGACGTTCTCGATGCGATCATCGAGCAGGCCGGAACGCGCGGGCTGCGCATCATCCTCGACCGCCATCGTCCCGACTCCAACGGCCAGTCCAACGTGTGGTTCACCGGCCAGTACAGCGAGCAGCGGTGGATCGACGACTGGAAGATGCTAGCGACGCGCTACCGCGGCAACCCGACGGTCATCGGCTTCGACCTTCACAACGAACCGCACGGCGAGGCGACCTGGGGCAACGGCAGCAGCACCACCGACTGGCGGGCCGCGGCGCAGCGGGCCGGCAATGAGATCCTGGCGATCCATCCCGACATCCTGATCATCGTCGAAGGCATCGAGCAGGTTAACGGAAAGTACTACTGGTGGGGCGGCAACCTGACCGCGGCCGGCGGCGCACCGGTGCAGCTGTCAAGCTCCGGCCACGTCGTGTACTCGCCGCACGACTACCCCGCGAGCGTCTACGGCCAGAGCTGGTTCTCCGCCGGAAATTACCCGAACAACCTGGCCGGCGTCTGGGATGAGAACTGGGGCTATCTGGTCAAGCAGAACCAGGCGCCGATCTGGCTCGGGGAGTTTGGGACCAAGCTGCAGAGCGACTCGGACATGAAGTGGCTGACGACGCTGGCCGGCTATCTCAAAGACAACAAGATGAGCTTCGCCTTCTGGTGCTGGAACCCCGACTCCGGCGACACCGGCGGCATCCTGCAGGACGACTGGATGACGGTGAACCAGAACAAGCTCGATATCATCAAGACCGCCCTCGCCCCGGCCCTGTAGACGAGACGGAAACAGGACCTCGCTTTCGTCGCGACTTCACACCTTTTCTTCACATTCCATACGTTCCGGACAGAACTTTATGTCCGGTCGTACGTATCACTGTCCCATGGGTCCCATGAGCCCCATGGCGTCCGCGCAGGCACGACTCAGGGCGCGGCAGTCGTCCCAAAGGTCCAAGGTCCGGTCTTTCGTTTGCGATCGGATCTCAGGTAGCATGGAACCTTCCCCCTCTCTTTTGCTGCGTTAGCAGACCGAGAAAAGCATGAAGAAGCTCTCTGGTACGTGGGATCACTGGGCCTTGCGGCGGGCACCTTGGCTTTTGGCGGGTGCGCTGACCCTGGGCTTTTTGGCGACGAGCCCGCTCGGCTGCGATCCGCGCGCCAGCAGTCGGGCGACGGTCGGCACCCTGGAGGTCGTGCGCACGCCGGTGGAGCTCCGCGGCGGCGGCAGTCACTCGGTCGACAGCGATGAGCGCACCGCGAGCGGGCAGCGAATCCTGGTCGCCGACAAGGCGCAAGCGCTGCTCCGCCATGATCAGGGGGCGCGCTTTCTTCTGGATAGCGGCAGCGACCTGGAGGTGACCGAGTCCGGGGTCAAGCTGGCGGCGGGGCGGCTGTGGATCGACGCCCGCACCGGCGCCCGTGCCGATGTCGAAGTCGCCGGCGTCCTTTTGTCGGCAAGCGGCGCCGGGGCCGGCTTCGAAGTGGCGGTGAGCCGCGACCGCTCGCAGGTCACGGTCATCCGCGGCGAGGTGGCTTGGCAGGCGGAGCAGCGCGGCGTGGTGCGCGCCGGCGAGCTCCTGCAGCTCGGCGGCGGCAAGCTGCAGCCGCAGCCGGTCGTTTTGTGGGACGACTGGACGGGGGGCCTCGGCTGGCCGGATCCGCGGCGCAAAGGCGGGGCGGCGGGCCTTGGCGAAGTCGGCGCGCGCCGCCCCGGTGATCTCGGCGAGGCGCGCTTCCCGCTGTCGATTCAGCGCCTGCAGGTCCGCACCCGCATCGAAGACGACCTGGCCATCACCACGGTCGAAGAGACGTTCTTCAACCCGGCGGACAGCACGCTCGAGGGCATCTTCCGCGTCCGTCTGCCCGAGGGGGCGATCCTGTCGCGCTTCGCCATCGATCGCCGCGGCCGGCTCATCGACGGCTACGTGAAAGAGCGGGAGACCGCGCAGCGCCAGTACCAGGCGCAAGTCTATGAGGGCTCGACGCACGACCCGGCGCTTCTGGAGTGGGACGCCCCCGGAAGCTTCAAGGCGCGGCTGTACCCGCTGCCGCCCGGGTCCAGCCGGCGCGTGCTCTACACCTACTCGGAGTGGCTGCAGCCGCACGGCGATGGCAGCGCCCTGCGGGCCTTCCGCTACCCGATGGCCGGCGCCGCCGGGGAAGGCGCGCCGCTCATCCAAGAGCTCGATATCGAGGTCGATGCCAGCCACGCCGGCGCCCGCGAGCTGCGAGCCGGCCTGGGAGCGCTCTTGGCCAGCGATGGGCGGCGGATCGTCATGCAGCGAACCGACTATGTGCCTAGCGCCGATCTGGTCGTTGAGCTCATGGGGACAAGCCGTGCCGACGACGTGGCGCGGCTCTACCGCGCGCCGCACCAGGATCCGCCGCGGCCCGGGGCGCGGCGGGCGCAAAATGAGAGCGACTACGTGCTCTTGCGCGCCACGCCGGTGCCGGCGCCGGTGGCGGCGGAGCGTTCGCCGCTCGATCTGGTGCTCCTGGTCGATGTCTCGGCGGCGACCGACGCCACCCACCTGGCGATGGCGCGCACCCTGGTCGAGTCGCTGCTGCGCCGCTTAAATCCCGAGGATCGCATCGTCCTTTTGGCCGCCGATCTGGATGCGCACGAGCCGACCGCAGTCGCGGCGAAGAAGGCCGCCGCGCCGCAGCTTGCCGCCGCGACGCCGGAGACGATCCAGACTCTGCTCGGTCGCCTGGGAGCGGCAGCCACCGGAGGGGCTACGGATCTGGGGGCGACCCTGAGCCAGGCCGCGGCGATGCTGGAGCCCGGCCGCTTGGGCGCCGTCTTATACGTCGGCGATGCCCAGCCTACGGTGGGCGAGCTCGATCTGCCGACGCTGCGCGAGCGCTTGGAGCGGCTGCCGGCGCCGATGCGCCTCTACGGCGTGGGAATCGGCGCCGAAGCCAACCTCGATCTGCTCTCCGGTCTGTGCCAGCTGAGCGCGGGCCAGGCGTATCGGGTCGCGGATCGGGCGGCGGCGGCGGAGACGGCGCTGGGGATCATCACGCACCTTGTGCGGCCGGCGGTGAGCCGGGTCAAGGTCGATGTCGGCGCCGGTCTGGACCGCGTCTATCCCCGGCAGGCCGTGGCGCTGCGCGCCGGGGAGCCGCTGTTCATCCTGGCGCGGGTGCGGCAAAACCTGCCGACCGCGATCCAGATCGAAGGCGTGTACGGCGGCAAGGCGTTCACCCGCAGCTTCCGCGTCGAGTCGCATAACATCGACGACACGGCGGACTTGCGGCTGCGCTGGTCGCAGGCGCGGCTGTTGCAACTGCTCGACAGCGGCGCGACCACGGAGGAGGTGGCGGAGCTCGGGGTGCGGCAGAACCTGATCACGCCGTTTACCTCGTTCTACGTTCCCAGCGAAGACGAGGTGGCGCAGCTGGAGCGGCAGACCCCGACCGTCCGTGCCGCCGGCTGCAGCATGGAGCGTTCGGCGCCGTCCTTCACGTCTTCGGCGGCCCGAGCGCCGGAGCCGGAAGCGGTGCCCGTCGCCCCCGGCGCGGCGCCGAGTACGCCTGTGGTGGCGGCGAACATGGCCCGACAAGGCGGCGAAGGCAAGATGGGTAAAAAAGGCCATGCCGGTCCCTCCGGCGGCCGGGCCAAGGATCGCGATGACGATACCAAAAAAGAAGCGGAGCCTGCCACCGGCGCTACCGCCGACTCGACCACGGAGGTAAACATCCCGCTTGCCGATGCGCCTGCACCGCCGCCACCCCCGGCAGAGGAGCCGGCGGCGGCAGCGGCCCCCAAGCCGAGCTTCGCGCGCACCAAAGCCGATAAGGCGCCCAGCAAGTCTGCTCCCGCCGATGGCCTGTTCCGCGGCGAGCGCGAGTCCCGGGATGAGGCGCCCAAGAAGAGCAAGCGCCGAGGGGGCGCTGCCATCGAGCGGCCGGATACTGGCGACAGCTACCACGCGCGAGTGCTGGGCGGCGTCGATGGGGGTGAAGGCGGCGGGTACTTCGAGCAGAGCATCGGCAACCTGGGCAGCTCCGGCTCCGAGCGTAAAAACCGCGGCTCACGCAACCGCCCGGGCGGACATCGCGGCGGCGACAGCTGGATAAGCGACGGCGAGGAGGCGCCGGCGGTCGCCATCACCGAAGGCGATCTCACGGTGCTCGTCGGCATCTTCCGCCACCGCCCGCGCGGCTGCAGCGCGGCGTCCGGCCAGCCCTTGGAAGAGCGCCGCGACCTATGGCGCGAGCGCCTGAGCCAGCGCACCAGCGTCCGCCGCGCCCTGGAGGTCTACCAAGACGCCGACCGCGGCTGCGAGCTGCCGCGCTGGACCGACCGCCGCGAGCTGCTCAAGCTGATGCTGCGTCACTGCGGCGGACCGACCGGCATGGTGGCCCTGTACCAGCGCTTCTCCGATCAGCCGGAAGAGCAGGAATTCCTCCGCCAGGCGATCCTCGGCGAGGTCAAGAGCCCGCGCGATCTGCGCGTGATCTTCGACGGACTGGGACTTGGCGACGATGAGCGGGTGACGCTGGCCCAGGAGGTGATTGCCAAGGCCAAGACGCCGGAAGAGCGCCTGCGCCGGATCGCCGACCTGCTCGCCAAGTGGCCGGGCGACATGCGGCTGCGCCTCATGCGCATGGATATCGAAGAGGAGCTCGGCCGGCCCGAGGCCGCGCGGCGCACCGCCGAAGAGGTTCGGCGCGATCCTTACGCGGACGCGCAGGCGCGCACCGCGGTCGGTGAGCTGTTCGTGCGTCTGGGCGATGAGGCGGCGGCCCGGCGGGCCTTCTCTGAAATCGTCGAGTTCGCCCCGCGTGAGCCGCTGGCGCGGCGGCGCCTGGGCGACTTGTACCGCGCCCACGGCTGGTACGATGAGGCCTATCGTCAGTATCAGACGCTCCTGCTCCTTCAGCCCGGCGATCAGTCGGCGCTGCTCTTGCTGGCGATGGCGGCGGCCGGCGCGGGTCACATCGAAGAGGCGCTGGGCCTGGAGCAGCGGGTCATCGGTACCGCCGAACCGGGCAGTGAAAACGGCCTGTCCAAGATCGCCCTTTTGTCCACGAGCCTCCGCCTGGCCGAGCTGCGCGAAGCGGCGCGCAAGAGCAGCGATGCGGAGGGGCTGGCGCGCCTCGTGCTGCGGGCGCGGCAGAGCGGAGCGCTGGGCCTGGCGCGGCCGGTGCGTGTGCTGCTGTCTTGGTCGCACCCCGAAGCGAGCCTGGAGCTGCGGGTCGCCGCGCCCGGCGAAGGTCTCGGGCCGCCGACGGAGCTGGCGCCGCAGTTCGGACTCCTCGGCTGGCACAGCGGCAAGGATCAGAAACCGACCGAGTCGTTCCAGATCGAGGTTGTCCGCACCGATAACGCGCTGGCCGTCTCCTACCCGGCGCAGCTGACCGTCATCACTAGTGAAGGCGAGGCAGCGGAGAAGCTGTGGCAGGTCCCGCTGAAGCTAGATGCCGCGCACAAGACCGCCCGGCTGACGCTGCGGGGCAACGTGCTCAACGTGGAGAAACAGTGATGGGTGCCATGGCCTTGCTGCAATCGTCGAAAAAGTGCGGGCGCGGGGGCGTAGCGCTGGTCTTGGCGGCGGCGCTGCTGTCGGTTCTGGCCATCACGGCCGGCACGCTGATGGTCAGCGTGAGGATCTCGAAGCCCAGGCCGAGGAGCGGGGCCATGCCGGTCTGGTACATGTGGTGGCCGTAGACGAGCGTCGAGAGAAACGTGATGAGGACGAGGGAGATCACCGCGAGCTTCCGCGCGACCTGAGGCCGGCCCGAGGCGACGGCGAGAAGATCCGACACGAGACCCCAGCCCGGCAGGATTCCGACCCGCGCATGCGTGTCCGCAAAGCGTGCATTGCTCGACGCAATCAGAATATCACACGCAAGCGCCACTTCGAAGCCGCCTGTGATCGCAACCCCGTTGATCGCGCCAATGACCGGTTTGCGGCAGGCCTCGATGGCCTACCTGCGGCTGATGCTCAGCGTCACCGGACACGCGCGCCAGCTCTTGCCCAAGCTGAGCGAAGCGCTGCGCGAAAGTGGTACGCGGCAGGTGCTCGATCTGTGCTCCGGCGGCGGCGGTCCGTGGCAGACCCTGGCCCCGGCCTTGGCCGCGCAAGGCGCCGTCGATCGCATCGAGCTTTGCGACCTGTTTCCCGATCTTGATGCGTTTGCCGTCGTCGAGCAAGCGGCCCCCGAGGTGGTGCGCGGCAGCCAGCAGCCCGTCGACGCGACGCGGGTCGAGCGAACGGATCGAGCGCTGCGCACGCTGTTCAACGCCTTTCACCACTTTCCGCCCGAGCAGGCGAAAAAAATTCTGCAGGATGCCGTAGATGCACGCGCGCCCATCGCCATCTTCGAAGTGGTCAGCCGCGAGCCGCTTTCGCTCCTATCTCTGCTCGGCTCACCGCTGGCCGCGTTCTTGACGACGCCGTTTCTGCGCCCGTTTCGCCCGGCGTTTCTGTTCTTTACCTATGTCGTGCCGCTGTTTCCGCTGCTCGTCGGGTTCGACGGGGTCGTGTCGGCGCTGCGCATCTACAATGCGGAAGAATGTCAGGAACTCGTCGCGACGTTGCGCGATCCAGGTTACCGCTGGGACATTGGTCGCATCCGGCTCGGCCTTCCTCCGGTGCACGGCACCTATCTCATCGGATACCCGCCGTAGC
>CALFML010000025.1 GCA_937879845.1 uncultured Myxococcales bacterium
GCAGCGGGCGATGGAGCTTTTGGACAAAGAGCTGCCGAGCTTCTTCGAATACGCGCCCGGCGAGCGCCGCGGTCAGGATCATCCGCACGGCACCGCGGTGCGCCGCGCCGCGCTCATGCTGATGCACGGTCTGACGGCGGCGGCGGGCAGTCGCGCCAAGACACACAATTCTCCGGAGTCTGCGACAGCGGGAATTCTGCGCGCGCTGCGCGCCGGCAAGAGCTTCCGCGATGAAGTGGCGCGCACGCGGCTCGAGGAAGAGCTCATGCTGGCCGCGACCTCGAAGATCTATTTCGCCGCCGAAAAAATCATCGACAACAAGTAGCGCCGAGCGCGCCGGAAACCCTCCCCTTTTCACGCCCGGCGCGACGTTCTTCGACGGAAAAACCGCGGCGCTACCTGCAGCCGGGTAATGTCATGTTGGTCCCCGACATGGCCGGCCCGGACGGCGAGCGCGTCAAGCTGCTGGACTTCGGAGTGTCGGTGTTGAAACAGAGCACCGCGCCGGGCGAGGTCGCCGGTACGTTCGGCTACATCGCACCGGAGGTCTTGCGCGGCGAGCCCGTCACCGAAGCGGCCGATCTATATTCCTTCGGCGTCGTCGCGTGCGAGCTGCTTACCGGGCGGCCCCTGCATCAGGACGACAGCTACGATGCCTGGGGCTCCGACCTGACGTACCGGGAGCCGGTGTGGAACCAAGAGTCGCTGCCGGAGCCCATCAATCAGGTCCTGCACCGCTTGCTGGCCGGCACCGCGGGCGAGCGCTATGCCTCTGCGGAGGAGACCGCGAGCGCCCTGGCCGCGGCCAGCGACCTGCCGCTGCGGGTCGAAAGCGCCGCGATCCGCGAGAGCTTCCTGCAAGCGGCGACGTTCATCGGCCGCGACGCCGAGCTGAAAATGCTGCGCAAGGCCCTGGGCGACACCGGCAGCGCTTGGCTCGTCGGCGGCGAGAGCGGCGTCGGCAAGTCGCGCCTTCTGGACGAGCTGCGCACCTGGGCGCTGGTCCATGGCGCCCTGGTTCTGCGCGGCCAGGTCAACCGCGATGGCGATGTCGGATTCGGCCCCTTCATCGAGCCGCTCCGCACGCTGAGCCTGGAGGTCCCGCTGGAGCCGCTGGAGGCCAGCGTGATCAAAAGCTTGGTCCCGGATCTGCCGCGGCTGCTCGATCGCGAGGTGGCGGACGCCCCGCAGCTGGACGGCCAGGCGGCGCGGCTGCGTCTGCTGCGGGTCTTGGAGACCGTCCTTTTGCGCACGGCGCGGCCGACTCTGCTTCTGCTGGAGGACTTGCAGTGGGCGGTCGGCGACAGCCTTGAGCTGCTCAAACAGCTCACCACGCAGCTGGCCGAGCGCCCCTTGCTCATCGTCGGCAGCTACCGCCAGGAGGAGCGTCCGGACCTGCCGGCGCTTTTGCCGGCCGCGCGGGCGCTGCCGCTGCCGCGGCTGAATCGGCACGCGGTGCGCAAGCTCAGCGCCTCGATGCTCGGCTCCGCTGAGGCCTCGCCCGCCGTGGTGGAGCTCTTGTGGCGTGAGACCGAAGGGAACGTGTCAATCACTCATTTTTTGTCGTTGGTGGCGGTGTTGTAAGTTGAGATGGCGGGGTGTTGGGTTTGGGCTGGGCGCGCCGTGGTGCCGAAGAGGGCAGAACGGCTACATGCAGGACATCCTACGCGCAGGCGCGCCCGCCTGTGCAGTCGCCGACATGGATCTTGCGTCGGTTAGGTTCGTCCATGAACAAGTCTTATGCCTCAATCAGCCACCGCATATTTGACAATGAAGAGTCTTTAGGGCTATCGCTGAAACAGTAATCGATGCTCAGGCAACCCCGTCTGCGCAGAGCAGTTCGGCTTGGGCGAGCACGGTCTTCGTCGCTTCTTCCTGTAGGTCTGGCGGGTAGCCGTGCTTCTTGAGGATGCGCTTCACCAGCACCTTGATCTTGGCGCGGGCGCCTTCGCGAACGGCCCAGTCGATGGTGACACTCTTGCGGACGGCGCTGACCAGCTCGGCGGCGATGACCTTCAGCCCGGCATCGCCCATGGCCTTCACCGCACTATCGTTGGCGGCGAGCGCATCATAGAACGCGCTCTCATCATCGTTCAGGCCCAGGTCCTCGCCGCGCTGCTTGGCGGCTTCCATCTGCTTCGCGAGCTTGATCAGTTCCTCGATCACCTCGTGCGTGGCGATGGCGCGGTTGTGATAGGCGTTCAGCGTCGATTTGAGCATTTCTGAGAAGGCGCGACCCTGAACGATGTTGCGTGCAGATCGGAGCCGGATCTCATCCTTTAGCAGCTTGCCAAGTAGCTCAGCGGCGACGTTCTTGTGCTTCAGACCGCGAACCTCGAGGAGGAACTGGTCAGACAGAATGGAGATATCCGGCTTCTTGAGCCCCGCGGCGGTAAATACGTCAATCACTTCATCGGTCGCAGTGATTGCCTTGGAGACGAGCTGCCGGACGGCGGCATCCAGAGCTTCGGGGGAGCGCCGCTCACCAGCCGGCTTGACCAGGGCGGATCGGATGGCTTGGAAGAAGGCGATATCGTCGCGAAGCGCCACGGCGGCATCGCTGGCGGCGCAGAGGGCGAAGGCGCGGGACAGGTCGGTAACCACCTTGACGAAGCGTGCCTTGCCGTCTTCTTGCCGCAGAACGTGCTCTTGCCCGGCGGGGATGAGCGCCAGTCTCTCGGCTGGCTTGCCCGTCGTCCACTTGCTCCAGTTGAAGCCGTGCAGGATCTGGCATGCGATCTCGTACTTCTCCTGCATCAACGCCACGGCCTCGGCCACGTTCACGCTCGGGCTGCCGCGTCCGCCGCTCTGGGTGTAGGTGGCCAGGGCGCGCTTGAGCTGATCCGCCAGGCCCAGGTAGTCGACGATCAGCCCGCCGTCCTTGTCGCGGAAAACGCGGTTTACCCGCGCGATGGCCTGCATCAGGCCGTGCCCCTGCATGGGCTTATCGACGTAGAGCGTGTGCAGGCAGGGCGCATCGAAGCCCGTCAGCCACATGTCGCGGACGATCACGATGCGGAAGGGGTCCTTGGCGTCTTTGAAGCGCACGGCCAGCTTGCGCCTTCGCTCCTTGTTGCGGATATGCGGCTGCCAGGCCGGGCCGTCCTCCGCCGAGCCGGTCATGATGATCTTGGCGACGCAGCTTCGTCCTTTCTCGGTCTCGACTTCGTCATCCGGCGCACTGGCCCAATCAGGGCGTAGCTTGATCAACGCCTGGTACAGATCGACGCAGATGCGGCGGCTCATGCAGACGATCATGGCCTTGCCGTCCATCGCTTCGAGGCGCCTCTCGAAATGCGGAACCAGATCCTTGGCGATGAGCGAGATGCGCTTGGGATCGCCCACCAGCACTTCCAGGGCCGCCCACTTGGTCTTGAGCTGCTGTTTCCGCGCTTCCTCCTCCCCCTCAGTGATTTCGTCGAACTCTTCGTCGAGGTGTGGCAGCTCCGACTCGTTCAGTCCGAGCTTGGCGACGCGGCTCTCGTAGTAGATCGGAACCGTCGCCCCATCGGCGACGGCGCGCTTGATGTCGTAGATGCTGATGTAGTCGCCGAAGATGGCGCGCGTGTTGGCGTCATTCTTCTCGATCGGCGTGCCGGTGAAGCCGATGAAGGACGCGGCCGGCAGCG
>CALFML010000026.1 GCA_937879845.1 uncultured Myxococcales bacterium
CCGGGGCGCGCTTCCGCGGCTGGCTGGCGCGGCTTTTGATGGAGCACATCGGCCCGCGCCCCTAGCTCGGTCGGCCGCCGGGAATCGGCCGGCAATCGGTCGGCAATCGGGCCCCCGCCGCGTTCGCAATCCCCGCCAGCGAGGGGAGGATTGCGATCCTACGTTGCGCTCGGTAATGACGCCCCAGTTTTTTGGCGAGAGAAAAAAGAGAGCCGCGGAACGAATAGGGCAGGGCTGCTACTGCTTCTCGTATTTGACGGAAGCCGAACCGGTGAGGGTCAGCGTGTTGTTGGCAATCACAAAGTTCCCGCTCGACAGCGAGACCAGCACCGCCACGGCGGCGCCATCGGACGTCTTGGGATCGGTCGATGCGGTATCGAGCGACTTGGAGGTCAGGTTGTCGTTCGGATAGACGCAATCGGTGCGGGAGTTGGTGCCCGACTCGAACGTGCTGGTGATGGTGGTTCCGGTCTCGGTATAGGTCCCGGTTCCCATGAGCGACTCGACGCAGCCGGCAAAGACCAGCGCGCCGGGGCTGCGCTTGGTCTCCAGATCGACGGTCACGCTCTTGGCATCGCCAAACGTCAGCGTTGCCATGTAGGAAGCATACTGGTCTTTCGATGCCGCGGGAGCGGAGGTGCTTACCCAGGTTCCGGCCGCCGGATCCCCGCAGTTGGCTCCGGCCAGGCAGAGCGGGATGAGCAACCAGTAACCAAGGCCGAACAGGGGTCTTTGCGTCTTGTAGGTCATAGGAATCCCTAGTTAGTTAAACAGCCTAGGTTAGACTCTGTTTACGCGAGCCGTCAACCCCAGAATGGCGCGCAGCGGGGCAGGGCGGCCTCCAGGCAGCCCGATAGGGCGCTTAGTCCGACCGCGAAGTTTGCAAGTCAGATCAGGATCTTCGCCGGTGTAAGGAGCGCACGCAGGTTGTCGCCGAAGATGGCGGAGCGGGCGGCGCTTGATACGGGCAGCCGCTCTACCCAGCTCTTTATGCGACCATAGTCGTAGTTTGGTTTGGCGCCGTGCTTGGCGCTTGCTTCCGACTCCGGAAAGCCGTACGGCGCATCGGTGCCATAGAGGCAGCGCTCCGGTCCAAGGGTCGCTACGGCGGCGCGAGCCAGCGCCTCGTCGATGTAGGGGCTTGACAGGTCGACGTAGAGATTCGGCAGGCTCCGTCCATGGACCCAGAGGTCGCGATAGAACGGAAAGCCCGCGTGAGCGCAGATGAGCGGCACCCCTGGAAAAGCGCCGGCAAGGGCGCGGAAATCGCCGCGGCGGCCAAACCCCAGATGGATGAGCGCCGGCAGCTTGAGCTCGGCCAGGCGCTGCATGATCGGGCGCAGAAGCTCTGTTCGATAGTCGTGCCAGTGCGGGTGCAGCTTCACTCCGATCATTCCCGGAACGGCGCGGTACTGCTCCAGCTCATCGAGCACTTTGGGATTGTTGCGGGGGTTCAAAAAGATCCAGCCGAGGAGCCGCTGCGGGTAGGCGCGCAGGGCGCTTTCCACCGCCGCGTTGTCCGGGCGCTGATAGATCTGGTACACGCGGCCGTCCAGGCGCAGGTCGCCCTCGGGGGTAAGGAGCGCCCGGTGGACGACCTCGGCCAGCGGCCGGGTGAGCCGCCGCGCCATGATATGCCGCAAGGCGGAGAGCAGCCGCTCCGGGGTGTGCGGCAGCGGATCGTTCATGCACGGAATCAGCGCCACGCGATCGATGCCGTGGCGGTCCATCTGCTGCACCAGCGCCGGCAGCTCCAGCATGCGCGAGTCGTAGTGTGCGTGAGAGTCGATGATGGACGCAGAGCTGGACATGGCCGGCCTCCTTAGGTTCTTCTCTTTAAGTGAGAGCCAAGCGCCGTGGGATCGTCAAGTGATTCCATGGCGGCCCCTCGGCTGCTATATACACCTTGCCCACTTCGGAGAATGATTCCTGTGTCCTATGTCCTGTCCGTCACCGTTTCACCAAGCGACATCGACGAGTTTGACCACGTCAATAACCTGGTCTATGTGAAGTGGATCCAAGATGTCGCGGTGGCGCACTCCACGGCGCTCGGGCTTGGTTATGCGCAGTACCTGGCGCGGCGGCAGTCGTTCATCGTCCGCCGTCATGAGGTGGACTACCTGCGCCCGGTGCTCCGCGGCGAAAAAATCGATGTCGAGACGCGCATCACCCACATCGGCCCGGCCAGCAGCACCCGCCAGACCGAGATCCGACGCGCCGATAGCGGCGAGCTGGTGGCGCGGGCGATGACCGGCTGGGCCTACGTGGATCTGCTGCGGAACCGGCCGGTGCGCATCCCCGATGACATCCGCGCCAGCTTTCCTTTGGATGAACCGTTTTGTTGGGCCGCCACTAACAAAGTCTGACCGAGGGTTAGGATCTCGGTGGGCGCGGGCCCCTGGGATCCCGCGCGGCGGCGAGCGTGTTTCAGGCCGGCGGGCGATAGTACGTTCCCAAGATTCGATCCGCGATCGGGAACGTGATGTTGAAGTTCCATTTGCCCATCAGCGCCAGATCATGATGACGCATATGGTGCCGCCGGAGCATCGCGACCAGCGGCAGCCTGCCGATCCAGCTGTCCGGGCGCAGGTGATAGCTGAAGTGCAGCCACTCGTAGCTCAAGAAGTATCCGATCGCGACCATCGCGAACAAAAATCCGGTATTCGGCGAGCACGCCCAGTACAGCAGCAAGCCGATCGGCGCCGCCAGACCGCCGAGAAAAAAGAGCAGCATCACCGGCGGAAAGAGCACCATCTTGAAATCGCGCGGCGAGTCGGCGGCCATCGCCTCGTGGGTGAAGAAGTGGTGGTGCTGCTGGGTGTGGCGCCGGTACAGGAGCGAAAGCCCGCGCCGCGGACGATGCATCGGACCGCGATGGCCGAGGTATTCGCCGAAGTTGGCGATGAGGAATGCGATCGGTATCGTCGCCCACTCCGCCGGCCGAACGTCGTGGAGCTGCAGCCCCGCGGCCGTGATCGCGGCGAGCGCTCCTACCGTGGTAAAGAGGAAGTGCCCCCAGCCGGAGTAGTTTCGACCGATGTGCTTGTCGCGGTACTCGTCGCGAAAGCGGCTTACCGAAGTTGGCGCGGCGACCGTCACCCGTTCATATTAACGTAGGTGCACATTCGTTGCGCGCTTGCCGTCCCAGCTGAAGCGGAGCGGCTCGCTTGTGACCTTGCACTCCGTGGTCTTGGCAACCCGCGCGAGCTGCGCCGGCGTCGGTGGTCGCGGGGCGCCGCTGCCGACCGGCGGCGCGGCGGGATCGTTCTTGTAGGTCACCGTCAGCGTATACTGGCCCGGCTTGCCCGGGGTCGGCGGGTGCACCCAGCCGAGCTTGCGCCGCTCGCCGGGCTTCAGGGTCAGGAAGTCTTCGTCCGCCAGCGCGTTGATGAAGCCGCAGGTGCCGACGTCGCTGACATCGCTCGGCTCCAGCGTGAAAGTCAGGCTCGGGTTGCGCTTGCCAAAGGACGATCCGTCGCCCGTGGTCATAAGGTCGATCGGCGCCTTGCCGGCGTTGCGCAAGGCGGCGTCGATCATGAGCCCGCTGTCGGACTTGTTCAACTTCACCTCAAGCCGCACGTCCGGACAGTCCGCCGCCGCGTCTGCGGCGACCCCGAACACCAGCGGCACCAGCACCAGGCTTATGAATCTCATGTTGCTACGATAGCACCGGCCGGGGCGGCGCCGCGCCGCTTTTGCGAACCCTCCGCTCCCCGCATATCGCCCCGCACCCCGCTGCGACGTAACGCGAGCGGCTTGCGCCAAAGCCCGCCCGGCGCCGACCTCACGCTCGGAAATGTGCCTCAGGCGGGAGCCCCTGGACGCGACCCCGCGCGATATCGGCGAAGGCTGCGGACGGGTTTGACCGCGGCGGCTATTGCGCCGCCCCGACCGCGCCCGGTTCGGCCGGGGTGCGCTCGGCGCTCAGTTCTTGCTCGACCGCCTGGAGCTTCTTTACTACCTCGTCGCGCCATTCATCCAGCTCGCGCTGGCGGGAGTCGATGTCGCTCTGTTCTTTTTCTGCCCAGCGGTTCTTTTCGTCGATCCCGCTGCGATCCCGCTTTTCAGCCAGGGCCGTGGACTGCCGCGCCTCTTGGCTGGCCAGGCCGTAGCGCTTGTGGGCGATGGCTCGGTTCCGACAGTCGTACTCGAGCTTGAGTCCGTACAGATCGGAGATGCGCGGGAAGCTCTTGGGCGGCCAGACTTCGCAGTCGCGCACGATGATCTTCGGGGCGGGCGGGGGCGGCCGCTCCGGACGGGCCGTACGAGGACGTGGACGCGGAGGAGCCGCCGCCGCCGGCGTGACGCCCCATCCGAGCCCACCCCGTCCGAGCCCGAACAAAATCAGCCCGAAAAAAAGCAGCCAGCCGAACCGGGTGCGCGGGACGGAACGCCAGCTGCTCATGGGCAAGTCGCACCACAAACGCCGGATGCAGTCAAGTTCCCGTCGTCGCGCCCGCCGCTTCGTTAGGATATACTGGAGGCGTGCTACAGCCCATTGCGACAGCGCTCGGCATTCCCAAAGGACGCGATTCCATCTACCTTGGCACGATCGAACATTCGGTGTGTCCGCGCGAGATTACTTTCCGCGGCAACATCGAAAGCCTCGTTCCGGGGGCTTCCGTCCGGTTCGTGCTGCGCTTCCACGGACTGCTGGAGCTGCATTCGCTGGAGCTCGATTTCACCGACTTCGGGCTTCCCGCCTCCTTCGTCGAAGTCGTCGCGTCCGAGCGGGTGGCGGCGATGAAGCGGCGGGATCACTCGGCGAAGGTCCGCGGCCACCGCCACTTCATCTTGGCGACGTACGATGAAGTCTTCGAGGTCATCTGCCAGGGCTACGAGCTAGCGCTGGAGGAGCCGCTCCCCCATCTCCCCCCTGAAGAGGGAGAACAGGAAGGCGAGGACGGCTAGGCCGCATCCAAACTCGTCCGCCGCGTGTCCGAAGCCGGTGGGCATAGCGGCCTCACCGACGATCGCGAGCCGCGCCTCCATCACGCTCGGTAAGGTCCGGTGGCGCTACGGCGGGGGCTGTCTCATGCAGCTGGCACAGGACTGGACCGCGGGCCGGATTCACACCCGAACCGCCGGGCAGCGCAAGGTAGATCGAGCAATCCAGAGTCTGCCCGGCGCGATGCAGGAGGCGCAGCCGCGCGCGCGCCGACTCCCCGCTGCGGACGCGCTGCAGGGCCTCCTGCCAGCGCGCCCGATCCTCAGGGTGCGTGAGGCCGTCACGCCAACGGAGCGAATTTTCCGACGAAGAATCTCTATCGATCGAAATCAGGAACGGCGGCGGAACGTCTCCGCGGCCCGGCGTCCGCGGCTACAGGCAGGTCGGCAGCTTGCGCGGCGGCGGCAGCTTCACCGGCAGCTTGGATGCGCCCTTGGCCACGATCTCCAGGCAGCCGCTGAGGCGCTGATAGTCGCTGCACTTGCCGACCTCGCGGCCGCTGCCGTCGTACTGGAAGAACAGACACTCGCCCTTGCACTCATCGCCATCGTGGCAAAGCTTGCCGGCGTCGGGCGACTTGCAGTTGCAGCCCTCGTTCTGGTTGATGCCGTATTTGCCCCAGGTGCCGCTGCAGCGGTCGCAGGCCTTTTTGGCTTCGTCCAGGCCCTTGTTGATGACCTTGACCTGCGCGCGCGCCGCGTCGGTATCGGTGGTGCCGGACGGCCGGAAGTAGACGACCGCCTCGACGTCGCCGGGGGTCGTCCACGGCACCTGCTCTTTCCACGATGCGCCCGGCGGCACGATCGCGGCGGGGCTGAACTCCAGCACCATGCTGCGGCGGTCGTGTTCGTACATCTCGAGCTTGGTGAACTCGAGGAACCCGCCGGTGCAGTTCTGCGCTTTGAGCGGGATGTCGGTCTCGCACTCGTGGAAGCCTTCTTTGCACTTGAGCTTGAGCTCCAGCGGCGCGACCTTCACCGAGCTCTCGCCCGGGGCGCATTTCTTGGGCGCCGCGGCGTCCCCGCCCTTGCCCTTGGCGGCGGCCGCGCCGGCCCAAAACAGCGCTGCTGCGGCCAGCGCTGCTGCGGCCAGCGCTGCTGCGGCCGGAAGCGGCGCGAGCTGCCGCAAGAGCCGCCGATGCCGAGAAACCGCGCGTGCGTCCAAACCCAGAGCCAGAGTCAGAGGTTGATTGTTCATGGGCACGGCATACAACGCCAACGCGATCGCGCACAAGCCCCGGCCGGCGCGGCCTGCTTCATGCGACGGACGCGGCCGGTGGGTAGCGCATACTGCTGCGAATTCCCACTTTGACATACTCATTTTGTCCCAGCGGCCGCGAGTCAGGGTAAATTGTTGCCATGGCGATTGCGCGCCGCCGATTCCGCGTTTTTTCGCAGGCGATGAAGACTGCCCTGTGGCCGCTGCTCTTCGTTGCGGCGTGCGGGACGGAGCCCGTCGGACTCTCGGATCCCAATACGGGGGGTCCGCGGACGCGCAGCACCCCGCCGCCCGCCACTTCGCTGGGCCCGGCCGTGCGCCTGACAATCCGGTCGAGCGACGATCTGCAGCTGATGCCGGCGCGCGTGCTGTTTTATCCCGCCGATCCCAAGCAGAAGCTCGACTTTCATTCCGACGGCAGCAAGATGTCGGATGTGGCAGCCGGGGTGTTCGGCGTCCCGGAGGGCGTGATGCTGCCGTACGGCAAGGGCCTTGTGCCGGTGCCGCCGGGGACCTACAAGCTGCGCATCATCCAGGGGATGGAGTACGAGTCGATCTGGGTTGATATCACCGTCGGCAAGCGCCATGTCGTGCCGGTCGATGTGGTGCTGCAGCACTCGGTGCGTCTGCCGGAGCCGGGCTGGCTCGGTTCGGATCAGCACATCCACAGCCAGGTCAGCAGCGACTCCAAGATCCCGACCTCCCAGCGCGTCGTTTCCGAAGTCTGCTCCGGAATCTCCGTGCTGGTGCCGACCGAGCACGTCTTCCACTACGATCTGGCGCCGGAGATCCGCGACCTAGGGCTGTCCAAGTACGCGGTGTCGATTCCCGGCAGCGAGTACGGCTTCGATCTAGGCCATATCGGCGTGTTTCCGGTGCAGTACGATCCGGCCGGATCGCTCCTCGGGGCGCCGGAGTGGGAGCGCTGGCCGTGGGGCGGCATCGATGCGGTGACGTACTTTCCGCTCATCCACCAGCTGCCGGGGCAGCCGCTCGTGGTCATCAATCATCCGCGGCTGCCGCCGGATCTGGGGTATTTCCACAACCTGCGCTGGCAGCCCGGACAGCCCCTGCCGGCGGAGGGACTGTTCGACGGGCTGGAGGTCCTCAACGGCTACGAGAACACTCCGCCGTCCATCCTGCCGGTCCTGCGCGACTGGTTCTATCTGCTAAACCGCGGCCAGCGCGTCACCGGGGTCGGCAACAGCGACACCCACCGCGCCGACTGGCTGCGCGCCGGCTACCCGCGGACGTTCCTGCGGCTGCCCACCGATGAACCAAGCCGAGTGCTGCCGAGCGATGTGCGCGCGGCGATGGTGGAGATGCAGGCGATCGCGACCAACGGCCCCCTGGTCCACCTGCGCGTCGACGGCCACGGCATGGGCGAGACGACGCAGGTGAAAGACGGCAAGGTCAAGGTGGACCTGTGGGCCGACGCGGCGGGATGGATCGATATAAGCCGGGTGATCGTGTACCACAACGGCGAAGTGGCGGCCGAGGTGCCTATCACCTATCGCGCCCACCCCTCGCTGCAGACCACGATTGAGGTGCCGATTGCCGCCGAGGGCTGGATCCTCGCGGTGGTGGTTGGCAACGAGCCGCTGGCCACCGATATCATCGGCGCGGTAAACGGCGGCAAGGCGCGGCCCATCGGGTTTACAAACCCTGTGTGGCTCGACCTGGACGGGGACGGCCGGGTGACGCCGCCGGGAACCATTCCGCCGATGCCGACGCTGTTTGGTCGGACGGCGCAGCTGGCGGCGCAGGAAGCCCAGGCCGCGCCGCGCATTTTGGAGACGCCGCTGCACGCGCCGCTGGACTGCGAGCCGGAGCAGTGGCCGCAGTGGCTGCGTTAGCGCCGCTGCCCAGCCGGCCGTATAAAAACTTAACCGCCGCGGTCTTGCGGTTCGCATTGTTAACCGATCGCGGGCCGGCCTTCTGCGATCCAGCCGAAATTTCTCTCGGAGCGGTTTGGCCCGGCTCTTGGTAGGCACTCGCCCATGAACCTCACCAACAAGACGATGAGCTTGGCGGCGGCGCTTTCTCCGCTCACCGATAGACACTTTCTCGTCGCCGGACATACCGATACGGTGCCGATCCGCAGCGGTCGATATTAATCAAACTGGGAGCTGTCGGCCGCCCGCGCGATCGAGGTGACGCAGCTCCTCATCGCCAAAGGGATGAAACCGCAGGTGCTGGCGGCGGCGGGATACGGCGAGTTCGATCCGCTGAGCGGCAACGATACGCCGGAGCACCGGGCGCAGAATCGACGCATCGAGATCGTCCTGCAGGCAAACCTCTCGGATCTGCCGGCGTTTGAAGGAATCGACGCCAGCCAGGGCAGCGGCAAGCCGGGTTAGACCCAGTCCCGCGTCGCCTTCCGCGGCGCGCCGCAGACGGTGTCCGGCCGCCTCTTGACGCCGCTGCGGAGGGTTTGCGCGGCAGGGCTTTGTCGCCCGCGACCTTGGGGTGCGCGAGGTCGACGAAGCGCAGCCGGCGGAGCTCGGCGGCGTTATAGCCGAGCAGCTCACGCAGGCTGGCGCTGGTCTGCTGCAGCCGACCCGATGGGGCGATCAGCGCCGCCGGTAGAGCCGCCGCGGCGAACAGCGCGCTATCGTCTGAATCGCGCCGCGGGCGAGTCGCGGTATGCGCCGGCGCGGCCTGCCGTGCCGCCCCGCGCGCTGCGGTGCGGCCCTTGGCTCGGCTCGGCGGACGAGGGCGCGTATCACTCGATGGCTGCGCTCGCGATGGTCGCTTCTTCACGGGCTCCTATCCAGAAGCAGCGCAGCGGCAATAAAGGCTGCTCTTTTAGCATAGCGGATTCATGGCCGAGCGAAAGCCGCCAAGCCCGATCAGCATCAGCTGATACCCGCCGCGAGATCGCTGGCGGCGGCGGCGCTGCCGCCTACAGGTATAACCGCGTCAGCTCTTACCTTACGACTTACTCTTCGGTGCTGAAGTTCCCGTCATGGAAGTGCAGGCCGTTGCGCTGGCACAGCTCGACGAGAAGCCGCTTGTGGTCGGGATCGTGCAGGTTGCGGTAGGCGTTCGCCGCCAGCGCCGCCACCTTGCCGGTGCAGGCCGCTGCGCCGACGAAGCGCCACGCCTTTATGGCCTCTTCCCCGCCGCGCGCCGTGACCCGCATCGCGGCGGCGATGGCGGTCTGACGGTCCCCATGCATGAATGCGCTCTGCGCCTCACGCAAGACCGACTCGGAGTCGTTGGCGGCGGCCGGCTTGCTGGCGGCATCGGCGGTCGCTTGGCTTGGGGCAGGCGGATGCGCGCTGCGCGGAGTGCTGTCCGAGTCCGTCGAGCTGGGCGGCGCGCCGGCGATCGTGACCGTGCGCTGCTGCGGCGGCTTGGGTGTCGCTTCGGGCAGCGCGACCACTTCCCAGGTCTTGGGCTGCTGCTTGGAGGCAATGACCGGAACGCCGGTCGGCTTGGGCGAGGTCGTTGCCGAATCGCCGGGTCCGGGCGGCGGGTTGGCCGCCACGACGCGGCTTTGACCCACGGGGACGGGGGGCTTGCTGACCGGCGGAGGAGCCAGGGCGACGGCGGTCTTGTGCCCAGCCTCCGCCGCAGGGGCGCTGTGTCCGGGCGGCGACTTGCTGGCGACCTTGACGCTGGGCGCCGCCTTGCCGGGCGCTCCCGGCTCGGTCTTTACGGCCTCCGTGTCGGCTTTCCCGGGCTTGCCCGCTTCCTTGGTAGGGGCCAGCGCGAGCTTGGTGCCGGTTTCCGCCCCACTGCCCGCCTTATTTCCCGTCTTGAGCTCGGGCTTGCCTTCCTGCTTGCCGTCGGGCTTGCTGCTCGCGACCACCGGCAGGTCTTTGTCCACCGGCTGCACCGGAATCACCGGCGCGGTAAGCGGCTTTTTGGCCGGATCGGTGCTATCGCCAAGCGCCTCCACCGTCGGCCGCGGCCCCACGCCGGGCTCTCCGCCCGAGGTCCGGTCGCCAGCTGCGACATACGTCGTGTCCCCGCCGAAGGGGTGGTTCGGCGAAGTCCCGAAAAGATACGCCAGCACACCGCCCGAGATTGCCAAAAGGCCCAGCGTGGCAAAGGCCATCGTCCGCCATGAGCTGCTCTTGGCCGGGGTCGCGGCCAGGATCGGCACTACCCCGGGGGAGCCGCTGCGGGTAGACGGCGGCGTGCCGGAGCTGAAGGTCGATCACGCGTGGGATTCCAACGCCAAGCTGGCAAAGATCACCGTGAGGCAGACGCAGAAGCTCAGCGAGCAGGTGCGCCTGTTCCGTGTGCCGCTGCCGGTGACACTCACCGTCACCGGACAGAAAGAACCGCTCCGTTTCACGATGGATGTCAGCAAAGAGGTTGAGGATTTCCACTTCACGCTGCCCGCGCAGCCGGAACTCGTGCGCATCGACCCGGATTTCACCGTGCTGGCTAAAATCAGCTTCACGCCGCCGGGACCGATGCGGTTGAGCAACCATCGATAGTGTTCGCCGACCTGGTGGCGCTGCCACGGTTCCACGACGGGTGGTGGCGCGGCCAGGGCATCCAGGGCCGTGCCGATCGCCGGCGAGGCGGAGATCTCGGCCAGCAGCCCGCCCAGCAGTGAATCCGGG
>CALFML010000027.1 GCA_937879845.1 uncultured Myxococcales bacterium
ATGATGCTCCTCGCAGTGGCACGGGCTTTACACCAGCCTCTAGTTTCTGCCAGAGCAGGCGGCGCGTCCAGTCCCGCGGTCTCTGCGCCTAGCTTGGCAGTCCGCTTGAGTTTTCCCGACCTGCGAGCCGACCCCCAAGTGGGTCGATGCGCGTCGTCCCGTTGCGCTGGGACTCAGTCTTTAGACGAGGCGCAGTCCCCTGCGGCGATCGGAATGCTATGCACCAGCAGCGCTTGCGCCGGCGCGTAGGTCAGCCAGACCAGATCGCCGCGGATCCAATCGGGAATCGCCCGAAACAGCTCCGGGTTGAACAGCCGCATCGCAATCACCACATCGCTCAACAGAAACAGGGTTCCGCCGATTGCCAGCGGCAGGTACCGCCGGTTCTGCAGCGCCGTACCCCACGCCACCCCGCAGGTGCTGGCCAGAAGCAGCGAGTAACCAAGCCCCGCCCACCCAAGCGGCGTGACACCTTTAGGCGACCGCGCCACCACCGCGTACCACCCTGCCACCGCCGCTCCGAGCCAAGCGCTCCATGCACCATAGAGCACCGCGTTTGAGCTTAGTCCTTTTTGCCGCTGCAGCCGCAGCATCCCGCGGACGTACGCCACGTGCCCGACCGCGAACGCCGCCATCCCGCCCGGAACGGAGTGCGGCATCAGCACATCGCCCAGCGCCCCGAAGGTCATCCCCGTAGCGATGTGCGTTGCATAGTCCGCGTCCGGACCCTTTCGCAGCGCCTGCCGGTAGCCCCAGCCGATGATGGTGAGCAGGCCTGAAGAGCTGAGCGCCACCCAGTGCGGCAGCCGCGCCGCCCCGGGCGCCGCCGGACGACCCAGGGCAAACCCTGCCGCCACCGTCGCCCCCCACAGCGCCCCGAGTCCACCGAGCAGCGCCCGCTTCGCCTTGGAAATATTATTGCGCATCACGTGCCTCTTATCGCTACGCGCCGCTCGGGCGCGGCTTGATTCCCAGACCCGGTTCCGCGGACAGCCGCAGCTTGCCGTGCTCGACCCCGAGCCCGACGAACGGATCGTTGGCGATGAGCAGGAACCCGTCCAGATCGATGTAGTCCACAAGCGGCGCCAGATGCGCCGCCGCCGCCATCGCCAGCGAGCTGCTGATCATGCAGCCGAGCATCACCTTCATGCCGTGCGCCCGCGCGGTATGGATCATCCGCAGCCCCTCCCAGAGTCCGCCGCACTTATCGAGCTTGATGTTCACCCCGTCGTACGCCTGGGCGAGCCGCGGTATGTCTTGCAGGTGCAGGCAGGCTTCGTCGGCGAAGATCGGCATCTCGACTTGCTCGCGGAGCCAGCGTTGCTCTTCGTGCAGCGCGGCGGGCAGCGGCTGCTCGATAAACTCCACCCCTTGCGTCTGCAGCCACTTGATCTTGCGCAGCGCCTCTTCTTTGGTCTGCCAGCCTTCGTTAGCGTCCACTCGCAGCGGCTTGTTGGTCACGCTGCGCACCGCGGCAATCGTCGCTTCGTCCGAGGTAAGCCCGACTTTCACCTTCAAGACCGGAAAGTCCGCTGCCTCCCGCACCTTCTGCCGCGTAACCTCCGGCGTATCGATCCCGATCGAGAACGTGGTCACCGGAATCTTGCGCGGATCGAGCCCGAGATAGCGGTAAAGCGGGACCCCGAGCCGCTTGCCCACCCAATCGGTGAGCGCCGCATCGATCGCCGCCTTCAGCGCCCACTGCCCGGGCAGGCGCCGCCACAGCTCGGCCGCAAGCTCGCGGTGCTGCCACGGATCGCCGTCAATAAGCAGCGGCCGCACGGTCGCGAGCGCGGCGACCGCCTCCTGCGCCGTCTCGTTGTAACGCTTGATCGGCGCTCCTTCGCCGATGCCCGTGATCCCGTCGCGGGTATAGCGGACAAGGAGCGTGTCGCGCGTCGTGCTCGATGACATCACCGTGGTCCAGGTGTGGCGCAGCTGCAGCCGCATCACTTCGGCAGTAATAGAAGCTCCGGTGTCGCGCACCTTGGTACCTCCCGATCCATCTGTCCCGGCGGCGGGCGCCGCTGCTTCCGCCCGGTTCCGGCGCGCGTCGTCCAGCATCGCACCAAGAAGGGGCGCCGCCGCCGCCGTCCGCATGAAGCCGCGGCGGTTCATGACCCCCCCTGGCAAGCCCGCTTGACAGGCTCTGTTCCGAGCCACCCCCCTCGACCCAGCACCCCGCTCCGTCCGGGCGGGCGGCGCTTGTCTGTCGCCCAACCTATGGAATCAAAAGTCCGCCGCTGCGCTCGCGCAAGGTGTAATGCCATGACTCACTCTCCCAGGCGGGTCACCATGGCATCGCATCCGGCTGCGGGTCAAGCCGCACCGCCATCCCGGCCAAGCCCTGGACGGAGACCGGCCAAGCGTTGCCCGCCGCGCGTCCAGCACCTTTCCAGCGGACCCTGAGCGTTTAATTTCTCGCCGGAGTGCCTGGACCGTAGAAGCCGCGATGGCCAGTTTATTCTAAAATCCTCGTCGAGAAATTCAGAAACAGGTTTCCAGAGATAAAGTTCGGCGATGAGACTGTTCTGGAATGATCTCTCCTTGCGGCCACTCACCCCTTACGCCGCATGGGCGCGGCCTAGCGCTGGAAGCGAAACCCTTGCGCCATGGCCAGGAGCTCCCGCTGCACCGCGGCTTCTTTTTCCGGACTGGTAAAGCGTCCGACCCCGGCCGCCAGCAGAGGAATCAGGGACAATAGGCTATCTTCCGTCAGCGTGGTCGGAGTCGTGCCGGCGCGTTTGCACTGAGCGGCGAGAATCGGCCATGGAAACGCGGTATAGCGTTCGAGGACCTTGAACACCTCGTTCGCCAGCGGACTCAGGGAGACCCCCGCCGGGATTTTGCTAGATTTCAGCTCCATCCAGATCGCAGCCGGGCTTCGTATTCATCCAAGCGGGCGCTCGGCGCCATGATGAACTCGCACGCCGCATCACCGCGGGACAGACAGCGCACTTCCCGGCCGTGGACTTCGACTTGGAAGGCGTCGCTGCACCAGCCGGCGGAGTAGCCGGCGCTGAACAGACAGCCGCAGGTCTTGATCGTGAGCCCTTTGCTGCGCAGGACCTCGGACTCGAAAGTATTGGGGTGGCAGTAGTGGAGGTAGTACGACTCGTCGTTCGCCGGCGTGCTGTCGGCCAGGATGTCGACCAGCAGGCGTAAAGCCGAGGTAGGCAGTTCCACCTGATGAGCCTGTTTGTGGTCATCAAAGATCTGGATGTGCTGCGTCTCGAACTGGGTTGCGAGGTAAGCCGCCAAGGCACGTTGACCCTGGACGGCTGCCTTAACCTCTCCCGCGGCGGGAAGGGTCATCTTGGATTGGGCAGTGGCGGTGGTCATGGGTAGCTCCTAAGCGAAAACGGTTGCAGAGCCGATCATATTCGAAACACTCGAAAAACGCAATAATCGAAACGCGACCCGGGCTTTTGTAGGTTCGCTCGCGGCATGCCCAATCCGGTCGTCCGCCAGTTCCTATTGTTTGCGGCCTAAAACAGCCCTGATCTCCACGATCAACCCATTGCT
>CALFML010000028.1 GCA_937879845.1 uncultured Myxococcales bacterium
CGAGATACATTGGCGTGACTGGAGTTCAGACGTGTGCTCTTCCGATCTCGGCGTTTGGTTTCAAGCAGTTCTCTGTCACGCCGACCGCGCGCGACCAGAAGCGACCGCCGGTCTCCGCGCTCGGACTGCCAGAAAACCGAGTCGTGGCGACGACCTCGACCGGCCCCGCGGCCATCGCATCGCCTTTGACATCGCCCGCAGCCGGCACCCGCCGCGCGCCGCAGTAGAGGGCATGCCGCCAACTGCGGGTCCCTCGCCAAAACCGGCGACCGGCAGATCACGCTTCCATGTCGAAAGCTGCGAGCGCATAATATCCGGGCCGGTGCTTTGGCTCGCTGGCTCGAAGCTACGGGTTTTCCTTCTGGATTGGGGAGATGGGCAGCGTACGACACCTCCTATTGCAGGCGAGCTTCCTCGCTGCGATAGCCGTTGCGGGCGCGACAGGATGCGGTGCGCACACGCAGCACCTGCGGGTAACTATTGCCGCCGATGCCAACAACAACTCGCCGGTCATTTTTTCGATCATCCTGCCGCGCAACAAGACGGTGAGCAAAAAGCTTCTGGAGCTGACCGCTAAGCAGTGGTTTGCCCAGCGCGAGCAGTTCCTGCGCGACTACCGCACGGATCTCGACGAGGCCTATTACGAGTTCGTCCCCGGCCAACAAGTCCCCGAGCTCCTGCCGCGCGGCGGACGGGGACACCTGCAGGGAATCTTATTTGTGAACTACCACACACCGGGCGTCCACCGCTACACGTTCGATACCAACCAGGTGTTGAAGGTGAGCTTCGGTCAGCTCGGTCTGAGCTTTGCTCCTTAACCGGAGCGGGGAGCGCCCATGTCCAGTGCCCATGACTTGCCGCTGGCCATTCAGTGGCACGAAGGAATGCTGCTCGCGCCGCAGCACTTCCAGCAGCTGGTCCTGCGCGGCGATCGGCTCTGGCAGTACCACCTGGGCATCGGCCTGCCCTACCACTTCGGCGTCAGCCGGCTGCGCTATGAATCGACGCAGCTGTTCTCCGGCACCCTGCGCATCACGGAGCTGGAGGCGGTGCTGCCCGACAACCTCGTGGTCTCCTTCCGCGCCGGGAACGACGGCGACTTGCAGCTCGATCTGCGCGCCCATATGGAGACCGCCAAGCACAGCCCGGTGCTGGTGTACCTGATCGTGCCGGCGGAGCGCGCCGGCGCAAGCAAGGGGGACGGCGATCTGGGACGCTACCAGTCGGTCCCGGGCGATGAGGTCGATGATGAAACGGTGAGCGGACGGGCGCTGCGCATCCCGCGGCTCAAGCCCCGGCTGCGCCTGCAGGCCGGACAGGACGCGCCCCCGCCGCGATTTACCGCACTGCCGCTTCTCGCGGTGAATTACAAAAACGGAGCCTTTGTTCCTTCCGACTACATCCCGCCGCTGCTGCGGGTCGAGGTGGACTCGGCCCTGGGCGAGCAGTGCGCGCAGGTGAGTAGCCTCATCCGGGCCAAGGCGACGTATCTGCTTGAGATCATCAGCTCGCCCGCGATCACCACCAAGCCCGCAGTCATCGAAGAGACGCGCCGCCTGCTGTCGCAGCTCATCATCAACCTGCCGCCGTTTGAGGCGCTGCTCGCGCCCGGCACCACCCATCCCTTCGCGCTTTATGTCGCGCTGACCGCGGTGGCCGGTGCGGTAGCGGCCGTGGGCAGCCAGCCAATGCCCCCGGTGTTTCCGGCCTACGATCACCTGAACCTGCGGCGGTCGTTCGCCCACGTAATCCGCTTCATCGGCCAGTCCCTGGCCGAGGGTGTCTCCGAAGCGTTCACCGCCATCCCGTTCAAGAACGACGGCGGCCAGTTCGCGCTCAACTTCGAGCGCGAGTGGGCCCGCCGCGTCCTCATCCTGGGCTTCAAGGGGGCTCCCGGGGCCAGCGATCAGCAGATCACCGAGTGGGTCGCAAGTAGCCTGATCGGTACGACGAGC
>CALFML010000029.1 GCA_937879845.1 uncultured Myxococcales bacterium
ATCTACACAGGCGAAGACACTCTTTCCCTACACGACGCTCTTCCGATCTGGCAACTTGGCGGTGCGTCGCCGCTTGGGGAGCTCTCGCGGGCCTTGTTTGAATGCGAGCCATGCCGGACTGACATTGAGGACGGTAGCCATTGCATCGATAACTTCGATGCCAGCTTGTGCGCCGTTTTCGATGTTGCTGATGGTACGCGGGCTCAAATCGGCACGCCTGGCAAGCTCCGCCTTGGGCATGCCCAGCGCGGCGCGTACTTCCTGCACGCGCATGCCCATCCCATCGCAGTTCGCTGCCGGGCCATCGGCGCGTTCGTCGCCAAGTCCGTAGGCCAGCCACCCGGCACTCACCCCGAGAGCGACTGCAAGACGTGCGATCATACCCACGGTCGGCAAGCGCTTCCCGGCCTCTATTTCACTGACGGCGGTTTGTCCGGCACCCACGCTCTGGACAAGCTCGTTTCGGGTAAGCGCGGCACTCCTACGGGCGCTGCGCAGACGGGCAGGTAGCCGAAAGTGCCTGGGATTGGGTGAGCCGCGAACCATAATCGCAGCGTAGCATGTCCCGACGGTGCGAGAAAGTTGGGGCGCTGTATTGGCGAGATACTACCGTTAACTCCTTGCCAAGGAGTTAACGGTGAAGTATCACTCGTGCTTGAGCCCGATTCTGTCGGGCGCTCAAAAACAAAAAAGGGCCACCCGGCGCCAACCGGGAAGCCCACCGCCCGCGTCAGACCCTCGCCGGCAAGCATCCGGTCCGACGCGAACAGGAGCACTTTATGTGTTGCCACGTCCCTCCTGCAAGTGTTTCTCGTCGCCGCCGCAAAAACCTGCCCTCCGCCCTCCGTCAAATGCGCCTGCTAGCGCGTCTGAGCAAGCGGGGCCTGAACATCGCCCCCAGCTGCGCACCAGCCAAGCCGAGCGGGGAACGCGATGGCCAGGACAAGCGGTAGCGTTGCCGGCGTCCCTGTCCTGGCGATCGTCGAGATCGACGGAGTCCCCTACGTCGATGCCGATTGGCTGGCGCTGCGCCTGTACCGGGACCAATCGCGCATGGAGCGCTGGAATCAGGAAGCCCGCCGAGTCGCGCGGCGCACCGACCCGGCCGGAATCGCGTTGGGCACGGCGTACCGCTGGCAGGCGCTGGCGATGAGCTATCGCATCCTGAAGTGGCAGCGGTGTCTGGCGCTGACGCAGACCGCCGTGGCCACCTACCAGAGAGCGGCGCGCATCGAGTTTGGCTTGCTCGTGCAAGGCCGGCGCATTGCTGCGGAGATGAATCGGCCCCAGCTGGCTGAGCGCGCGGGCTTGGATCGTAAAACGATTTGGAACGTCGAGGCCGGAGACTTTCAGCCCAGCGTGCGCGTGCTGCAAGCCATCGTAGCAGTGACGGAGCTGTCGTTGACCTGGGCCGATGTGAATCCCATCCTGCGGGAAAAGAATCCGGCCGTTGGCACCAAGCACCGGCCAAGCAGACAGGCATCGAGCCAGCAGCGCCGCCCGTCTGGGGCGTGCGCTCCCAACAAAGCGCGAAGGAAGCTGACCGCCGCGCTGGCGTCCGAGTGGATGCCGCTGGACCTGCCGCGGACGCAGCACGCCAGCCTGGGAAAGATGCTCCGTCAGCTACGAGTCGCCGCCGGGCTCAATCGCACAGAGCTAGCCCGAGAGGTAAACATCCGCGCCGACGGTCTAAAGCGCGCGGAGATAGGAAAGAAGCCGCTGCCGCGGTGGGCTCTGTTCCAGCTGCTGCGGCACCCCTGCATGCGTGACCTGCCGGCGAGGGTCGCGCAGGCAGGCATCAGACTGGACCTAGACCCTGGATCGAGCCAAGGACAAGGAGTAGGCACCCCATGCCGACGGTAAACACTCGGATGTTTGGCCCCTATCCCCACAACGGCGGCTGGCGCTGCCAGATTGAGATCAACGGCCAGCGGAAGTGGGCGCCGATGGGCGACACCCCGCAGCGCGCCGAGCAGCGCGCCCAGTTCGCGATCGACCAAGTGCACGCCGCAAACCCGCTGACGGTAGCCGACGCGATCGAGCAGTACCGCGGTCATCTGGCGAGCAAGAACAACAAGCCGGCCAGCATCGACAACACCACTGGAAAAATGCGCAGGTTCTTCGCCCCGGTGCTGGATAGCCCGCTCGTGAGAGTGACCAAAGCCAGAGCCGCCGCGCTCTATGAGGAGCTGCGCACCGTGCCCAGCGAGCGCACCGGCAAGCCGCTGGCCGCCGACAGCCACCGCAACATGCTGGCTGAAGCCAAGACCTTGCTGAACTGGTGCGTCGAGCAGCGATGGCTCGGCAGCAATCCCCTCGCTGCCGTCAAAGGCATCGGCAAGCGGCGCCACGGCAAGCCGCAGCTGCGCATCGACGAGGCGCGCAAGCTCCGCGCCCTGTGCCACGAGAAAGCGGCAGCCGGCGACGATGGTCCGGTCGCAGTATTGATGGGCTTATTGATGGGCCTGCGAGCCGGCGAGATCGTGGCGCGCACCGTGCGCGACCTCGATGACGGCGGCAAGCTCCTGTGGATACCCGACGCCAAGACGGAAGCGGGGAAGCGGCCCGTGGAAGTCCCCGACGAGCTACAGCCCCACTTGCGCGCCCGGACGGAAGGCAAGCCGCCCGATGCCCTGATCTTCCCCGCCAAGCGCAAGGGCAAGCACTGGCGCGACTGGGTCGCCGAGGAAACCCGGCGGCTATGCCAGATCGCCGGCGTCCCCGTGGTGTGCGCGCACTCGCTGCGCGGCTTCATGTCTACGGTCGCGATCCGAACCAGCGGCATGCCCCATTTGGTCGCGGCGACCCTGGGCCACGAAAAGAGCAGCACGACCCTTACCAGCTACGCCCTGCCCGGAAGCATCGAGCACGCCCAGCAGCGCCACGCCCTCAACTTGCTTGGCCACTTGCCCGCCACCCGTCCGCCCACGACCAATAACTAGCCAGCACCCCAGATGGACCT
>CALFML010000030.1 GCA_937879845.1 uncultured Myxococcales bacterium
GCCGACGTAACGACAAGGGTTGAGCGAGCCGCCGTGCGCCGCCACCTCGGAAAGCGGAGCGGCCTTGCACAGACCGACTACGTCGGCGTACTCGGGACGTGGGCCAAAGACCTCCGCGATCTTGGCTTCTGCTTCGGCGCCGCCCACCGTAAAGTCCAGCGCTTCCTGCCGATACAGCCGAACAAGATTGGCCAGAAAACCGACCTGCGCCGGCGCCAGATCGCGGTGCGCGCGATCGACCTGGCGATAGATGCGGCGGGCGTCGACGAACAGCACCGTATCGGCACGGGGCGTCCGCCGCTTGCTCCGGTCCAGAAACCACAGGGTGCACGGCAGGGCCGCGGTATAAAACAGGTTGGAGCTCATGGCGATCATCCCATCCACGGCGCGGTCGGCGATGAGCGCCTGCCGCAGCTCCTGCTCCGAAGCACGGGCGTCCGCGGCGGAGTTGGCCATGACGAACCCGGCGCGCCCCGTCGAGTTGAGCGCCGAATAGAACAGCTGAATCCACAGGTAGTTGGCGTTATCGGTGCGCGGCAGACCGAAGGGATAGCGCCGGCCGTGGCCCACCGCGTGCGCCAGCCGATCCTTGTCAACGGCGTTGACGTTGAACGGCGGGTTGGCGAGCACGAAGTCAAAACGGCCGCAGGCGTTGTGGGGATCGTCGTAGTAGCTGTTGCTGTCGCCGCCGTGGCGGATGTCGCCGCACAGCCCGTGGAGCGCCAGGTTCAGGCGGCAGAGACGGCCGGTCTCGGCGCTTTTTTCGATCCCGTGGAGCGCTAGCGCGGACGCCGGGTTGAGACGATGCTGGGCGACAAAACGCGCCGATGAGACAAACATTCCCCCGGTCCCGCACGCCGGATCGAGGATGCGGCCGTGATAGGGGGCGAGGATCTCCGTGAGCAGACGGACGATGCAGGCCGGGGTATAGAACTCGCCGCCGCGCTGCCCTTCGCTGCGCGCAAACGCGCCCAGGAAGTACTCGTAGATGCGTCCGAAGCCGTCGTAGTCGGAAGCGGCCGGGATCGCCGCGATGTTTCGTAACAGCTCCTTTAGGACCGAGCCGGCAAAGAGGTGATAGTTCTTGGGCAGCACCCCTGCGAGCTGCGGCTGATCGTGCTCGATCTGCTCCATCGCGGCGGCGATCCGCGAGCCCAGCCCCGGGCTCTCCGGCAGCTGCTGCAGCGCGTCATACCGCCCCGCATCGGCGAAGCGGAGAAAAATGAGGCCGAGGATCGGCGCCGCATACTCTTGCGCCTTGAGGCCGGAGTTGGCGCGCAGCTGGTCCGCAGAGGCCCACAGCCGCCGCTCCAGTGTCTCGGCGGCGGCGTCTTTGGGCGAGGGGGCTATCCATTGCATGGGGTGGGCCTGGCAGCGGCCTTGCAAAGGCCGTGTTCGACCCATGCTACATCGTCGCCCTTCCGCACGTAAGTTGGTGATTCGCCAGCCCTTGGCACGATCGCGGAACAGCTCGCGCCGCCCGCGCCTTGGCCGCAACACTGGCGGGCTAACCGTCCATGCCGAGGGTGCTGATCGGTCAAAGCGTCCGCGCGCCCTCGCCAAACCCGCGGATTATGGCCCGCAGCGCTGCTGTTCGGGCAGGGTTTGGCGGAGATATCAGTTCGGACTTGTCGTCAGGCGGTTTGCCGCGGCATCCTCATCGCGGGCGGTCGGCAGCTGCACGGTGAACGTCGTCCCGGCGCCCGGACCGGCGCTCTCTACGGCTACGGTCCCGCCGTGCATCTCCACCAGGCGCCGGACCAGGGTAAGGCCGATTCCCAGCCCGCCTTGGGAGCGGTCCAGGGTCCGACCGACCTGGGTGAACATGTCAAAGACGCGCGGCAGCATCTCTGCGGGGATGCCGACCCCGGTATCGGCCACCCGGACGATTGCCGTATGATCCACCCGATCCGCGCGCAACAGGATCTGTCCCCCATGCGGCGTATATTTGGCCGAGTTATTGAGCAGGTTGGCCAGCACCTGCGCCATCCGCGTCGGATCGGCGTCGAGATAAAGACCGCCCGGGACATCGACGGCCAGCGCGTGCCCGGCGGCATCGATGAGCGGGCGGCTGGCCTCCACGGCGCTATCGACCACGGTCCGCAGCTCCACCCGCTCTTTGCGCAGCTCTACGCGCCCGCGGGTGATGCGCGACAAATCCATAAGGTCGTCGATGAGCCGCACCATGTGGCCGAGCTGCCGCTCCATCATCTCCCGCACTTGGCGGGACTGACTCTCGTTGCGCGTAATCTTGAGAATTTGGAGTCCGTTGCGCACCGGGGCCAGCGGGTTTCTGAGCTCATGGGCCAGGGTCGCCAGGAACTCATCCTTGCGCCGATCCTGGGCGCAGAGCAGCTCATAGAGCCGGGCATTTTCCAGCCCGACCGCGGCAATCGCCGCAAGCTGCATGACCACGGCCTCATCCTCGGCGGAAAAAGCCCCCCCTGCCGCGGTGGCCAGCTGGATCACTCCGAGCAACTTGCCATCGTGGCCGATAAGCGGCGCGACGAGCTGACCCGGCCGACAAGGAGAGGCATCCGGGCCCGGGACGCGCAGCGGCCGGTGGTCGCGCGCCACCGCAGCAACCAGCGCCGGCTCCAACATCGCCTCCGCGGCAGCGGCGCCATCTCCCGCTTTGGCGGCGGTCGCGGTGGCGCGCACCTGCGCGGCGCCATCTTCCGCCGTATAAACCGTAGTCGCCCCGAAATGGGCGCTCAGAATCGAACAGGCCTCTTCCGTCAAGCTGCGGGCGATGCTCTCCGCCGACAGCTCAGCGTTCATGCTGCGCGAGGCCTGCGCCACCCGCTCCAGAAGCGCCGTGTGCCGCTTCTCTTTGATTAGCAGCCGCGCCAGATCCTCTTCGGTCCGTTTGCGGTCGGTGATGTCAAACGACACTCCCGACATCGCCGCGGTCTTCTTCCCCGTGTCAGAGCAGCTGCCCCGGACATGCACCCAGCGCACCGAGCCGTCGGGCCACCGAATGCGGTACTCGATCTCGAACTCTCCGGCGCGGCCGATGGCATCGTCTATCGTCTGGCGCCAGCGCGGCCGATCTTCTTCCACGATCGCGGCGACCAAGTCCTCGTAGCTAAACTCCGCGCTCCCATCCCAGCCGTAGTTCGCCTTGCACAGATCAGAGCAGGCGAGCCGGCGCGTAGCCAAGTCAAGGACCCACGTTCCCATGCGGCTTGAGGCCAGCGCGAACTTCAGCCACTCCTCGCTGGCGCGCAGCTCCTGCGCCGCGACCGCCGCCCGCTCCTCAGCCGTGCGGCGCGCGCTGCGGTCGCGAGACTCCGCCAGCGCCCGCTCCACCGCCGCCGGCAGCCGCGCCAGCCGGTGCTTCAAGACATAGTCCGTCGCCCCGCGCTTGAGCATGTCCACGGCGAGCTCCTCGCCCATGGCTCCCGACACAAAAATAAACGGCGTGTCCGGTTGATGCTCCCGCGTGAGCGCCAGTGCGGCAAGGCCGTTGAACCCCGGCACCTCATAATCGGACAGAATCAGATCGTAGCGAAGAGCCGTCAGCTTGGCGACAAACTCCTTCCGATCGCCCACAAGCGTAATGGCGACCGCCAGCCCGGACTTCTCCAGCCGATCTCTTATGAGCTCCGCATCCAGAGAGCTGTCTTCCAGGTGCAGAATTATGGCAACGTTCCGGGTCATCGATATTCACTAAGCTGGACTTCCGCTCAGATGCTCCGTCCCGGCTTCATCGACCCCGGCGGCGGCTCGTTGACGACGGCCCAAAAGATACCTAGCTCTTGGATCGCTTCGATGAACTCTTTGAACGACACTGGCTTGACCACATAAGCATTTACCCCAAGCTGGTAGCTCTTTATCAAGTCTTTCTCTTCGCGTGAGGTCGTCAGCATGACCACCGGCACCCGCTGCAGCGACGGCTCCGACTTGAGCCGCTCCAGCACCTGAATGCCGTCGAGCTTGGGCAGCTTGAGATCGAGCAGCACGACCGCCGGATTCCCCTGCGGCCGATCGGCGTAGGCGCCTTGACGGAATAGGTAATCGAGCGCCTCTTTGCCGTCTCGGACCGTGATCACCTCGTTGGCCAGGTTGCTCTTGGCCAGCGCCAGCAGGGCCAGCTCTAGATCCTTGGGATTGTCCTCAACAAGTAGTATCGGCTTGAGCATTGTATTCTCCGCGCTAGTCTGCCGCAGACTTGGGCAGCGTAAAGTAAAAGACAGCGCCCTTGCCCTCCTCCCCCTCCGCCCAGGTTCGGCCGCCATGCCGCTCCATTACGCGGCGGACGTTGGCCAGACCGATGCCGGTCCCCTCGAACTCTTCCCATCTATGCAGCCGCTGGAACACCCCGAACAACTTGTCTACGTAAGCCATGTCAAACCCGACCCCGTTATCCTTGACGGAGAAAACATACTCCGATCCCTCCAGGCGCGCCCCGACCTCGATGACTGCCGGGTCCTTCTGACGTGTATATTTTACCGCGTTCGATAAAAGGTCGCCGACCGCCATACGGATCATCATAAGATCGGCCACTACCGTCGGCAATACCTCCACCCTCCAGACG
>CALFML010000031.1 GCA_937879845.1 uncultured Myxococcales bacterium
GGAGTTCAGACGTGTGCTCTTCCGATCTACAAGCCCGCCGCCGCCCCCGAGGCAACCAAGACCCCCGGCGCCCCCGCCAAGCCGGCGCGCGAAAAAGCTCCGGTCAAAAAGCCCGCCGCCAAAAGCGATCCGCTAAGCAACTAACCCCTACTCCCAAACGACACCACGCTGCGGCCCGCGTCTGGTTGCGAGCCGCAAGCGAAGGAACCTGCGAACGCCAGCAGAAGATGGGACCACGCTGCGGCCCGCGACTGTTTGGCGCCGCAAGCGAATGAATCTGCGACCGCTAGCGACGGGGCGCCACAGGTGCCTGGACCCATGGCGCCGACCTTCCATGGCGCCGACTTGAGGGAATGTCGTGCTTAGCAGTTGCAGGAGGAGTTGCAGGCGGTGCGCAGGCAGCCCGTGTAGCGGTTGTACAGGTTGATGGCGTTCTGGCCGGCCATCATGAAGCACATGTTGCGGCACGAGGTGCTGGTGCATGCGGTGTAGCAGTCCACGAGCTTGGCGCAGCCCGTGGCGCCCGGGTCGGCGATGCAGGCGCTGTAGTCCGCTTTGCACGCACCGGTCTGCGCCGCGGCGACGCAGCTGTCGCAGGCCGACGGACCGCAGCAGCGGGAGCTGCGGCAGTTGTCGTTGGCACCGCAGGCGTTGCCGCACTTGCCGCAGTTTTTCTCGTCACTGGTCAGGTCGATGCACGAGTCGCCGCCGCACAGGCCCGTGCCGCGGCCGCAGCCCTGGATGCTGGCGCTCTCGCTGGAGGTGGTCATAAGCTCCAGCCAGCCTTCGGACTGCACGGTCTGGGTCAGCAGCGTGCCTTTGGTCGTCAGCCCTTTTTGCAGCTCCGCTTTATTCCGCGTCACCGAGATCGTCAGCTGCTGCGTCACGTCGGTCCGCTCGCCGACGACGGCGCTTACGACCTCACGCGGGATGTCGAAGCCGCCGGCCGCGTCCATCGCCTGGCACACCGCGAAGCCCTCGATGCCGGAGGCGGTCACCGTGACCTTGTCCTCGCCGGGGATCCACTTGACCGGAACCGCGCCGGTGCCAAAGACCTGGCCGCGCGTCAGCTTGTTGATCGCGGGTTCGGTGCGCAGGTACGTCGTGGCGCTGAAGCTCTGCTGGAACGCGGCGAACCCGGCGCCGGTGGCTCCGGAGGCGCTGACCGTCAGGCTCGCCTTCTCCAGAAACGGCGCGCCGCTGCCCTTGCCGGTGTACGAGTAAGGCGGGAACAGGGTCAGGGTCGTGGTCGTGCCGGCAAAGGCGAGCGAGCCGGCATCGAAGCTTTCACGCTTGCGGCAGGAGGGCGAGTCCGGCGACGCGAAGTAGCACTCTTCATCGGCGGCGCACTTGGCCGCGCACTGCTTTATGCAGTGCGGCTGGCAGCTGTCGTCGAACTGGCAGGTCTCGCCGTCGGCGGCGTTGCAGCCGGTGCCCGGGTCGGTGCCGCACACCGGCGCCCGGGTGACTTCGCAGCCGGCGATCGTCGTCGCGCATTTTTTGATGAGCTTGGAGTCGGGGACGAACAGCGCGGCGACGACCGGGGTGGCGGAGCCGCCGCTGCTCGGGTGGGTCTCGCCCAGGGTGATCTGCCCCAGGGCATGCGGTCCGCCGGCGTACGGATCGTCGGGATCGACGTCCGGGTTGGCGGCGGTGCAGCCCGCTGCGGCAAACAGCGGCAGCGCCAGCGTCCAGACAAGCCCCAGTGCAGTGGTGCGATTCCGTTTTTTCATGAGCGACTCCGGGAGACAGCAGGTAGGAGGGAAGAAAGAAGCGCCGAGCGATCAAGAAATCGACGAGCCACTAGCGAACAACCGACGATCGCTCGACGGACCAAAGGCTAAGCGGGCGGATACTAGTTGGGCGCCAAATGCGCTGTCAACCTCCCGAGGCTGCTTGGCAGGAGGCGCCAAAATCATCAAGCTCAGTCCGCCTCCAATGGCTGATTTTCTTCGCACCAGATCTCGGCGTTTCCGGCGCTGAGCGCGGTGCTCGCAGCCCCCCGCGCCTTGACCGGCGCTGCGCGTGCGCGATATGAGCAAGAGTCTGCCGCTTCCGCTTACCATCTACTCGACGGAGCTTGTCTTGCAGCTACTTACCCTGTCGGTTTTTTTCCCCATGTATAACGAGCGTGACAACATCACCGTCACGCTGGAGCGGGCCCTCGACGTGCTGCCCAGCCTCGGGTTCGCTGACTTCGAGATCCTCGTTATCGATGATGGGAGCAAGGACGACTCAGCGCAGGTGGTGCGGCAAGCCGCCCAGCACGAGCCGCGCATCCGGCTGGTCAGCCACCCCCGCAACCTCGGGTACGGGGCGGCGCTGCGCACCGGCTTTACCTCGGCGCGCGGCGACGTCGTCTTTTACACCGATAGCGACCTGCCGATCGATCTCGGCGAGGTGGCGCGAGCCCTGCCGCTGCTGGAGGAGGCGGACCTCGTGATCGGCTACCGGAGGCGGCGCTATGACACCCCGCGGCGGGCGCTCTACTCCAAGGTTTACAACCAGCTCATGCGGCTCTTGTTCGGGGTGCGGGTGCGCGACGTGAACTTTTCGTTCAAGCTCGTGCGGCGGCGCGTGCTCGATGCCATAAGGCTCAGCGCTTCGACGGTGTTCATCGACGGGCAGCTCCTGGCCGAAGCGGTGCGCGGCGGCTTCCGCATCGCCGAGATGCCGATCGAGTACACGCCGCGGCGGGTCGGTGCGAGCAGCTTCGACAGCCTGCACGCGGCGTGGGTGACGCTTGTGGAGATGTTGCGCTACCGCTTCTCTCCCGCATCGCTTGCGACCGAGCAGATGCTGCCGCTGCCGCATGGCGATGAGAGCGCCGCCGTCCAGCTGGCGCTGCCGGAGCTGGAAGCCGAGGAGGAGCTGGAGCCCGAAGAGCTGCTGACCGCGGTGCCGCCGCGGCGTGTCGAGCCGCCGCGGATTCCCAAGGCCTTGTCATGACCGCTGCGGGCGGCAGCCTGGTGCCGCGCCTGTGGGCGCTGTGCCACGTGCTCCGCGACGATGGGATCACCTACCATCAGTACGTCGAAGAGCTGGCGCTGCTCCTTTTTCTGAAGATGGCCAAAGAGACCGGGGCGGAGGCGCAGCTGCCCGCCGGCTCGCGCTGGGACGATCTGAAGGCGGCCTGTACCGAGCGGCAGCTGCCGTTTTATAAGACGCTGCTCACCCGTCTGGGCGAGGTCGCCGAGCGGCGGGTGCGCGACATCTTCGCCGGCGCCACGACCTCGTTGCGCGGCGCCCGCCACCTGGCGGCGCTGATTGCCGCCGTGGATGCTCTGCCGCTCACGCAGACCGCGATCGCCCGCGGAGCGCCGGCCGCGGCAAGCGATGCCGCCGGTCGCCCCGAAGGCATGGCTGAGCTTTACGAGGGGCTGCTGGAGAAAAATGCCAGCGAGCTCAAATCCGGAGCCGGCCAGTACTTCACGCCGCGGCCGCTCGTGGAGTGCATCGTCCGGCTGCTGCGCCCGCGCCGCGGCGAACGCATTCAAGACCCCGCCGCCGGAACCGGCGGCTTTCTGATCTACGCCGACCGCTACATGCGCGCCGCCGAGGGCGTCGCCGATCCGCCGCGGAAGACCGCGGGAGCGCCGCCGCCCGAGCTCTTGGGCGTGGAGCTTGTACCCTCGACACGCCGCTTGGCGCTCATGAACCTGACCCTGCACGGGGTCGGCGGCGAGGTGCTGCTGGGGGATACGCTGACGGCGCTGGGGACGACGCTCGGGGCGGCGGATGTCATCCTGAGCAACCCGCCGTTTGGCAACAAGCGCGGCGGCGGCGCGCCGGATCGTCCGGACCTGGCGATCCCGACCCGCAACAAGCAGCTCTTGTTCCTGCAGCACTGTTATAAGGCCCTGCGTCCCGGCGGCCGCGCGGCCGTCATCGTCCCGGACAACGTGCTCTTCGAAGAACATGCCGGAGCCGCCCTGCGGCGCGAGCTTTTGCACTGCTGCAATCTCCACACGCTCCTGCGGCTGCCGGCCGGGATCTTCTACGCCCCCGGCGTCAAGACCAACGTCCTGTTCTTCTCCCGTCCATCATCCGCGCCAGCCGGCGACGCCAGCCAGCGCGTGTGGATCTACGACTTGCGCACCGGACTGCCGCCGTTAGGCAAGCGGACTCCCCTTAGGAGCGAGCACCTGCGCGACTTCGAGCAACGCTTCGGGGACGATCCGCACGGGAACGCGCCGCGCCTGGACACGGGCCCCCAGGGACGATTCCGCTGCTTCACGCGCGAGGAGCTGCGCCGGCGCGGCGATTCCTTGGATCTAAGCTGGCGGCCGACGGACGCCGCTCCTAATGAGCGCGAAACGCCGCCGAGCCCCCACCTCTTGGCCGGCGAAATTCTCACGCGGCTGCGTACCGCCGCGATCGAGATGGAGGCGCTCGCCGCCGAGCTTGCGCCCGCCGCTCAGCCGGATCGCGGCCTTCTTGACGCAGCGCCGCCGGTCCATGACCCGCGGTGAGGCGCGCCGCAGCTTCTCGCCGCAGCTTCTCATTGATAGAAGGCACCGCTGCCACATAAAGTAAGGTGATGCTTATTGATCGGCCTTCGAACCTGTACCCCACCCCGGGGCGCGTCGGACTGGTCTTGGCCGGCGGCGCGGCGCGCGGCGCCTATGAAGTCGGGATCCTCCAACACATTGCCGAAGAGGTGGCGCGCGATCTCGGCCGGACGCCGCCGCTGGATATCTTCTGCGGGACCTCGGTGGGAGCGCTCAACGGCTGCGCCATGGCGGCGTTTGCCGACCAGCCGCACAGCCGGGTGAACCGTCTTGTAAGCAGCTGGCGTTCGCTGCGGGTCGATGACGTGGTGCGCGTCAACCCCTCCCATGTCAGCAAGTTCCTGCGCAGCGCCGTCAGCTCCCCGCCGCTACAGAGTGAAGTCGCGGATGAGCGCTACGGCGGACTCATTGATCCGGTGGGGATGGAGCACATCATCCGCGATAGCATTCCGTTTGCCCGCATCGAGGAGCACTTGCGCAGCGGACTGCTCTTCGGCGTGACGGTCTCGGCGACGCATATCGCGACGGGAAATACTTTGGTGTTCGTGTCCTGGCACGGACCGGGGCTGCCGCGCTGGTCGCGCGATCCCAAAGTCGTGGCGCGGCGGGTGCCGCTGCGGCTCTGTCACGCCCTGGCATCGGCGGCGATTCCGATGCTGTTCCCGGCCGTGCGGATCGACGGGGAGTTCTACTGCGACGGGGGACTGCGGCAGAACGTTCCGATCTCACCGGCGCGGCACCTGGGTGCAAACCGCGTGCTGGTGATCAGCCCGCGCTATATCGATGAAGTTCCCAAGATGCCGGAGCAGCCGGACCCGCAGGCGCGGATGCCGGGACCGATGTTCCTGGTCGGCAAGGCGCTAAACGCGCTGCTGCTGGACCGGGTGGAAAACGATATCGAGCGGCTGCAGCGCATAAACGACCTGCTGCTCGCCGGCCAGCGGCGCTACGGCAGCGAGTTCCTGCGCGAGATCAACCTGGCGATGGGGCATGTCGATCCGGCGCGCGGTCTGCGGCCGATGCGGGCGCTGCTCGTGCGATCGTCGCAGAACATGGGCAAGATGGCGGCGGAGTATGTGCGCAGCAAGCAATTTGGCCAGCGCGCCTCCGGACTCGTGGCGCGGCTCCTGCACAGAGTGGCCGATGAGAGTGAGAACGAGGCGGACCTATTATCCTACGTCCTTTTTGACGGCGAGTTCGCCGGGCAGCTCATCGAGCTAGGACGCAAGGACGCGCGCGCGCAGCACAAGGAGCTGTGCGAGTTTTTCACCCAAGCGGATGACTATACTCTGTGAGCTCTCTCGTCGTTGCCGCCGCCTCAGGGCTCGCGGCGTACGATGGCGCCCGAGTCGCCCACGGCCCATAAGTCGTTGGCACCGCTGCTGTAGGCTCCGTTGAAATTGCTCGGCGTGCCCGTGCTCTGCTTGGTGAACGTCGCTCCGCTCGACCGCCAGATCGCACCGTTTGTCCCCACCGCCCACACCTCGCCGACCGAGCCCGATACCCCGGCCAAGAAGTCAGGAATGGTGCTGGAGATGGTTTTCCAGACTGCGCCATCATAGTGGATGAGGACCACGCCGCTGTTTGCCGTCGCTGAAGGTTGCCACAAAAAGCCCTGCGGATCGATTCGCGGCAGCTAGTTGACCGGGTCCCCCTTTCCCTTCCCTGCGGCTAGAAGATCGGCCAGCTGAGCTAGTGTCTCCGGGTCCAGCTGACGGAGCAAGTCACGGGCGCTGACTTTCTTGTCTCCGGGCCACTTCCCCGCGGTTTGACAGCCCAGCGAAGCAAATTATGGAGCGAGGGGTACGCGCAACCTGGTCGCTGCTTCAGGAACCCTTCGCTTCCCGGCCAAACAGCCCGAGCTGCGTCGGCTTGATCGTGGGTTCTCGTCGTTGCTGCGGCGCGTAGATGCCGTGCGTGCGGCACCAGGCCAGCATCGTCTCGTAGAGCGCCTCCCAGCGCGGTCCGTGGTTCATGTGGCGCAGGTGCGCGAGCTCGTGGACAACCGTATCGATGAGCGCGGAATAGCGCAGCGGTCGGCCGGTGCGGGCGTGAATCAAGCGCACGCGAATTCGCCCGTCGGCGTAGCAGATTCCATAGCGCTCGTGGGCATCGGTCCGGTCGGCGTCGAGCTCGTAGGGCGGCAGCTTGAACTGTTCTGCGACACGGGCCGCGTCCGTCCGCAAGCGCCCCACCAGCTCATGGTAGGACGCCAGGGACAGTCCTCCCTTCTTCTTTCGCGGGCGGGCAAAGGACATGAGCAGCTGAGGGTTCGTGGGCGGCATCGAGCGGTGAGCATACTATAGCAGGCGCACTTCCGGCGAAACGTCCTGTGGCGGCAAAAGCGCCAGAGCGAGATTTCATTCATGACCATCGGACCGTACCGGAGCCCAGACGATAGATCCCCTGGAGCCGCCGACCAGCGGACCGTCCGGGTTATACTTGCGTAAATGGCGGCGCTCTCCCAAGCCATCGAGGAGCTATATCTGGTTTTCGGTTCCTACCGGATCGGAAAGCATGTGTCAGGCTGCCCGTGCTGTGCCTCGCCGGAAGAGGAACAAAAGCTAGTTGCGCGACCGCTGCGCAGCTCGTGGTCGATTAGAACCCTGGCTCGACTTCGAGGGATGCCCTGCTAAGGACAGGAGCCGGAGCCCCTGCATACAAAGCGGTCGGGAACACGGCAGAGGGCATCGCGTATACGGCATGCTGATTGGACGCTGGACAGGTTGCAGCCTCAGACAGGGGCAACAGATATTTGAGCGCTTCGTCAGATCGAAGCTGCCTGTGGTGCGTGGACACGAGCATGCGCAAAGATCGACTGCCGATCGCCTCGCCGTGTACGGAAGACTGGGATGCCATGGACGGCGATGAGCGGCGGCGCTCTTGTCAGAAGTGCGACAAAGAAGTGGTGAACCTGTCGGAGCTTACAGACCGTGAAGTGCAGCGGCTGTTCCAGCGCAAGCGGGGTCAGGATCTGTGCGTAAGGTACGCTTTTGACGACGCCGGCAACTTGGAGCTGCGGCCAAGCCCGGTGCCGCCGCTGATCCCGGCGGCGCTGCTCACGCGAGGCCGCGAGGTCATGCTGGGCGCCAGCCTGGTGGCTTCGGCTCTGACCGGCTGTAACCCCGCGGGTGCGGTGGGAGAGGCGGCGCCCGCTCGAACCGCGATCCGGGAAGCGGCGGAGAAGGTGGCTGAGAAGGTCGCGGCAAAGGGTACGTGCACTGTATCGATGGAGCCCGTGCTGCCCATGGAAGTGCGCCTCCATGCCGCGCCCTGCACGCCGCCTGCGGCTGCCGCCTCCGCGCCGCTTGCGTCGGTGCCGATTGCTGAGGCGCCGCCGCCCAAGCCGGCACCGCCGCCGCCGCCGGTCCCGACGCCTGTTTCGGACCCGCAGCCGGCAACCGAGCCGTGTCATAAGAAGAATCCGAAAGACGAAAAAGATCAAAAAGATCAAAAAACTTCCAAGTATCCGCACAAGCTGATGGGCAAGCCCGTCTACCATCCTCCTACGCGCGGGAAGGTCATCGACTAAACCTCGCCTTGTAAAGCGTCTTATGCGCGGCCCTTTACAACGCGCCTGCCGCGCCGTGCATAATAGGCGATATGATGATCCGCCGTCTCAGTGCGCCGCTGCTCCTGGGGCTGGCTGCCTGCCCGCAGCCACCGCCGTCCGCCGCGAAGCCATTGCCGGCGGTCGCTGCGGCTCCGTCTGCAGCCGCGTGTCAGCGGAGCCAGAAGAGCGAGCCGGAGACCTTCTATACCGCGCCCCTTTCTCCGAGCGAAGCGCCGTTTGACGCCAAGAATGTCTGTGCCGTGACGCAGGAGGGACTAAAGGTTACGGGGGACGCGGTACTTGCCAGCGGGGAGCGTCCCGCAGGAGCGGTGCGGCGGTGGGATCATAAGAGTCCGCCGGCCCGCCTCGGCGCCATCGACCGCCGCTTTGCACTCACCGGGGAGGAGCGGACGCGGCTCATGCGCGACGGGCTGGTCGTGTCGGCGCGGCTCGATGAGATTGATTATGCGACGGCGCTGCACGAAGTGTTTCAATCCGAGCTGCCTCTTTATGTCTCCGCGGATGCAGTGCTGCACGCGATCTATGCGTCAAACGATAAGCTGCTGGCGGAGCTTGAGGCGACGCTGCTCCTGCCGCGCCTTGACCATCTGCTGGAGGCCCTGCACTGTGCGCTGCCGCAGGCGGAAAGCGGCCTGCCGGCGGAGATTGCGCGTGATGTCGATTTATATCTTGCGGTGGCCCGCTCCCTGCTCGCGGACAAGGCGGTGGCCAGCCTGTACGCGCAGGACGGCGATGCGGCCAAGCTGGTGGAGCAAGTGAAGGCGGCAGGAGAGCTTGCGGAGATTCCTTTGTTTGGCCGCAAGCGGATGGTCGATTTTTCGCTGTACCGACCGCGCGGACACTATGCCGCGGAGATGAAGGAGCAGAACCCCGGACATACGGATCTGTCGGCGTATTTCCGCGCCGCGATGTGGCTGTCGCGCCTGGAGTGGAACCTCGTGTCGCGCTCGTGCCGCAGCTCGGAGCGCGGCCCGGATGCGAGTCCGACGCCGCGGGAAGCTGCCGTGGCCATCGCCCTGGGAAGGCTCGTCACGGCGGCCAAAGGGGAGGGCGACCTGGACGCGCTCGATCGCGCCTGGGGCTTGTTGGCGGGCAAGCGCGAGGATGTTCCGCTGCCCAAGCTCGCCGCCATCGCCGCCGGAGCTGGAATCCAGTCTTTGGCCGATCCGAGTCTGGCCGAGAAGCTGCGCGCGGCGATCGGAGCGGGCTACCCGCGTACCGCGCGCACCCACTACGCCTGGGAAGGCTACCCAGATCTTCCGGTGATTGCCACCCTGCTCGGTCCGCGCGTGGTCGCCGATGCCGCTGCCACCCGCCCGCTGGTCCATGGCGAGACGCGGGAGCGCCGCATGCTCCACGCCGCCGATATGGCCTACGCCCTCGGACAAGATCGAGCGCTGCACTACCTTGGGACAGATCTGGAGAAGTATGCAGAGCTGCGCGCCAATCTTGATAAGGCGCGGGCTCTCATGAATGCGCCGCAAGGGGCGGATCTGTATAGCGCCTGGTCGGCTGCGATTGGCAAGCTCGCCGCGCCTGTGCCGGCTGGCGCCGTGCTTCCTTCCTTCATGCAGACCGCGGCGTTCGCCGACCTCCGCGTAAACTCCGCGGTCGCGGCGTTCGGCCAGCTGCGCCATAACTACGTGCTCATGGCCGCCCAGACCTACGATGAAGGCGGATGCGTGATTCCCGACGGCTTCATCGAGCCGGTGCCGGCGGTCTACGACGCCTTGACCGCCTATGCGGAGCGCGGCGCCGCCACCTTGCGCCTGATTGATCCGGAGGATAAGTCGGCCGCGCAGAGCTACTTTGCGCGGCTTGGGCGGACCTTGAAGATCCTGGCGAAGATCGCGCGCGATGAGCTGGCGAACCGGCCGCTCACGGAGGAGGAGAAGCGCTTCCTGGGCATGGTGGTGGAAGTCACGGGTCAAGGACGCGGCACCGGCGGCTCGCCGACCTTCACCGGATGGTACTTTGACCTGTTCCGCGATCGCCGCGACGCATTCGCCGGTGCGCGCTTTATCGCCGACTATTACACCTCCAGTGAGCTCGGCACGGCCGCATATGCCGGCGTCTCCGGGGTGCGGCTCGGCATCTTCGTGGTCGATACCGCCGGCGCGCCGCGCGCCTTCGTCGGCCCCGTGGCCCGCGCCTATGAGCATGTCGGCCCCCTGTCGCCGCGGCTGACCGATGCCGATGCCGACCAGCTCCCCGAGTCCGGGCGCAGCGACCCCTGGGCCGCTGCCTATACCGCGCCGGCCCCGGCGGAGCCGCCGCTTACGTTGGTGGCTACCGTGGCCGGAGCCGCGGATGATAAGCACACGCAGGAGGTGACGCTCGAGGTCTTCAGCACAAGGCCGCTCGGCCCGGTGACCATCGAGCTTCTCGACCACCATCGCCTGCCGCTCGGTAAGGTCACGCGCCCGGTCGGGCCGGCCAAGACACGCTTCTTTTTCCCTTCGCGCCCGGTCCCTAAGGGCAGCGAATACTTTGGCTATGAAGGCGTGCACGTGCACGTAAATGAGAACGGAAAAATTTTCGATGGCTGGAAGCTCGATGCCTTGGCCGATGCCCAAGGCGGAGCGCCGCGCGCCGCGATCGTCACCGGCTACGGCCGCGCTTACGGCGGCATGCCCCAGCCGCCGCCGCCGGAGCCGCCGCCGGAGCTCTGAGACCGATTTCTCCCTTGCCGGACCAGCCCATATCATGGGCTTGTCATCGTTCTGTGATCGGACGGTGCACAAGATATCGTAAACATATTATGGCTCCGTGACCGCCCGATGACGCGGGCCAGCCATCATGAGCCCATGACGCCGATTGCAATTTCCACCTATGCGCGGACGCTCCGCGCCTGTCTGCCCAAAGAAATGTTTGCTCCGGTTCCGGCGCGTCTTGGGTGGTTCGGTCTGTACGTCTTACTCATCGGCGCCGGCATCACCGCCGTCGCGATGCACCCCGCCAGCTGGGTGATGCGGCTGTTGCTGGCGCTTGTCATCGGCCATGGCTTCGCCGGAATCGCCTTTGTCGGCCATGAGCTGATGCACGGCGCCATCGTCCGCGCAAAGAGGCTGCGCCACGTTCTCGGCTGGCTGTGCTTTCTTCCTTTTACCATGTCGCCGCGCCTGTGGATTGCCTGGCACAACCGAGTACACCACGGCCACACCATGCAAGCGGGTGTGGATCCGGATGCCTACCCGACCTTGAGCGCCTATAAGCGGAGCCGCATGCTGCGTCTTGCCGATCGCCTCTCGCCCGCCCGCGGCCGCTGGCTGGGATGGATTGGTCTGGCGATCGGCTTTACGCTTCAGAGTAAACAGGTGCTGTTGCGCCTGGGTCGGACGCCCGGCTACCTGCCGCCGCGGCAGTATGTTGCCGCGGTCGTGGAGACGCTGCTCGGCGTCTTGTGCTGGGCGGGGCTGGCGCTTTTGATTGGGCCGGGGGCGTTCGTGTTTGCGTTCGTCTTGCCGCTGCTCATCGCCAACGCGGTGGTGATGTCCTACATCCTCACAAACCATAATCTGAGTCCGCTCACCGATATCAACGATCCCCTGCTTAACTCACTGAGTGTGACCACGCCGCGGTTTTTCGCCCGGCTCCATCTCAACTTCGGGCTGCATGTGGAGCATCACCTATTCCCGGCGATGAGCGCGGTGCACGCGGAGAGCGTACGGGCCGCGCTGCTGCGCCTGTGGCCGGAGCGCTACCAGAGCATGACCTTGCCGCAGGCCCTCTGGCGGCTCTTCTCCACGCCGCGAGTTTATAAAGATCCGCGCACCCTCATCGATCCGCCCACCGGCCGCGAGCACCCGACGCTGCTCCCCGCCGACCTGCGCCGCTGCGGATCGTTATGATTCTGTCCGCGCCGGCCGGGTTCTTATAGTGGATGAGGGAATCTCCAGGCTGCCGAGTCGGCAAACGCTCCGCAGTCCGCGCCCGCCTTCCCCGGCAATGGCGCATCCCAAACAATAGCCAGCCGTCGGTCGCGACCCGCTCCGTCCCCAGAGTCTGCGAATCGGGCCCGCTGCCGCCCCGCTGCGGAAGGCGCGCACTGGCTTTCCTGACTTTGCCCCGCGGTTGTGTTATAGGCGGCCATGCGCTTGCATCGCTGGCTCGTAGCTCCGCTTGTTTGCTTGGGAATTGGCTGCGCCGATGACGGCTTGGATGGCCCGGCGCCGCCGGAAGACGCGCTGCCTCCGGACTCCAGCACAGAGGCTGTGGTGGATATGGCCGACCCGGGGATGGCCGCGGACGCTGCGCTCGCGCTGCCACGGACGTATCGGCTGACCCTGGACGCGGGGGCTTTTGCAAAAACGCCGGAGCATCCAAGCGCGCTCCTTTATGTCCCGCGGGCGTTTGTCCCGTCGCCGGCCCCCGCGCTGGTGGTTTACCTGCACGGCTTCAACAACTGCGTCGACAACATCGTGCGTCCGACGGCTGACGCGCAGCCCTGCACCAAAGGCGGAGCGGCGCGCAACGCCTATAACTTGATCGGGCAGCTGGAGGACTCCGGGCGCAACGCGCTGCTCCTGTGTCCGGAAGTGGCGTTTGACCAGGCGTCGTCGGACCCTGGGCGGCTCGGCACGGCCGGCGGCTTCCACGCGCTTTTGGCGGAGGCGCTCTCGCAAGTGAGCAAGGACCTTGGGCCCATCGATGTCGATCATCTGGGCTCGGTGGTCCTGGCCTCGCACTCGGGCGGTTACGCGGCGGCGGCGGCGATGGCGGTGCGCGGCGGCGTAAAGGTCTCGGAGCTTTACTTGCTCGACTCCCTTTACGGCAATAGCGCCGACTTCGAGGCCTGGATCAAGCAAGACCTGGGCTCGTTCTCCGGCACCGCGCCGCGCCGCCGCTTCGCCACCGTGTATACCGATACCGGCGGAACCCTCATGAACAACCAGCTGCTGGCGACTCGCGCCGCCGGCTTCGGGCTCGATCCGGGCGTGATCGTAGATGACCGCACGACCTCCACCTGGCCGCCCCAGACCTACCAGCACGGACTCCTGTTCAAGCGGAGCGCGCTCGCTCACGACGGCGTCCCGCGCTACTACTTCGGCACCCTGATATCTACGAGCAGCCTGCCGCAGCACCTGCCGATGTTATGGGCCGCCGCCGAGCCGCAATAGCGCGGTAGGAACATCCAGCTGGCGCCGGCATGCTTATCAGGCTGTGGCCAGCTCTCCCTGCACAACCTTGCCGCCAAGGATCGTGGCGCGCACCTGCGCCGCCGCCAGCTGCTCGGCGCTGGCGAGCGGGCCGTTTAACACGACCAGATCCGCGCGCTTTCCCGCTTCGAGCGTGCCGCAGCGATCCAAGCAGCCGCAGACCTCCGCCGCGGTGCGCGTATACATGCGCAGCGCTTCATCCAGCGTGACGCACTGCTCCGGTTCATTTATCGACTTGGTCCCGCGCGGACCCGGCACGCAGCGCGTCACGGCGGCGCGGATTCCGTCCAGCGGATCGAAGCCGGTGCACGGGAAGTCAGAGCTGCCGGCGACTTTGATGCCGGCATCGAGCAGCCACCGCGACGGCAAGAGCGGCAAGCCGGGAATCGGCGGAGCGTGCGTGGCCAAGGAGACATTGATCATGTACGGCTGCGTCACCACGGCCGCGCCGACCGCCGCGGTCCGCGCGACAAGATCGCGGCTGGGCGTGCCGCAGTGTTCGATGCGCGGGATGCCGGCGCGACCCAGCATTCCGCCGGCGGCCTCGCAGGCGGCCAGGGTGGTGGCGATCGCCTCGTTGCCCAGGGCGTGGATGGCAAGGGCGAAGCCGCGCTCTGCTGCCGCGCGTACGATGTCCCGCGCTTCGTCGTTTCGATAGATGGCGACGCCGGTGTGGAGCTTGCGGCCCAGCCGCGGCTTGGTAGACAGCGCCATCCGCACCGGATCCAGCGAGCGCCGGCGCAAGCTCATGGCGATCGCGCTCACGGTCACGCTGGCCAGCTGCCACCAAGAGATGCACATGGCGCAGGTCGGCGCCCCATCGAACACCAGCTTGAGCGGACCGACCGCCAACAGATCGTCGCCTTCTCCGGTGACCGGCCCGTCCAGAATATCGCGCGGCTCGGGCGTCCAGCCGTTGAGCGAGACCGGCATCATGATCGTCGGCACAAGCAAGGTGCCGCGGCGTGCGGCCTCCCGGTAGAGATCCGCCAGATCCGGCGGCACCGCGGCATCGGCAACGCGCGTGATGCCCACGGCCAGCAAGGCGCGGTGATGCGCCTCCAGCCGACTGAGAAATCCCTCGGCGTCATGCGCTACCTGGCTCTGCCGCGCCAGCGTCTCGACCCGGCTCATCCCGCGTTCGATTAGCAGGCCGTCGGGCAGGCCGCCGGCCCCGCGTGAGATGATGCCGCCGGATGGATCGGGGGTGTGGCGGTCGATGCCGGCCCGCTCCAGCGCCCGGCTGTTGGCGAGCACGCGGTGACACGTGTAGTGCATCGCCATGAGCGGGCGGTCGGGCACGGCCTCATCCAGCTCGCGGCGCGTCGGCGGCCGGCGCTCGGCGAGCTCGAACTCGTTCCAGTCCATGGCCACCAGCCACTGCCCAGGCGGCAGCGCGCAAGAGGCGGCGCTGAGCGCCCGCTGCAAGCCGGGAATGTCGGTGACCGCAGGCGCCGCCAGCCGGACCCGCCCGCCATGGATCGCCGCGACGCACGGATGCTGATGCGCATCGACAAAGCCCGGCAACACCGTGGCGCCGCCCGCATCCCATCGCGCGGCCGCTGCGCCCGCCGCCGCCGCGACCGCCGCGTGCGAGCCGACGCTCAGGATGCGGCCGTCGCGCCAGGCGATTGCATCGGCGCGCGTGTCCGGTCCATCCATGGCGCGAACATTGGCATTGAAGAGCAGCTGTGCAGCCTGGGCCATGCGCATCTCCCAAAACGGCTGCAGCGGCAGCCGGCGCCAGAATAAGCGGTTGCAGAATCGTTGCAAGACATCCTGCTGCGGACCAAGTAGAATCGCCAGCCCGAATGCGCCCTGCTCGCCCACTTACTTGCAGCCTCGATTTTTTCTTCTGCGTGCTGGCCTTTTGCGCGCTGGCCTGCGGCGCCCTGGCGCGTCCGGCCGCCGGCGCTGCCGCCGATGAGCCGGCGCTCGTGCAGTTCACCGCTGCCGACACCGATGCGGCCGGCTGGCGAACCTACGCGGTCAAAGAGGGCATCACCCTGCAGCGCCGCCCCGTCCCCGGATCGAGCTACTACGAGCACCGCGCCGCGGTCGAGCTGCCGGTTGCTCCTGCTGCCGCCGCCGACGATGTCTGGCGCGCCCTCCGCGGCGGCGACATGGCCACGCTCAAGCACCGCGACGTGCTGGCAGAGAGCCCCAACGAGCTTCTCATCTACGATCAAATCCGCACGCCGGTCGTCTCCGATCGCGACTACGTAATCAAAGTGACACGCACGTACGACCCAGCCCTTGGCCGCACCGCGTTCCGCTGCATGAGCGTCGCCAACGTCGGCCCGCCCGTCGCCGCCGGCCACGTCCGCATCCCGATCATCCGCGCCGGCTGGATGATCGAGCCGAGCGCCGGCGCCGGCACCCGCCTTACCTACTACGCCTACTCCGAGCCCGGCGGCCTCATCACCGCAATCCTGGCCCGCGGCGCCCAAGCCGACCGCTCCATGGCCGACATCCTACACATGGCCCACCGCCTGCGCCGGCTCAATCCCTAAGTATTCAGCCGACTGCGTCTAGACTTTTGGTCCCTCAACGGGTGGCGCCGGAGGCGGGGTCCCCGGCGCATCAGCGACGGGGTGCCGCAGGGGACAGGACCCGTGGCGCAGCCCGCCAGGGTCTAGTCATTCGGGCCGTTCACTTAGTGCAGCGCTCCGCCAGTTGATGCTGCACGGCACCACACGGCGCGCAGCCTACTTCGAATCAACCGCAATCAGATTGTCGTCCGGGTTGCGGTCGATGAGCCGGTGATACGGGTCGATGCCGGCGAACGTCGGCAGCGCGTCCACGGTCAGCTCGATGGTCGAGGTCTCTTGCGCCAGGCGATGCTTGGCCAGATACAGCGGCTTGAGGTCGTCTTTTTTGCCCGCAAACACGCCGAGCTCGATCACATCATCGAGCTTCATCGCCGACTCATTGCCGGATCCGTCCGCTTTGCGCTTCTGCGCCGACAGCTCCAGCGCCACCTTGTACTTGCCGTCCGCAGCCGGCGTCGCCGTCGCGCGGACCGCGCGGCTGTCGTAAAGCACGATCGACTCGAACAGATCCTCGACCAGATAGCGCAGCTCGGGCGGCGCCGCTTGACGCAGCGCATCGACGAAGCTGCGCGTATCGGGATACGTGCCGGTGGCGTAGCGGTTCTTCTCCAGGTAGCCGCGCAGCGCGGCGTTGAGCCGTTCTTCGCCCAGATAGTCGGCCAGCGCGAACAGGGCCAGCGAACCTTTCTGGTACCAGACATAGGGCTCGCGCTGGACCAGCGACAGCGGCGGCTCGTGCCGCGTCTCCTGGCCGCGCCCGCGCAGGTAGCCGTCGAGCTCATAGCGCAGAAACTTGCGCACCCGCGATGCTCCATACCGCTTCTCCATCACCTTGAGCGCCGAGTACTCCGCCAGGGACTCCGACATCATGTTCGAGCCCTGCGTCGCGCTGCCGATGAGCTGATGCCCCCACCACTGATGCGCCAGCTCGTGCGCGGTGACGAAGAACAGCAGATCGATGTCGTCCGGTTTCGCCAGCCGCCCGAGAAACCCAATCGCCTCCGAGTACGGCACGGTGTTGGGAAACGACTGCGCAAAGGTTCGGTAGCGCGGGAACTCCAGCACCCGGAACTGCCGGAACTGGTACGGGCTGAAGTTCTGCTCGAAGTAGGCGAGGCCCGCCTTGGTCGCCTCGATCATCTTGTCGAGGTTGTAGTCGTGGCCGGGGTGATAGTAGATTTCGATGTTTACGTCCTTCCACTTGTCGCGCCGCACCGCGAACCGGCCGGATAGGAAGGAGAAAAAGTTGGCGATGCGCGTCTCGCCCTGGGCGTACTCGAACTTGCGGCGGCCGCCCTCCATCCACTCGCGCTGCAGGTAGCCCGGTGCCACTGCGATCTGATCCGGCGCCGTGCTGACCGTAGCGTGGAAGGTGATCCAGTCCGAGTCGGACGTAAACAGATTCACCCGCGTGGCCCGCGCGTCGCCGCGCACCGCCATCTCCTCCAGCGGCGGCAGCTTCTCCTCGCGCCGCCGTCCGGGGTCATCCAGCTCCTGCCCTTCGATGTAGCCGAGCTGGGGAAAGTAGTCGCGGTCGAAAAAGGTCCCGTTCTCCGCCAGCTCCGGCCGCTCGTTGCCATCGCGGAAGCCGTGCGCCTCATAGCCGGAGCGGAAGTCCATCCGCATGACGGCGCCCGGCGCCAGCGGCGTCTCCAGCGTGTAGATCGAATAGAAGTGCTTCGGGTCCTGCAGCGTCAGGCGGGCAGGGCGGTCAAACCGCACCTCGGCGATCGCTTCTTTGGCGTCGGTGATGTGGACCTCGGCAATCGGCTGGTCGCTGCGGTTTGCGACCTGGTAGTGGCCGCTGGCGGTGAAGGAACGGCGCTCCGGGTAAATGTCCACCGCGACATCCACCGCGGTCACTTTGGGCTGCGGCTGCCACTTGTACTTTTTGTAGAGCCGCTCATAGTCGGCTTGGCGGTGGCGCTGCTCTTTCGCGGTGCGGAACTCATTGCGGACGTGCGTGTTGTAATGAAAAAAGCCGCCGGCGCCGCCCATGAGCACAAGGAACACCGCCGCGGCCGGCGCCAGCGCGGCGATGCGTCCGCGTCCCTGGCGCAGGCGGTCGCGCAGTCCGGTGCCCGTGCCGCGGCGGGCCAGCGCAATGGAGATCACGCCGAGCACCGATCCCGCCAGCAGCCAATACACGATGGACCAGAACAGCGCCGCGACGAAGTGGCCGTAGCCGTTGAGATCCGAGTACGTGTAGGGCGTGATCTCGCCATAGAGCAGGAGGCGGTTTTCGATTCCGACGCGATATAGGATCGGCACCGCGACGACATAGCCGATCACGGCGGCATGGGCGGCAAACTTGTTGCTGAGCACCGTGTGGGCAAACAGCGCGAGCAGGATGAAGATGAGAAGCTGCGGGAACGCGACGAGATAAAGCTCTTTGGCGTACAGCAGAATCTCGAAGTGGAAGTATCCCGCCGCCGCCTGCATCGCCACCCCGCACAGCCCGCTCACCGTCAAAAGCACAAGCTCCACGCCGGACAGCGCCAACAGGCGGCTCCACCAGTCGATGAAATCATGCAGCGGCAGCGCGTCGTGAATCTGATCGAAGCGGACATCGCGCTCGCGGAATACGAGCTCCCCGGCATACAGGGTGGCGACGATGTACAGGAACACGTTCGTCGTGCCTTGCACGGCCTGAAGCATCAAATAGGTGACCGGCCAGACCACGCTGCCGTTCTGTTCTCCGGCGAAGCGGCCGTTGGCCAGGCCCATGGCGACCATGGCCAGCGTGATGGCAAAGAACACCGGCTCGCGGACGATGTTGAAAAAGCGCAGCCGCGTAAGCGAGAGAAGCTGCGCCACAGAGTTCGGATGCAGTTCCGCTGCCATGGGACTTCCCGTGCGCAGCTTGGGCGCGGGCGCTGCCGCCGTCTCTTGCGCATCCGTCTTGCGGCTTGCCCGGCGGGCGGTAAGAAGCTCCGCCGACATCGGGAAGAAGCGCCAAGTGATACCCAGCGCCAAGAGCCCCGCCCCGATCCAGATCAGTCGATTCGCCAGGAACAGGCCGGACAGCGAAAACAGCTGCGAGTTCTTCTCCGCCACCGTCCAGTAGCGCGCCACCTTGGCAACGAGCACGAGCCCCAGCGGATCGAACATCGCCGGCCAGACCTCGATCTTGTTCGGCGTGACGATGGTGATAAGCAGGATCAGATAGATCGCCAGCAGCACCACGCCTTGCAGATACACGACGATGAGCCGCCGGGTGAGCGCGGCCACGCAGAAGAACAGGCTCCCCAGCGCGAAGATCTGCACCGCGCAGACGAGCAGAAACGGCTGCAGGTGGGTCCAAAGGTGAATCGGCCCGAGCCTCTCCCGGTCCACCCACGGCATCAGCGCCCCGACCGCGGCCCCCAGCATCAGACCGGAGAAGATGAACAGGGCCGTCAAGAGCGAGCCGAGAAATCGTCCGCCGAGATAGGCGTACTTAGGCACCGGCTTGGTGAAGATGAGCGGATACATCTCGGTCTGGAAATCGCGCAGGATCGAAGGACCAAACAGTCCGGCGATGAGGATCGAGCCGAGCGCGCTGAACTGCACATACGCAAGGGTCAGGCCAAACGGACCGTTCAGGAAGATCTTGCCGTGAACGAAGCCGAAGTCGCGCGCCGACACCGCGAGCATCATCCAGGCGAAAAAGAGCGCGAAATAGACATACGTGGAGAGCGCGCGAAAGCGGAGGTTGAGCTCCAAGCGCAGGAAGGTTCCGAGCATGGCTCACCCCGCCTCTGCGCGCTGCGCCTTGTGAAGCTTGCTGAAGTAGACATCTTCCAGATCCGGCTCGGCGGGGGAGAAGTCCAAGGGCTGGGTATCGGCGTAGATGCGCAGCTGCTGCCGGCCGGCCAGAAGGTGGGTGGAGATCACCTTGTGCGACCTCTCCAGCGCCGCGCGCTCCGCATCGCTTTGCACGGTCTTTGTGAAGATGCGGTCTTTGATCGCGGCGATCGCGGCATCCGGGGCGCCCTGGTGCAGCACCTGGCCGCCGCTGATGATCGCCATGCTGGCGCACAGCTCGCGCACGTCTTCGACGATGTGGGTCGATAGGATGATCACCGCGCCCTGGCCGATTCCCGCCAGCAGGTTGAGGAAGCGGTTGCGCTCCGCCGGATCGAGACCGGCGGTCGGCTCATCGACGATGATGAGCCGCGGGTTGCCGATGAGCGCCTGGGCGATGCCGAAGCGCTGCTTCATCCCGCCCGAATAGGTGCCGAGCGGCTTTTTGCGCGCTTCCCATAAGTTTGTCTGCACGAGCAGCGCCTCGACCACCTCTTTGCGCTCGCTGCGCTGGTTGAGCCCCTTCATCACCGCCAGGTGGTCGAGCAGATCATAGGCCGGCATCTTGGGGTAGACGCCGAACTCCTGCGGTAGGTAGCCGACGATGCGGCGGGTGTGATCCTTGTCCTTTAGCAGATCGACCCCGTCGAGCGTCGCCGTCCCCTCATCGGGATCGAGCAGCGTCGCCAAGACTTTCATCAGCGTGGACTTGCCGGCGCCGTTTGGCCCGAGCAGTCCGAACATTCCGGGAGCAATGTCGAGCGACACCCCGCGCAGAGCGCGTACGCCGCCAGCGTAGGTCTTGGTGAGATTGCGCAGCGAGAGCAAGGACACCTCCAAGCATTTCCACGAGGGAAGGGTTTTCGGCTCCGCCAAGTCGAGATGACCGAGGCGGTCGCAAGTTTCCGGTACTTTACCCTGGTCGCGCCGTTTCGCCATGGCACAGCTAGGCCGCGGCGACTTAGGGCCGGCAGTTTTTGCCACGGGGTGGCAACTTATGGTAGGTGAAGATCTCAGCCATCTAGCGTACCGATGGCGGTCGAACGGGACCGTAGGACGCTTCCGCCGAGCTGTCTTGCGACCCAGGCCGCGCGGAAGGAGACGGTCGCCACGGAGTCACACCATGCTGGAGCTCATCACGGGATGTCTGTTTGGCGGCTTGCTCGGGATAAGGCATGCCTTGGAGCCGGATCACATCGCCGCCGTGTCGACGCTGCTGACCGTGGAGCGGAGCCCGCGCAAGGTGGCGGCGCTCGGGGCGTGGTGGGGGCTTGGGCACTCGCTGGCGCTGCTGGGGCTGGGCGGGAGCCTGGCGGTGCTGGAGCGGCAGCTCTCGGAGCGCTGGGCCACCGGGTTGGAGCTTGCGGTCTCCGTGCTGCTGCTGGTCCTGGGGTGGCGGGCGCTGCACTACGCGCTGTGGCAGCCTAAGACCGGGCCGGTGCGGCTGCACTCGCACGGCGACACCCTGCATCACCACTGCGGACCGGCGGCGCACCTGCACGTGGGCCGATGGACCATGGCGCAGCGGCCCCTGCTCATCGGCACCGTGCATGGTCTGGCGGGCAGCGGCAGCTTGACGGCGCTGGCCCTGGCCAATATGCCTTCGGTGGCGATGCGGCTGTGGTACATCGCCCTGTTCGGTCTGGGGTCGCTGCTCGGGATGGCGGCGCTGTCGGGGATTGCCGGCTGGCCGCTCAAGCGGCTGGGCCGTCATCCGCTGGCGCAGCGCGCGATGTCGGTGGCGGTCGGGGCGATCTCGATCGGCTACAGCATCTACCTGGGACGGCCGCTGGTCCTCCAGCTGCTCGGCTGAGCGGCGGCTACTTGGGTCGGGCGCGGTTTAGAAGCAGGCTGTGCACGATCACGGTGGTCATGATCATCGCGCCGCCAAACAGGGTCCCGCGGCCCGGCTGCTCGCGCGCCCACAGCGCCACCCACAAGGGATTGAGGATCGGCTCCAGCGCCGTGGCCAGCAGGCACTCGATCGCCCGCAGGCGCCGCACCGCCGCGGTGTACATCAGATAGGCGAGACCTATCTGCACCGTGCCCAGTAGGAGCAGCGTCACCCACTGCGTCGCGCCGTGCGGCAGGGCCCCGAGCACCCATGGCAGCGACCACGCCGCGCTCATCGCATTGCCGAGCACGAGCGAAATCGGGGCCAAATAATACACATACTCTTGCGCCGGATCGCTCCGACGCTCAAGTCCCGCCGCCGCGCCGTCCGCGCTTTCCCGGCGCTGCTCCGCTTGCAGCAGCCGCCGCCAAAAAAGCGGCAGCAGCCCGTAACACAGACCCGAGCCCAGGGCCAAGAGGTTCCCCGTCCACCCGCTCGCCGTCAGCTGATCCGCGAAGCACCAGGCCACCCCGGTGAGACAGCCGAGGATCGCCAGCCAGTCGATGCCGCGCACCCGCTCGCCCAAAAGCGGCCAGGAGAGCAGCGCGACGTAGATAGGCGCGCTGTACTGCAGCAGGATGGCGTTGGCCGCGGTGGTAAGCTTAGTGGCGAACACGAACAGCGTGACGCACAGGGCGTAGGCCGCCGCGCTCGCCCAGACCAGCGGCTTTTTCAGCGCGAACCGATATAGCTCCGGCCGTCGCGCCGCCGGCCCGCGCAGGAGCAGCGCGACAATCAGGATGGGCAGCGCGAACAGCGAGCGCATCCCGGCAATGACCGGCGGCAAGAGCGGCAGCAGCTTGATCCCCACGCCGGCGGCGCTCCAAGTAAACGCCGCGCCGAGCGCCAGCATAATCCCGTAGAGGCGCCGGTCTTTATCTGCTGCGGGACCCGCTGCGCTACCTGATGTCTCTGACATCTCTGACATTTTGGGACCTAAGATAGCAGCCGCCCCGCGCTTTGGGGCAACAGCCTGCTGGCGCCGCCGATTCGCTTGCGGTACGGTGCCGCCCCATGATCGCCAAGTCCTCGCTGGCCAGGCGCCCCGGCGACGCCCTTATCTGTCTGCTTTTTCTGACGGCCGGTGTGGTCCTGTTCGCACCGATCCTCGGGGCGTTTTTTCTATCCGACGACTTCACGCTGCTGGAGGCGATAAAGCACGGCGGACCGCTCGGCATCTGGTGGCGCGGCGCGAACTTCTTCCGCCCGCTCGTCGCCGCGAGCCTGTACCTCGACTACCGCCTCTACGGCTTGCACCCGCTGGGCTTTCACCTCACCAACGTCCTATTGCACTCGGGCTGCGCGTTCTTCGTCTACCGCATCGCCGCCGCGCTCTCGCTCGACCGCTTGACGGCGCTCCTTGCCGGGGTCGCCTTTCTCGCCCTGCCGGCCCACTCCGAGTCGGTGTCGTGGATCTCCGGACGCACGGACCTCCTGGCCTCCTTCTTCGCGCTCGCCGCGCTGGATGTCTGGATGCGCCGCGCCGGCCGCCCGAGCCGGCTCTTCTTGTCGCTGGCCCTTTCCTTCGTCGGCCTGTGCGCCAAGGAGTCGGTGATCACCCTGTGCGCGATCGTGTTCTTCTGGGACTGGCTGCTCGCCCGACCGGCGACCGCGGCGGGACCGCGGCCGCATCGGATGCTGGGAGTGGCGGCGTTTCTCACCGCGGGGGGCGTCTATCTTGGGGTCCGCCGCGCCGTACTGGGCAAGTGGCTGGGCGGCTACGGCGCCGCCGTGCACTTCAAGCCCGATCTGCTGCAGGTGGCCGTCAACCTGGTGCTGTTTCCCGTGCGCGCCATCGCCGCTCCGATTCCGGTTTCGCTATTGCCGCGCGACGCATCGACCACCGGCGTTCAGCATGCGGTGATGCAGTCGCTGCGCCACCACCTGCCGCTGTGGGCGCTGCTGCCGCTTCTTTTCGTGGCGGCGGCGGCGGGGCTCGGGGTCTTGTGGCAGGTGCTGCGGCAAGTGCGGGAGCGGCTCGAACGGCCGCAGCTTCTGACCCTCGGCTTCCTTTTGGCCGCGGCCTACCTCGCGCTGCTCCCGGTGCTCAGCCTGAGCGTGTCGCTGCTGGGCAGCGAGGGCGAGCGGTTTTTATACTTCCCCTCGGCGTTTCTGGTGATCGCGGTGGTGGCGCTGTTGCGCTTTGGCCTGCGCGGCGCGGCGACGCAGCGGCTCGCGCTGGCGCTGCTCCAGGTTTTCTATGTCGCGATGCTCGGCTACTCAAACCACAACTGGCATAAGGCCGGCGCCCTTTCAGAGCGAATCATCACCCAGCTACAGCAAGAGCCCGCCGAGCCGCCGCTGCTCCTTACAAATCTGCCCGACAACATCGGCGGCGCCTTCGTCCTCCGTAACGGCGTCGAAGCGGCCCTGCGGCTGTTCGCTGCGGCGCCCCCTGTGGTCTCTGCGCTGAGCGTTCACACCCTGATAGGCCCAGCCGATGCGGTCGCGGTGACGGCGACCGCCGAAGCGCAGGCGGTGCGGCTTTCGATTGAGCTCTTGGAGCCGCGGGCGTATTTCTTCGCTACCGCCACACCGCCGCCCGCATCCCGGCTGCATGGCGACTATACGGTACCGGTCCAAGAACCGCGCCGCTGCACATTCGTCGTGCGCGGCGTGGCTCCTCCGTTTGCCCTGCGCTATTACTCCGGCGGTGAGCTGCACTCCCTGGAGCCCACCGCAGGCGCACAAGCGTTCTAAGGCGCCGCGGGATCTTTGGCGGAGGCCGCGATCATCTTCAGCACCTCCTCCACAGCCTGGACCACGGCTCCGGGCGCTTCGAACGGAATCATGTGGCCGCTGTCCGCCACCACCTGCCGGCCGCGAGTCGAGAGCCGGGCCAGCTGCGGCTGCAGCTCATGAACCCAGATCCGATTCCACTCCGCCTGCTGCGCCGGATCGGCCGGCCCGCCGCTCGGGCGAAAGTTCCCCGCGGTCAGAACGATAAGCGGCAGCTGCCCCATCCCCGGGCCCGCCCGCAGCTCCATACAGGTCTCCATGACGCCATCGAGCTCTGCCACGGCCGCGGGGTACCACTTGGGCTGGTTGAGAAGGAAGATGGCTTCGGCGATGACATCGGGCGGCAGGCCGAAGTTCTGTTTCTGCGCCGCCTGCATGAGCTGCCAGCGCGCGACGCCGGTCCACTGAAGCGCGCGCACCACGGGCCGCATCCGGTGGGCGGTGCGCAGGTTGTCTGCCTCCTCCACTTTCCAGTCCTTGCCGAGCGTGCTCTGGAACCGCTCATCCATATATTCCGAAGAGGAATCGACCAGCACCGCCCCCGCCACTTCGCTTGGGAAGCGCTTATGGAAGGCGCGGACGAGATAGCCGCCATTGGAGTGGCCGACCAGAACATACGGGCCCGGCACCGCCGCGCGCTGTAGCAGGTCATGCAGCTGCGTCGCCAGAAGCGCTGCGGGCCGCGGCGTAAGCGCGCTGTCTTGTTCGCTATGGCCCATACCGGCGCGATCGTAGGAGCACACGCGCGTCCGCTTGGCGAGCTCCGGCTGCACCCGCACCCAGCCGATCGCCGGCATGCTGAACCCGGTGTCGAGGATCACGGTCGGCTCGCCCTGGCCGATGCAGTGCAGATGGAGCTTGAGCCCATCGACCACGACAAGCTGTCCCGGCGGCGGAAATCTTCGGCGGTCGCGGGCGTCGCACAGCGCGTTCCAGCTGGCCGCCGTGAGCACAAGGAGTAAAAAAAGACTGGCGAACACCAAAAGACCCCGCCGGACCTTGCGCCAAACGCCAGACTTGGATTGAGACTGCATGCGAGAGCTTCCTTGTTCCTGACTTGGTTTCCGGTTGCCTGCTTTACGACTCCAGCATCATCCGGATTCCGCCCCGCGGCCCGACCGTGGCGGCGCGCATCACCGGCGGCACCGGGCGGGTCTCCAGGCACCGGAAGCGGTAGTTTGTAAGCAGCGCTGCGAGCACGATCTTCATCTCATACATGGCAAACCCCGCTCCGAGACAGCGCCGGGCGCCGCCGCCGAAAGGCAGGAACTCGAACGGGCTGTAGGTGCGGTTGAGGAATCGGTCGGGGCGGAATGACTCGGGCTCCGGGTAGACCTCGGGCCGCATGTGGGCCATGAAGGCGCCGATGCCGAAGAGCATGCCGGCCGGCAGCTCGTAGCCGAGCACGGTGAGCGGCCGCGCCAGCTTGCGCGTCAGGACCGGAACCACCGGACACAGGCGCATCGTCTCATTGCACACGGCCTCCAGATACGGCAGCTTGGCGACGGCCTCCGGATCGGGGGAGCTGCCAAGCGGCGCCAGCTCTTCGCGGAGGCGCTGCAAGCACTCCGGGTGCCGGTGCAGAAAGTAGAACGCCCAGGACAGCGTGATCGCCGTGGTCTCATGGCCGGCAAACACGAACGTAAAGAGCTGCGAGAACAGCTCCAGATCCGACAGCGGCCGGCCGTCTTCGTAGCGGCACGAAAGGAGCAGCGAAAGAATGTCTTCG